>NZ_JAUQTA010000002.1:0-356517 GCF_030580915.1 Nocardioides jiangxiensis
GAAGTTAAGCCTGACAGCGCCGATGGTACTGCAACCGGGAGGTTGTGGGAGAGTAGGACGTCGCCGGACAAATTTTCCCCAAAGGGGCATCACGAAAGTGGTGCCCCTTTGGCATTTCTGCGCGAACGCTCGGGAAGCGAAAGGGCCGCCGGCCTCCGATCCTGGAGGCGGCGGCCCTCTCGTCATCCGGCGTCAGGCGTTGCGATCTCCAGCCAGCCACTTCACGCCGACCCTGTTCTCCGCGCGCGCTGCCTTGGCCAACAGGCCGGCGATCAGGTCCTCGATCTTGCCGCCGATCAGCGGGATGCCGACCTTGACGGTCAGGTCGACCGTCTGGACCACGTCGTCGCCGTTCTGGGCGAGCGTGATGCTGCCCTTCATGTCGCCGGGCTTGCCCGGGATCGTGATGAGCACGTCTGCCGCGTGACCGCGCCACGCCTCGTGCTGCACGATCGGGATCTCCTCGCCCACCAGCTTCTTGGCGAACGACGGAACGCGCTCGGTGCCGTGGGCGTACTCGAAGGTCACGTCGTTTCCGCCGGGGGCGGGGGACACGGCGAGGCTGCTCCGGATCGCGTGCTGGTACGACGCCACGGCCGCACGGAACTCCGGGTCGATGGCCAGCGCGGCGACTGCGTCGACTGTCGTGCCCGGATAGGTCAAGGTCTCGTGGATGCTCTTCGCCATGGCGCGACCTTAGCGGGCTATGTTGAAGACGTGCCTCGCCACGACAGCACACCCGACGTACTCCTGCAGGCCTACTTCCGGCACATCGCGCCGGAAGACCTGGCGGACCGCTTGCCCGATGACCTGGCCGGCGCCCTCGCCAGTCATCGCAAGCTCGCGAGCCTGCGTGCGTCCGGGACGGTGGTGGTGCGCGTGCACACGCCGCGGGCAGCGGTGCAGGGCTGGGAGGCGCACGGGCACACGGTGGTCGAGGTCGTCACGGAGGACATGCCGTTCCTGGTCGACTCGGTGCTGATGGCACTGGCCCGGGAGGGCCACGACGTCCATCTCGTCGTCCACCCGCGATTCGACGTCATGCGCACTGCCGAAGGCGCTCTCCTCTCGGTGGAGCCGGCGGACGAGCGCGTACCGCCGGGGGACGGCTGGACGCGTGAGTCCTGGATGCACGTGGAAGTGGACCGGCTTCCCGAGGGCCGCGACATCGCGGCCGACTTCGAGACCTCGATCCGACAGGTGCTGGACGACGTCCGCAGCGCCGTTCATGACTGGCAGGCGATGCGGGCGAAGGTCCTGGCGATCGCCGACGACCTGGAGAGTTCTCCTCCGCCGCTTCCGGCTCCCGAGCTCGAGCAGGGCACCGGCCTCCTGCGGTGGCTCGCCGACGATCACTTCACCTTCCTCGGCTATCGCGAGTACGACCTCCTCGACGACGACTCTCTCCAGCCTGTGGCTGGGTCGGGTCTCGGCATCCTGCGTGGCCGGGGCGAGGCGTCAGCGGCGTCGTTCGCCCGGCTTCCGCCCCACGTGCGGGCGCACGCACGCGAGCAGACGCTTCTGGTCCTGGCGAAGGCGAACTCCCGGGCGACGGTGCACCGGTCGGCGTACCTCGACTACGTCGGCGTGAAGCGCTTCGACGCGGAGGGCGTGGTGACAGGGGAGCGGCGGTTCCTCGGCCTGTGGTCGTCGGCGGCGTACACGGAGTCCCTACGAAGGATCCCGTTGCTGTCGGAGAAGGCCGACGCGGTGCTTGCTGCAGCGGGCCTCGACCCGCTGAGCCATGCCGGCAAGGCACTGGTGGAGATCCTGGAGGACTACCCCCGCGACGAGCTGCTCACCGTGCCGGTCGAGGACCTGGTCAAGGTGGCGGAGGCGGTGCTGCAGGCGCGAGAACGCCGGCGGCTACGGCTCTTCGTGCGTCCTGACACGTACCGGCGCTACCTGACCTGCCTGGTCTACGTGCCGCGCGACCGATACAGCACCTCCGTGCGTGAGCGCTTCGCGGCGATCCTGCGTGATCGCCTCGGAGCGTCGACGGTCGAGTACTCCGCGCGGGTGGGGGAGTCGCCCCTGGCGCAGGTGCACTTCGTCGTCCGTCCGGAGAACGCCGAGGCCGTGCCCGAGGTCGATGTGGCTGCGCTCGAGCACGAGCTCGTCGAGGCGGCTCGCTCGTGGTCCGACGACTTCGTCGGCGCGGTCACGGTCGAGTTCGGAGAGTCGGAGGCAGCGCGCCTCGTCCGCGCCTACCGGGGCGCGTTCCCGCCGGCGTACGTCGAGGAGTTCTCGCCGCGCGCCGCTGCGGTCGACGTACGCCGGATCGAGGCGATTCAGGGCGAGGCAGGTGTCGACGTCGCCATGTCCGAGCGGGTGGACGCGCCTGCCGACGAGGTGCGGCTCTCCATCTACCGGGTCGGGGAACCCCTGACGCTGACGGCGGCGCTCCCCATGCTCGCCTCGCTGGGCGTCGAGGTGGTCGACGAGCGGCCGCACGAGCTGGAGGGCCTGGCCCGGCCGACGTGGATCTATGAGTTCGGTCTGCGCGCTCCGTCCCCGGTCGGGGAGTCGGACCTGGCTCCCCTGGAGGAGCTGCTGCGGGCGATCCTCGCCGGGGAGTGCGAGGTCGACGGCTTCAACGCGCTCGTACTCGGCGCGGGCCTGCACTGGCGGCAGGCGGCGGTGCTGCGGGCCTATGCGCGCTACCTGAAGCAGGCGGGGACACCGTTCAGCCTGGAGTCGATCGAGGAGGCGCTGCGGGAGAACGTGGCGCTGACCCGGCTCGTGGTGGGCCTCTTCGAGGCGCGGTTCGACCCCGACGCCGACGCGGAGGGGCGCTCCCAGAAGGAGGAACGGCTCCGGGAGCAGATCGTCAGCGGCCTCGATGACGTCGTCCGGCTCGACCACGACCGGATCCTGAGGTCCTACCTGGCGCTGGTCAGCGCGACGCTCCGGACGAATCACTTCATGGTGGGCGTCGACGGGCGGCCGCGTGCCTGCCTCGCCCTGAAGCTGGACCCCGGCCAGGTGCCGGACCTGCCGGCTCCCCGGCCGCAGTTCGAGATCTTCGTGCACTCTCCGCGTGTGGAGGGCGTGCACCTGCGCTTCGGAGCCGTGGCCCGCGGCGGGCTCCGGTGGTCGGACCGCCGTGACGACTACCGCACCGAGGTCCTCGGCCTGGTCAAGGCGCAGATGGTGAAGAACACCGTCATCGTGCCGGTGGGTGCCAAGGGCGGCTTCTACGCGAAGCACCTGCCCGACCCGGCCGACCGTGAGGCATGGCTGGCCGAAGGGATCGCCTGCTACCGCACCTTCATCGCCGGCCTCCTGGACCTGACCGACAACATGGTCTCCGGTGAAGTCGTGCCACCGGCGCGCGTGGTGCGCCACGACGGTGACGACGCCTACCTCGTGGTGGCTGCCGACAAGGGGACGGCGACGTTCTCCGACATCGCCAACGAGGTGGCGGCAGGCTACGGATTCTGGCTGGGTGATGCGTTCGCGTCGGGTGGCTCGGCCGGCTACGACCACAAGGCCATGGGTATCACCGCCCGTGGTGCCTGGGTCTCGGTGCAGCGGCACTTCCGGGAGATGGGAGTCGACTGCCAGAACGAGGAGTTCACCTGCGTGGGCATCGGCGACATGTCCGGAGACGTCTTCGGCAACGGCCTGCTGAGCTCGCGAACCACGCGGCTGGTGGCGGCGTTCGACCACCGCGACATCTTCCTCGACCCGGACCCCGACCCGTCCACGTCGTACGACGAGCGTGCGCGCCTGTTCGCGCTCCCGCGGTCCTCCTGGCAGGACTACGACCGGAAGCTCATCTCGGCCGGCGGCGGCGTGTGGTCGCGGCAGGCCAAGCAGGTGCCCGTCTCGCCCGAGGTGGCGGCCGTGCTCGGGCTCGATCCGGCCACCGGCTCGCTGCCTCCCAACGACCTGCTGCGCGCGATCCTCGCTGCGCCCGTCGACCTCCTGTGGAACGGCGGCATCGGGACGTACGTGAAGGGCGCCGCCGAGTCGCACGCGGACGTCGGGGACAAGGCCAACGACGCCATCCGGATCAACGGCGCCGAGCTCCGCGTGCGCTGCGTGGGGGAGGGCGGCAACCTCGGCCTGACCCAGCTCGGCCGGATCGAGTACGCCGCGGCCGGTGGCCGGATCAACACGGACTTCATCGACAACTCGGCCGGCGTCGACACCTCGGACCGCGAGGTCAACCTCAAGATCCTGCTCGACGCGGCGGTCGACGACGGCGACCTCACCGGCAAGCAGCGCAACGCGCTCCTGGCGTCGATGACGGACGAGGTCGCTGCGTTGGTGCTGCGGGACAACTACGAGCAGAACCTGGCGCTGGCCAACGCCCTGGCGACCGCGCCGGCCCTGCTGCACGTGCACGAGTCCTGGCTCCAGGCGCTCGAACAGCGACGTGCGGTCGACCGTGAGCTGGAGGGACTGCCGGCGGCGGCGGAGGTGCGGCGTCGGCAAGAGCAGGGGGAGGGGCTCACCGCTCCCGAGCTGGCGGTCATGCTCTCCTGGACCAAGATCGTGCTCGCCCGCGAGCTGCTCGAGTCCGACCTGCCCGACGACCCGTTCCTCCGGAGCGACCTCTACGCCTACTTCCCCTCGCAGGTGCGGCAGGAGTACCGGCAGCGGATCCTTCGGCACCCGCTCCGGCGGGAGATCATCGTGACGCAGGTGGTCAACGACCTGGTCAACGGAGCCGGCATCACCTTCTGGCACCGTCTCTCGGAGGAGACGTCAGCGAGCGCCCCGGACCTCGCGCGCGCGAACTTCGTGGCGCGCGAGATCTTCGCCTCGCTCGCGCTGCGCGAACGGATCGCGGCCGAGGACAACCGTCTCGATGCGAGCGTGCAGACCACGATGCGCATCGAGATGCGCACGCTCGTCGAGCGAGCCTCCCGCTGGCTGGTCACCAACCGCCGTTCGCCGCTGGCGAGTGAGGAGATCGTCGACTACTTCGGCGAGGCCGTGCAGCGCCTGATGGACTACCTGCCCGGGCTGCTCGGCGGACGGGAGCGCGAGGGCTTCGAGGCACGCCGGGACGACCTGCTGGCCCACGGGGTCGACGAGGCCCTGGCGACCCGGGTGGCGGTGCTCCAGCCGGCGTACGTGCTGCTGGGAGTCGTCGAGACGGCCGAACGGGAGCAGGTCGACCCGCTCGACGTGGCCCGCGTCCACTTCGCCCTGGGGGAGAGGCTCGGCCTGTCCTCCGTCGTACGCCGGGTGCAGGCGCTCCCGCGTCGCGACCGATGGGAGGCGCTGGCGCGGGCCGCTGTGCGCGACGATCTCCATGCCGTCCACGCCGCGCTGACCGAGCAGGTCCTCCAGTCCACCCCGGCTGAGGAGCCGGCACCGTTGCGGGTGGCGCTCTGGGAAGAGCGCGACGCCGGGCGGGTGCAGCGGGCCGCACAGACGCTGGAGGAGATCTGTGTCGACGAGTCGGCCGACCTGGCCCGGGTCGCGGTCGGGCTCCGCGTGGTGCGTGGCCTGGTCACGTGACTTGACCGATCGGTCAGACGTAGCATGGGCTTCATGCTCCTCTTCCAGGGTCCCCGCGCGGTCGCCGCTCGCGTCGTACGCCGGGTGGCCGGCCTGCCCAGCCCGCTCGCCGGGCGCACCGTGCTCGTCACCGGCGCTTCCTCCGGCATCGGTCGGGCCACTGCCGTGGCTGTGGCCGACCGGGGGGCGCGGGTGCTCCTCGTCGCGCGGCGTGTCGCCGAGCTCGAGGCCGTGCGCGACGAGATCGAGGACGCCGGCGGCGTCGCCGAGGTCTTTCCATGCGACCTCACCGACGGTGACGCGATCGACAAGCTCGTCAAGGACGTGCTCGCCGCCCACGGCGCGGTGGACTACCTGGTCAACAACGCCGGCCGCTCGATCCGCCGGTCGCTCGACCTGAGCTATGACCGGTTCCATGACATCGAGCGCACCATGGCGATCAACTACATGGGGCCGGTCCGGCTGACCATGGGACTGCTGCCGGCGATGCGTGCGCAGAAGTTCGGCCACGTGGTCAACATCGTCACCTGGGGCATCCAGATCAAGGCGCCGAAGTTCGCGGCGTACATCGCCTCGAAGACCGCGCTCGACACGTTCTCGCGGATCGCCGGGCGGGAGGCGTTCTTCGACAACGTGACCTTCACGAACATGAGGTTCTCGCTGGTCAGCACGCCGATGGTGGCGCCGACCGAGGCGTACAGCGGGCACGGCGAGACGCCGGAACACGCTGCGGAGCGCGTCGTCCGCGCCCTGGAGGACCGGCCGCTCACGGTCAACACCCGCGTCGCCGGCGTCCTCGAGGTGGCGAACGTCGTCGCGCCGCGTGCCACGGACTTCGCGATGGCTCTGGCACACCGCGCGTTCAAGGACTCCGCCGCGGCGCGGGGGAAGACGCCGTCGGCCTAGGCCTGGCCCTCGGCCGGTGTGACGGCGACGGGCCTCGGGCCGATCCGGATCCGGCCCTGCGCGATGGCGACACCGAGCAGGATGACGGCTCCGCCCACCGGCTGGTACCAGTGCGGCTCCTCGCCGAGGACGACCATGCCGACCGCGATGGCGAACAGCGGGCTCAGGTAGGTCACGTACGACGCCGTCGAGCCGCCGACCCAGCGGATGTTGCGCGCGTGGATGGCCAGGGCGATGCCGGTGCCGACGGCACCGAGCGTGAGCACGGAGGCGACCACCTCCGGCGAGAGGTCCCACGGCGCCGGCGGTACACCGGCGACGAAGGGCGCCACGACCGCGAGTGCGGCGGTCGCCCACAGGAGCTGGCCGGCGCTGACCGCGAGGTCGGAGTCGACGCGCGGGGCGACGTAGCGGTGCTGGTAGGGGATCGCGATGCCGTAGCACGAGGCTGCGGCGAAGCAGAGCATCTGCCCGGTGAACCCGCTGCCGCTGAGGCCGTGCCATGCCCCGAGCACGACGAGCGTGCCGCCGAACCCCAGCACCAGGCCGACGACCTTCGCCAGCGAGAACCGCTCGGTCCGGAACAGCAGGACGGCAGCCGGGAGGGTGACGAGCGGCGTGGTGCCGTTCCAGATCCCGGCGAGCAGGCTGGGGATGCGCTGCTCGCCGAAGCCGAAGAGCGTGAAGGCGAACGCGATGAGGAGGCCGGGGACGGCGAGGTGGAGCCACGTGACCACGTCGCGCGGTAGCCGGTGTCCGGTGAAGGCCATCAGCACCAGCACCGCGATGGCGCCCGACGAGACGCGGCCGAGTGTCACGTAGGCGGGATGCAGCTCGCGGACCCCGACGCTGATGAAGAGGAAGCTGCAGCCCCAGATCGCCGCGAGGCCGATCAGCCAGGGGAGCCAGACGCGGACAGGAGGCTGCTCGGTGGTCACCCGGTCAGCATGGCGCCGACTGGCTGACGCGTCACCTGATTTCGGGCCGGCCCGGTCGATCGTGGCCGGACCGTGACGTGCGGCGCGGAGGCGCCGGTCAGCCGGCCTTCTCCCCGCGCGCCTGCTTGGCCGCCTCGACCGACTGCTGGAGGGCCGCGAGCAGGTCGACGACCTCGCCGGCGGACTTGGTGGAGGTCTCGGTGCGCTGCACCTCGCCGCCCTCGATCTTTGCCTTGACCAGGGCCTCGACCGCCTCGGCGTAGTCGTCCTCGAGCTCGCTCGGGTCGAAGTCGCCGGCGAGCGTCTCGACGAGCATGCGGGCCATCTTGACCTCGGCGTCCTTGACCTCGCCGGCCTCGACGGAGAAGTCGGGGGTGCGGATCTCGTCGGGCCACATGAGGGTCTGCAGCACGATCACGTCGCCGGCTTCGGTCTCGCGGACCCGGAGGACAGCGGGGGCGGTGCGTTGGCGCAGCGCGACCGTCACCACCGCGACCCGGTCGGACTCCTGCAGGGCCTGGCGCAGCAGGGCATAGGGCTTGGCGCCGGTCTTCTCCGGCTCGAGGTAGTAGCTCTTCTCGAACATGAGCGGGTCGATCTGCTCGCTCGGCACGAACTTCTCGACGGCGATCTCGCGGCTGGCCGTGACCGGGAGCTCGCGGAGGTCGTCGTCGCTGAGGATGACCATCTCGCCGTCCTCGGTCTCGTAGCCCTTCGCGATGTCGGCGTAGGGCACCTCCTCGCCGTCGAGCGAGCAGATCCGCTGGTAGCGGATCCGGCCGCCGTCCTTGGCGTGCACCTGGCGGAAGGAGACGTCGTGGCTCTCGGTCGCCGAGTACAGCTTGACCGGGACGCTGACGAGGCCGAACGAGACGGCCCCCTTCCAGATAGCGCGCATGTCTTCACGGTATCCGAGAAGATGGTTGGCATGCCGTTCGTGCCTCCGATGCTCGCCACCAAGGGCGACCGCGTGCCCGACGGGCCTGACTGGGTCCACGAGGTGAAGTGGGACGGCATCCGCGTGATCGTGCACGTGGATGCCGACGGGGTGCGGGTGTGGTCGCGCAACGGCAACGAGCGCACCCGCGACTTCCCCCGGCTCGCCGGGCTCGCGGCACTCGGCCGGAGCATGGTCCTCGACGGTGAGCTCGCCGCAGCCGACGAGGCGGGCCTGCCCACCTTCGGCGCCCTGCAGCGCGGCGGGCAGCCGCGTCTCTACGTCTTCGACCTGCTCGAGCTCGACGGTCGCGACCTGACCACGCTGGCGTGGGTCGACCGGCGTGCCCAGCTCGAGGCCCTGCACCTCGGCGACGACGCCTGGCTCGTCCCCCCGACGTACGACGACGGGGAGATGCTGCTCGAAGCCACCCGGCAGCAGGGGCTCGAGGGGATCGTCTCCAAGCTGCGGTCGGCGGCGTACCGTCCGGGGGTGCGCAGTCGCGACTGGCTGAAGTTCCCCCACCGGCCACGGCGTTCGGTGGTGATCGGCGGATGGCGTGGCGAGAAGGGCAGCGACGCCCGGCTCGGGGCATTGCTGGTCGGCGAGCCGACGCCGGACGGCCTGGTCTTCCGGGGGCGGGTCGGGAGCGGTCTCGCCGGACGTGCCGGCCTGGCGCTGCTGCCGATGCTGGCCGACCTGGGCCGTGCCGACAGCCCCTTCGTCACGCCGATCGCGAAGGCCGACGCGCTGGGCACCCACTGGGTGGAGCCGGTCGTGGTCGTGGACGTGGAGTCGCTGGGCATGACCGGCGACGGCCGCCTGCGCCAGCCGTCGTACCAAGGAGTCCGGCAGGACCTCGTCCCGGCCGACCTCGAGGGCCAGTCGTGAGCCCGGCCGGCACCGAGGTCGTCACCGAGGTCGAGGGGCACCGGCTCACGCTGAGCAACCTCGCGAAGGTGCTCTACCCCGCGACCGGCACGACGAAGGGCGAGGTGCTCGACTACTACGTGCGGATCGCGCCGGTCCTCCTGCCGCACATCGCCGACCGGGCCGTCACCCGGATCCGCTGGCCGCACGGCGTGGCCAAGGCGAGCTTCTTCGAGAAGAACGCACCCGCCGGCGCTCCGTCGTGGCTGAGGACGGTCTCCGTGCCGACGACGGGGTCGCGGGGATCGGGGGAGGCGGGGGAGATCAACTTCCCGGTCGTCGACGGCCTCGCTGCGCTGGTCTACCTGGTCAACCTGGCCTCCCTCGAGCTGCACGTGCACCAGTGGCAGGTCGACGCGACGGGCGCGCCCGCCGCCCCGGACCGCATGGTCGTCGACCTCGATCCCGGCGAGGGCGCCGGGCTCCTGCAGTGCTGCGAGGTGGCGCTGCTGGCACGCGCCCTGCTGGCGGAGCGCGACCTGGAGGCGAGGCCGGTGACCAGCGGGTCGAAGGGCCTGCATCTCTACGTGCCGCTCGACGGTTCGCTGAGCTCCGAGGGGTCGACGGCGCTGGCGAAGGAGATCGCCGAGGAGCTGCAGGCGGCGCATCCGGCGCTGGTCACCGCGACGATGACGAAGGCGCGGCGTACCGGAAAGGTCTTCTTCGACTGGTCGCAGAACTCCGGGTCGAAGACCACCGTCGCGCCCTACTCGCTGCGGGGGAAGGAGCGGCCGACGGTGGCGACACCCCTCACCTGGGACGAGGTCGAAGCCGGTGCCGCAGACGAGTTCGGACTCGACCAGTTCCGCTACGACGAGGTCCTGGCGCGCGTCGTGGACCTCGGCGATCTCTTCGCCTGACCGACCTCGCCCTGGCGTCCCGACCTGTCCGAATGAGACAGAGCCCTACCGCTGGTCTAGACCGGTGTGTAAGGGTCTCCAATGAAATCTGCTCTCACTCGGGCTAGGAGAAATCGTGGATATTCAGGAGTTCAACGACCGCTACGACGTGGTCGGCACGCTGGGGAAGGTCGGCATCGCGATCGCGATCCTGGTCATCACGTGGATCATCGCCAAGATCGTGGCGAAGGTCTTCGCGAAGCTGGTCACGAAGGTGCCGGCGCTGCAGAAGGCTGGTGCTGACGGCCAGAGCCTCGGCGCCTCACTGGGCTCGATCGCCTCGCTGCTGGTCTGGCTCTTCGGGCTGATGGCGATCCTCCAGCTCTTCGGCCTCACCCAGGTGCTGGCGCCGGTCCAGAACATGCTCAACGGCGTCTTCGCCTTCCTGCCGAACATCATCGGCGCGGGCCTGGTCTTCGTCGTCGGCGCGATCCTCGCGAAGATCGTCCGGCAGCTGGTGGAGACCGCGCTCAGCGCGGTGCCGTTCGACAGGTGGCTCGGCAACGGGAGCCGAAAGCTGGAGACCGCGGCGGGCGTCGCCGACACGCCGGGGTACGCCGCGCCGGCACCCGTCGAGGCTGGCCTCTCGGCCCGCTCGATCATCTCGATGCTCGGTCTGGTCGTCTACTCGATGATCATGCTGGTCGTGGCCATCTCGGCCCTCCAGATCCTCGACATCCAGGCGATCTCGGAGCCGGCGACGCAGATGCTGCAGAAGATCATGGACGCGATCCCCAACATCATCGCCGGCGCCGTCCTGCTCGGCATCGGCGTGCTGATCGCGGGCTTCGTGACGGCCCTGCTGACCGAGCTGCTCAGCGGTCTCGGCATCGACCGCGGCCTGCGGTCGATGGAGGTCCTCCCGGCCGGCAAGAGCGCCGTCCCGGCGATCACCAAGATCGTCCAGGTCGCGATCGTGCTGGTCTTCGCGGTCGCGGCGACGCGGCTGCTCGGGTTCGCGGAGATCACGAACTTCCTGCAGGAGATCCTGGCGCTCGGCGGCAAGGTCGCCTTCGGCGGCGCGATCATCGCGGCGGGCTTCGTGGTCGCCTCGGTGCTCGCCAAGCTGGTCGGCGGCAGCGCGGCCAACATCGTCCGGATCGCCACGCTGGTGCTCTTCGGCGCGATGGGCCTGAAGTACATGGGCCTGGCCGACTCGATCATCAACCTGGCCTTCGGTTCGCTCGTCGTGGGTGGCGCTGCCGCCGCGGCGCTCGCCTTCGGCCTGGGTGGTCGTGAGGCGGCGGCCCGCCAGCTCGCGAAGCTGCAGAACCAGAACAGCGGTCCGCAGATCTGACCCTCCGCACGTGGCGGCGCCCCCGGGTGTTCCCGGGGGGCGCCGCTGCATTTGTCGGCTTCCGCCCGGGTTGTCCGGGCGCCGGCGGTGGTCGTCCACAGCGGCTGGACGCGTTGGTGGACAACGGCGCGTTGCAGGGCGTAGGAACCCCTCAGGAGACCACTACTCGGGACGGGGATCGACGATGGTGGCGTACGCCGCGACCCAGGGCGCAGACGCGTCGTCAGGCACGGATGCGGGTGCGCACCGCGCCCTCGTCGAGCAGATCGACGAGCGAGTCCGCGAGCGGGTGCGGGCCGAGGGCGTCGATCCGCAGCACGAGCCGGGTGCCGTGCGTCGACTCGCCGAGGAGGCTGTGCGCCTCCACGACGAGCACAGCCTGACCGGTCAGGTGGGTCGCGTCGCCGACCCGTCGCGCGTCATCACCGAGGTCGTCGCCCGGGTCTCGGGCTTCGGGGCCCTCCAGCCCTACCTCGAGGACGACGAGGTGGAGGAGATCTGGATCAACAAGCCGTCGGAGGTCTTCGTGAGCCGCCGCGGCCGGCACGAGCTGACCTCGACCGTGCTCACCCGGGCCGAGGTCGCCGAGCTCATCGAGCGGATGCTGAAGAGCAGTGGCCGACGGATCGACATGAGCCAGCCCTTCGTCGACGCGATGCTGCCGGATGGCAACCGGCTGCACGTCGTGCTCGAGGGCATCTCGCGCGGGTTCAGCGCGGTCAACATCCGCAAGCACACCCTGCGTGCCACCCGGCTCGCTGATCTCGTCGAGCTCGGGAGCCTGTCCCCGCGAGCTGCGAGCTTCCTCGAGGCGAGCGTCCGGGCCGGGCTCAACCTGCTGGTCGCAGGAGCGACCCAGTCGGGCAAGACGACCTTCCTCAACTGCCTCGCCGCGTCCATCCCCGGCTCGGATCGTGTCGTGTCGGCGGAGGAGGTGTTCGAGCTGCGCTTCCCCCATCCCGACTGGGTCGCGATGCAGACCCGTCAGACCGGGCTCGAGGGCACGGGGGAGATCACCCTCCGTGACCTGGTCAAGGAGTCCCTGCGGATGCGGCCGAGCCGGATCATCGTCGGCGAGGTCCGGGCCGAGGAGAGCCTCGACATGCTGCTCGCGCTCAACTCCGGGCTGCCGGGCATGTGCACGGTCCACGCCAACTCCGCGCGAGACGCGCTCGTGAAGCTCTCCGCGCTGCCGCTGCTCGCCGGTCCCAATGTGCACGCAGGGTTCGTCACGCCGGCCGTCGCCAGCAGCATCGACCTCGTGGTGCACCTCGGCATCGACCACGCCGGCGTACGCCGGGTGCAGGAGGTGGTCGCCGTTCCCGGGCGGATCGAGCAGGGCGTCATCGAGACCGAGCCGCTCTTCGTGCGTGATGACGCTGAGCTCCGCTACGTCGGCGGGATGCCGCCGCACGTCGAGCGGTTCGGCCGGGCGGGGATCGACGTGCACGCCGTTCTGGCGGGACGCTGACGTGGGTGCGCTCGTCGGGCTCGGAGTGGGCGTCGGCCTGCTGCTCGTGTGGTCGTCGTTCCAGCCCCCGGTCGTGCGGCCGGGCCGCCGGCAGGCGCGGTTGCCCGACCTGCTGGGGCGCGCCGGGCTCGACGGCATCGCGGTACGCACGGTCGTGGCTGCCAGTGCCGTGTGTGCCGTCACGGCCGGCCTCGCGGTGCTGGCGACCGCAGGTGCCTGGCCCGTTTCGCTGGTCTTCGCCCTGATCGGCGGCTACCTCCCGTTCGCCGCCCTGCAGGGGCGAGCGAGACGCCGGCAGAGGGACGTCGCGGAGGTCTGGCCGGAAGCAGTCGACAACCTCGCCAGCGCCGTGCGGGCCGGGATGTCGCTGCCCGAGGCCCTCGGTGCGCTCGGGACGAGAGGGCCTGCCGCCCTGCGCCCCGCCTTCGCCGCCTTCGCGCTCGACTACCAGGTGAGCGGGAGGTTCCCTGACGCGCTGGACCGCCTGAAGGACCGGCTGGCCGACCCGGTCGGGGATCGCGTCGTGGAGGCGCTGCGGATCGCGCGGGAGGTCGGCGGCGGTGACCTCGGCCGCCTGCTGCGCAACCTCTCGTCGTTCCTCCGCCAGGATGCGCGGACCCGCTCCGAACTCGAGTCGCGACAGGCGTGGACGGTCTCCGGTGCCCGTCTGGCGGTGGCGGCACCGTGGCTGGTGCTTCTGATGCTCTCCTTCCAACCGGACGTCATCGCGCGCTACTCCTCACCGGGCGGAGCCGTGGTGATCTTCGGTGGTGCCGCCTGCTGCCTCGTGGCCTACCGGTTGATGATCCGCATCGGGCGTCTGCCCTCCGAGCGCCGGGTGCTGGCATGACAGGCGATGTCACGGGCGGGCTGCTCGGTGCGGCGGGTGGCCTCGGCCTCGCGTTGGTGGTCCTGCGCCTCCGCTCGCTGCGGAGGACCGACCTGCGGCACCGGGTGCTTCCCTACCTGCGGGACGTCCGCCGGGCGCCCGCCCGGCCGGCTGCCACCGGTCCGGGAGCCGTGGGGACGCTGCTGGCCTCGTTGGCGAGCTGGCTGGAGACGGCTCTCGGAGGGGCGACCACGGTGCGCCGGCGCCTCGAGCGGGCCGGGCTCGCGGGCAGCGTGGCGGACTTCCGGGTCGAGCAGGTGGTCTGGGGTCTGCTCGGGTTCGCAGCGGCGGCGGCCTACGGCCTGCTCGACTCGACCCGCGATGCAACGGCCGGCAACGTGGTCCAGCTGCTCGTCCTGTGCGTGCTGGGCTTCGCGGCTGGCGTCGTCCTGCGTGACCAGCGGCTGACGGCGCAGGTCCGTCGGCGCGAGCGGGCCGTTCTGCTGGAGTTCCCGACGGTGGCGGAGCTACTCGCACTGGCGGTTGCGGCGGGTGAGGGGCCGGTCGTCGCGCTGGGACGCGTCGTCGCGCGGACGTCGGGCGCGCTCTCGGAGGACCTCGGCGTGGTGCTCGCGGCCGTGCGCACCGGGACCCCGGTGGGCGAGGCCTTCGACGCGCTGGCCGCCCGCACCGGCGTACCGCTGGTCGCCCGGTTCGCCGAGGGCATCGCGGTCGCCGTGGAGCGCGGCACACCGCTCACCGACATCCTCCACGCGCAGGCGGCCGACGTCCGTGAGGCGGGGCGACGCGAGCTGATCGAGTCGGCGGCCCGGCGTGAGGTGCTGATGATGGTCCCGGTGGTCTTCCTGGTGCTGCCGGTCACCGTGGTGTTCGCTTTCTGGCCCGGCGCTGTCGGGCTCACGTTGATGACGCCCTGACACGGCGCGAAGGAAGGATCTCGGGTGAAGCAGATGAGGTGGTGGGCGTGGTGCCTGGTGCTGACCTCCACGACGGCGCCGCGGCGCCGTGATGAACGAGGCGATGTGCCCGGCTGGGTCCTGGTCACGATCATGACGGCGGGGCTGGTGACGATGTTGTGGCGCTTCGCGGGTCCGCAGCTGCAGCAGATGCTCAGCAATGCGCTGGCGCAGGTCAGCGGCTGAGCACGGCGCTTCGGTCGTCGACTTCGTGCTGGTGACCGTGGTGCTGTTGCCACTGGTGCTGGGCATCCTCCAGGTCGCGCTGGTGCTCCACGTCCGCAACACGCTCACGGCTGCGGCGTCCGACGGTGCGCGGCTCGCGGCGACCGTCGACCGCGGTCCGGCCGACGGCGTACGCCGCACCCGGGAGCAGATCTCAGGAGCGCTCTCGGCGCGGTTCGCGCGTGACGTGACGGCGCGTCGGTCCGTCGTCGACGGGCAGCCCGGCGTCGAGGTGAGGGTCGTGGCGGTCGTCCCGCCGCTCGGGCTCTGGGGGCCGGCGACCCGGCTCGAGCTCACCGGCCACGCCATCGAGGAGCCCTCGTGAGGCGGCACGAGCGACGGGGGAGGGCGATGTCGCGCCGCGACGAGCGGGGCAGCGCGCTGGTCGAGCTCGTCTGGCTCGCGGTGCTCCTGCTGGTTCCTCTCGTCTATCTCCTCCTGGCCGTCTTCGACGTCCAGCGGGCGTCGTTCGGGGCGGAGGCGGCGGCACGTGCGGCAGGACGCGCCTACGCGCTGGCCGACACGGATGCGGAGGGGCTGCGTCGCGCGCAGGACGCGGCGTCAGTCGCGCTCGAGGACCAGGGCGTCACCGAGCCGGTCGACCTCGAGATCACCTGTGACCCGGCGCCACCCTGCCACCGACGCGGAGCCACGATCGCGGTACGTCTGTCCTCACACGTCGTGCTTCCTCTCGTGCCGGCCGCACTCGGCGGTGGGGCCCCGAGCTTCGCGATCCGGGCCGACCACCGCGTCCCGATCGGCCGCTACCGGGACCTCGGACCGTGAGCAGGCGCGCGGAGGCCGGGCAGGTCACGGTCCTGGTCGTCGGGTTCGCACTCGTCCTGCTCCTCGCGGTCGGGGTCACCGTGGACGCTTCGGCGGCGTACCTCCAGCGCGAGTCGCTGGCGACGCTGGCCGATGGTGCCGCGCTGGCGGCCGCCGACCAGGTCCAGGGCGCCCCGGCGTACGACGGAGGCCTGGCTGCCCTCGCGCCCGTCGACGTGCGGACGGCGCGGGCGAGCGTTGCCGCGCACCTCCGTGCGGCGGGTGCCGAACGTGCCCACCCCGGCATCGTCGCGACGGTGAGCGTCGTCGAGGGGCGGGTCGTCGTGCGGCTGCGCGCCCCGCTCGACCTCCCGTTGACGGTAGAGGGCCTGACCGCGACGACCGTCAGCGCCATCGGCTCGGCCTCGGTGGTGCTGCGCGGGGAGTGACATCGCTCACGATGGGCCCTCAGGGATGTCGCTGGTGGCCCGCGCGGGCCCAGAATGTCCTCAGCCCCCGCAGAGGACCCGAGACCCCTGCGGGGGCCTTCCATTTCTCCCGGCCTGCGCCGAGGTCAGCACACCCGTCGCCGTGCCGTAACCTTGACGATCGTGGCAACCACGGACTTCGACACCGAGATCAAGCAGCTCCAGGCGACGATGCGCACCATCGAGCAGGTGCTCGACCTCGGCGCGCTCCGCGCGGAGAAGGAGCAGCTCGAGGAGCAGGTTGCTGCCCCCGACCTCTGGGACGACCAGGACAACGCGCAGAAGGTGACCGGCCGCCTCTCCGCCCTCAACGGCGAGATCGACCGCTTCACCGGCCTGGCCGACCGCATCGAGGACCTCGGCGTCCTGGTGGAGATGGGCCAGGAGGAGGGCGACGCCGACACCCTCGCCGAGGCGGAGGCCGAGCTCGAGCGGATCAAGAAGTCCGTCGAGGCGCTCGAGGTCCGCACCCTCCTCAACGGTGAGTACGACGCCCGCGAGGCGATCGTCTCCGTCCGCTCCGGCGCCGGTGGCGTCGATGCCGCCGACTTCGCCGAGCAGCTCATGCGCATGTACACGCGCTGGGCGGAGCGCAACAAGTACCCCGTCGAGGTCTTCGACGTCTCCTACGCCGAGGAGGCGGGCATCAAGTCCGCTGAGTTCGCGATCCACGCGCCCTACGCCTACGGCACGCTCTCGGTCGAGGCCGGCACGCACCGTCTCGTCCGCATCTCGCCGTTCGACAACCAGGGCCGCCGCCAGACGTCGTTCGCCGCCGTCGAGGTCGTGCCGGTGCTCGAGCAGACCGACAACATCGAGGTAGACGAGAACGACCTTCGTGTCGACGTCTTCCGCTCCGGCGGTCCGGGTGGCCAGTCGGTCAACACGACCGACTCCGCGGTCCGCCTGACGCACATTCCGACCGGCATCGTGGTCTCCTGCCAGAACGAGAAGTCGCAGCTGCAGAACAAGGCCTCAGCGATGGTCGTCCTCAAGGCGAAGCTCCTCGCGAAGAAGAAGGCCGAGGAGGCCGCGCTCAAGAAGGACCTCAAGGGCGACGTCGCCGCCTCGTGGGGCGACCAGATGCGCAACTACGTCCTCAACCCTTACCAGCTGGTCAAGGACCTGCGCACGGGCCAGGAGTCGGGCAACCCGGCTGCCGTCCTCGACGGCGACATCGACGACTTCATCGAGGCCGGCATCCGCTGGCGCCGCAGCGCCTCCTGATCCCTGCCACCGGTGGAGCGGCTCCGCGTCGGTGACCTGACCCTCGCGTACGACGTGCGCGGGGACGGCCCCCCGATGGTGCTGCTCCACGGTGCGGGCGAGCGCGCCGCCAGCTGGGACACGGTGCGTGACGCGCTCGCGCAGCGGTTCACGACGTACGCCGTCGACCTGCGTGGTCACGGCGACAGCGACTGGCCCGGGGAGTACCGCCACGCGTTGATCGAGGCCGACGTCTGCGCCCTGCTCGATGCGGTCGGCCTCTCCGGCGTCGTGCTCGTCGGGCACTCGCTCGGCGGCAACATCGGCTTCCGGGTCGCGGCGCATCGCCCGGACCTGGTCGCGCGCCTGGTCGTCGAGGACGTCATCCCGCCGTGGCCGCGTACGCGGCGGGTGCCGCCGCGACCGGACCGCGAGCTCGACTACGACTGGGACGCCGTTCCGGCGCTGATGGGGGAGGCCTCCACCCGCGACGACGTGGCGTGGGACGAGCTGGGGCTGATCGTCGCGCCGACGCTGCTCGTGAGCGGTGGCGCCGGCTCCCACCTGCCGGTGGAGAAGGTCGCCGAGGTCGTGGCGCGGATCCCCGACTGCGTGATGGTCGAGATCGACGCCGGGCACCATGTCCACCGACGCGAGCCCGGGCAGTTCCTCAGCGCCGTCCTCGGCTGGCTCGCAGTCCGCGGCTGACCTCAGGAGGACGAGGCGGTGGTGGCCACCTGGACGCACCAGTCGCCGGCGCGCGCCACGAGGTCGGCCTCGGAGGCCTCCTTGGCGGGGGCGGCGACCGAGCACGCCAGCCAGGCGTCCCCGAACAGGCCGCGGTAGGTGACGGTGCGGCCGGCGGAGCTGCTGCACACCGTGCCGACAGCGGGGGAGCCGAACCTCGCCGCCGGCGTCGTGTGGCAGCCCGGCGTCTTCCGTGCCGCGGCAACGAGCTGGGCTGCCTGCGCCGGCGTCACCGGCGGCACGAAGACCCAGCTGCGTGCGACCACGTCGCCGTGGGCGAAGACGCAGCCGTACTCGTGGGAGAGGTCCTCCGTGCCGGGCAGGCGTTCGCCGTTGCCGTAGTGGGCGGTGGTGACGTCCTTGGTCCCGACGGCCTCGAGGACGGCCCGGGCCGGGATCCTCGAGCAGAACGAGATCCGCTCGACGTGCGCCACCGTGCCGTCGTACGACGCGAGCGGGGTCGGCTCCGGAGCGGCTGGGGGAGGCGTCGGGCCGCCCCCGCATCCGGCCAGGAGTGCCCCTGCGAGCGAGGCCCAGGCGACGGCGCACACGCTGCGCCACGTCCTCACAGAACCGGTGCGACGAGCCATGGGGCCACCCTAGGTGCACGTCGCCGGAAGCGTCGCCGGGGGCGCGGGTGCGACACGCAGGTCCGCGGTTCTGGTTGTCCGCTCACCTAAAGTCTGTGCAGTGATCCGCTTCGAAAAGGTCAGCAAGACGTACCCCGGCCAGGACCATGGTGCGCTCGAGAAGGTGTCGGTCGACATCGAGAAGGGCGAGTTCGTCTTCCTCGTCGGCGCCTCGGGCTCGGGCAAGTCGACGTTCCTGCGGCTGATCCTGCGCGAGCAGAGCGCGACGGACGGCCGCGTGCACGTGGCCGGCAAGGACCTCAACCGGCTCGCCGGCTGGAAGGTCCCGCGTCTGCGCCGCCAGATCGGCACCGTCTTCCAGGACTTCCGCCTCCTCCAGAACAAGACCGTCGCGGAGAACGTCGCGTTCGCGCTCCAGGTGATCGGCAAGTCTCGCGCCGACGTCGACCGCCTCGTCCCCGAGACGCTCGAGCTGGTCGGACTGGCCGAGAAGGCGGACCGCATGCCCGACGAGCTCTCCGGCGGTGAGCAGCAGCGCGTCGCGATCGCGCGCGCCTTCGTCAACCGTCCGATGATCCTCATCGCGGACGAGCCCACCGGAAACCTCGACCCGGCGACGTCGCTCGGCATCATGAAGCTGCTCGACCGGATCAACCGCACCGGCACGACCGTGATCATGGCGACCCACGACGCCGGCATCGTCGACCAGATGCGCAAGCGCGTCATCGAGCTCGCCAACGGCAAGGTCGTGCGCGACGAGGCCCGCGGCGCCTACGGCTACGAGAACTGAGAGCCCTTCCCATGCAGATGACCTATGTCTTCACCGAGCTCAAGCAGGGCCTGCGTCGCAACGTGTCGATGCACCTCGCCGTCGTCCTCACGCTCTTCGTGTCGCTGACCCTCGTCGGCCTCGGCGCGCTGCTCAAGCTGCAGGCCGACCACGCCGAGGAGCACTTCGGCAAGATCAACCAGGTCGTGGTCTGGCTGTGCAACGACGCGTCGAAGGCCAGCACCTGCACCGGCGGCGTGACGCCCGCGCAGAAGTCCGCGATCCTCAAGGTGGTCCAGGACAACCCGGAGGCGAAGGGCTACCACGTCGAGTCGCAGCAGACCGCCTTCGAGAAGACCAAGCGCCTCTTCGGCCAGCAGTACCAGACCAAGCTTCCTGCGGACTTCGGGCCGGACGACCTGCGTGAGTCGGTCTGGATCGACCTCAAGGACCGTCACAAGGCCGACGGCATCATGAGCGCCGTCGAGGGCCTCGACGGCGTCGACAGCATCCGCGACTCCCGCGGACTCGTCGGCCCGATCTTCAAGATCCTCGACCGGATGCAGATCGGCTCGCTGCTCACGGCGGGCGTGCTGCTGATGGCAGCGCTGCTGCTGGTCGCGAACACGATCCGGCTCACGGCGTACGCACGGCGCCGCGAGATCGGCATCATGCGCCTCGTCGGCGCCGGCACGCTCTACATCATGCTGCCGTTCCTCCTGGAGGCACTCATCACGGCGGTGGCCGGTGTCGCCCTCGCGGCGGCCGCGCTGTCGGCGTTCGAGTACTTCGCGATCGTCCGCGGCGTCAGCGACCTTCGCCTGATGCCGTGGGTCGACTGGACCGACACCCTCTTCGCCATCGAGGCGGCCGCGATCCTCGGGCCGATCCTCACGGTTGTCCCGACACTCCTGTTGACGCGCAAATACCTCAAGGTCTGACGCACGTCACCTACCGTCGAAACTGTTCTCTTCCCCGAACGAAGGTTTCACCCGTGGCTGGCCCCTTCCCCTTTGCCAACCGTCCCGACGTCACCCATCGCCGCCTGGGCGCGCTCGCGCTCGCGTCCGTGGCCGTGATGGCCCTCTCGACCCCGCTCGCGTCCGCCGAGGACGACCTGAAGGACAAGCAGAAGCAGGTCCACCACCAGGTCTCCCGCGCCGAGTCCGACCTCGAGGACTCGAGCGCGACGGCTGCCCGGGCGACCGCCGCCCTGCACCGCGCCGAGGCCTCGCTGCACACGGCGAAGGTCCGGCTGCACGCGACCCAGGCGGCGCTCCACGAGGCGCGGCTGCGCGACCAGAAGATGCAGGACGCCCTCGACGAGGCGGTCCACAACCTCCGGGTGGCGCAGCACGACCTCGAGGAGGGCCGGCAGAAGGTCGCCCACCAGAAGGACGACATCGCGGCGTTCGTGACCTCCGTCTACGAGCAGGGCGACCCGCGCCTGCTCGGCTTCGCGGCTGTCGCCGGGGCCGGTGACCCGGGCGACATGACGCGAGCGATGGCCTTCAACGAGTCCTACGGCGACCGCGAGGACGCTGTGCTCTCCGCCCTCGAGAACGCCGAGCAGGAGCTCGCCGCGCGTGAGGCGCAGGTCGAGGCACGCAAGGCCCAGGTAGCGGCCAGCCGGGCTGCCGCCGCGGCCAACCTCGTCGACAAGGAGGCGCTGGAGAAGAAGGCCGCGTCGGAGACCGCCCACGTGCAGTCCCTGGTCGACGAGCGTGCGGCCATCCAGCACCAGGCGGCGAAGGCCAAGGCTGCCGACCGCGCCGCCCTGGCCCACCTGAAGGCGAAGGAGGACCACATCGCGGCCCTCCTCAAGCAGCGTGCGGCGGCCGAGATCCGCAAGCACGGCGGCAACTACGCCGATGGGCCCGGCTACCTCTCCGCGCCCGCCAGTGGCCCGATCACCTCGCCCTTCGGCTGGCGCATCCACCCGATCTGGCACACCCGCATGTTCCACAACGGCATCGACTTCGGTGTCGGCTGCGGCCAGCCGCTGCGTGCGCCGGCCGACGGCGTGGTCGTCGCCCGCGGCGGCGGCGACTGGGACCCCTCGGGCAACTACATGTTCATCGACCTGGGCGTCCATGGGGGTGTCGGCCTCTCCACGAGCTACAGCCACGCCTCGCGCTACATCGTCGGCGTCGGGCAGCACGTCAAGCGCGGCCAGACCATCGGCTACGTCGGCGACACCGGCTGGGCGACCGGCTGCCACCTGCACTGGACGGTCAAGGAGAACGGCGTCGACGTCGACCCGATGAAGTGGCTCTGACCCGGGTCGCTTCGAAAACCGCTCGCCTGCCCTGAGAGAATGGCTGAATGGCCAGGGAACAGGGCACCAAGCCCATCGCGCAGAACAAGAAGGCGCGGCACGACTACCACATCGACGAGACGTGGGAGGCGGGCATGGTGCTGATGGGGACCGAGGTGAAGTCGCTGCGTCAGGGGCGTGCCTCCCTGGTCGACGGCTTCGCGGAGATCGAGAACGGCGAGGTCTTCCTCCTCCACGTCCACATCCCCGAGTACCTCAACGGGACCTGGACCAACCATGCCGCCCGGCGCCGCCGCAAGCTGCTCCTGAACCGGTCGGAGATCACCAGGATCGAGCGGAAGCTGGGCGACAAGGGCTACACGCTGGTGCCTCTCCAGCTCTACTTCAAGGACGGCCGCGCCAAGGTCGAGATCGCGCTCGCGCGCGGCAAGAAGGCCTACGACAAGCGCCACACGCTCGCCGAGAAGCAGGCCAACCGCGAGAAGGAGCAGGCCGTCCAGCGGCGGCTGAAGGGCTACAAGGACTGACCGGTCTCCGCGGCGTGCTCGACGAGGAATAACCGGTCGAGGCACCGGGTTGTGCCCACTAGACTGTGAGCGCAGTTTGAAAAATCAAGAGGGGCTGATCGGTTTCGACTTGGGACGTTAGTTCCAGGGGAAGCGGGTCGAGAAGGCAGCGTTATCTCGTTAACGATCGCTGCAAACCAATAGTTGCCAACGCTAAGCGCAACGACTTCGCTCTTGCTGCCTGAGTAGCAATCGAAGGGTCAGACCGGGCATCCGTCCTCGTCCCGGACCCTGGCCTCATCTAGAGGACTTGCTGATCAACCTCTGTCGGGAGGGTTGATCGGGACTCAATCCTGACTGAGCCTGTCGGCGCACGTGTCCGTGCCAGCGCCGGGGCCGAGAAAAGCGCACACCGCGGACTACGCCCGTAGAAGACCTGGATCGACGCTCGAGGACCGGGGTTCGATTCCCCGCAGCTCCACGTGTGACAGCCCTCTTGGCATGCGATGGCCGGCTCCCTCGGGAGCCGGCCATCGTCGATTTCCGTGCTCTCACCTGTTCGTGGCGCTGCGCGGGCCGCTCCTGCTCGCCGCTGGCCTGTCGCGGAGACGTGGCGCCTGCCCCGGTGCCGGTCGACGCCCCGCGGTCCATCGACGACATCCTGCCCGTCCGGGCGCCGGCCTGCCGGCAGGTCTCCGCGCCGGTTACGGTCGGGACATGGACTGCGTGTTCTGTTCCATCGTGGCAGGGGAGACCCCGGCGGAGGTCGTGCTCGAGACCGAGGCCCTGCTTGCGTTCCTCGACCGGAGGCCCGTCTTCAAGGGGCACGTCCTGCTGGTGCCGAAGGAGCACCACGTCACGCTTCCCGACCTGCCGGCGGAGCTCCGCGACCCGTTCCTCGCGGCCGCGCAGAGGCTCGCCACGGCGATGGTCGCCGGGCTCGGCGCCCAGGGCAGCTTCGTCGCCATGAACAACACGGTCTCCCAGTCGGTGCCACACCTGCACTGCCACGTCGTGCCGCGCACGAAGGGCGACGGGTTGCGGGGCTTCTTCTGGCCCCGGCGACCGTACGCCGACGGCGAGCCCGCGGCGTACGCGGAGAGGCTTCGCTCGGTGCTCTGACCCGCACGGTGGAGACACGGCCTAAGGTGGCTGGCGGTGCCCGACCACGACGGCGGGCCGACGGACTTGGAGGAAACATGGGTCGTTACGACGGACGCGTCGTGCTGGTGACCGGTGCCGCGCGCGGTCTCGGTTTCGCGATGGCGCAGCGCTTCGCCGACGAGGGTGCCGCGGTCGCGATCGTGGACCTCAACGAGGAGGACGCCGCCGCGGCGGCGGCCAAGCTGCCGAAGGCGATCGGCATCGGCTGCGACGTCGCCGACCGCGCCGCGGTCGAGGCGGCGGTCGAGCGCACGGTCGCCGAGCTCGGCGGGCTGCACGTGCTGGTCAACAACGCCGGCATCACTCGCGACAACCTGCTCTTCAAGATGACCGACACGGACTGGGACCTGGTCATGAACGTGCACCTGAAGGGCGCGTTCCTGATGGCCCAGACGGCGCAGAAGATCTTCACCGCTCAGCGCTACGGCAAGATCCTCAACCTCTCCTCGATCAGCGCCTACGGCAACCGCGGCCAGGCCAACTACTCGGCAGCCAAGGCCGGCGTCCAGGGCTTCACCAAGACCCTCGGCAAGGAGCTCGGCAAGTTCGGGATCAACGTCAACGCCATCGCGCCCGGCTTCATCGTCACCGAGATGACGGAGGCGACGGCCCGTCGTCTGGGCATGGAGCCGGAGGAGTTCTTCAAGCTCAACGCCGACCACAACCCGGTCGGCCGGGTGGGCCAGCCGGAGGACATCGCGGCTGCCGCGGCGTTCCTCTGCAGCGACGAGGCGTCGTACATCACAGGGCAGACGCTGAACGTCTGCGGCGGCGCCGCCATCCACTGAGCGGCCCGAAAAGCAGGTCTGACCTGCACATATGCGACCCGGCCCGACCTCGTCGGGCCGGGTCGCGTGCGTCACGCGAGGTGGATCACATACCAAAGTAGGGGTCTCGAGTGGCCTTTCGGCGGCCCGGTCCGTACGGTCGTGGCCCAACAACCGAATACCTGCGCTCCGGCAATCGCCGAGTCCTGCCCGGCCGGAGCGTTCCCCGATCTCGACAGATCTGGGCAGGAGTGGGGGACCCACAGGTTCCACGCGGTCTCCGGACCGCTCGGGGTGAAGCCACCTAGGTGGCGGAGCACTTTCCAGCTCTAACCCGACAGCTCACCTCACAGGCGTGGGAAAGGAACACACTCATGCCTGCGATCTCCCGCATGCGCAGCCTCGTCGTGCTGCCGTTCGTCATGCTCGCCCTGTGCCTCGGCCTGGTCGCCACCACCGTCTCGACCGCCCCGAAGGCCGACGCCGCGCTCACGCGCTCGGCGAAGATCCTCAACGGACTCACCATCGCCAAGCACCAGCAGGGCGACCCGTACAGCTACGGCTCGGCCGGCCCCGGTCGCTTCGACTGCTCGGGCCTGGTCTACTACTCGATGCGCAAGGCGGGCATCTCCGTGCCGCGCTCCTCGGGCGCCCAGGCCGGCGCCACGCGCCGCATCAGCAAGTCCAACATGAAGCCCGGCGACCTGATGTTCTTCAGCTCGGGCGGCCACGTCTACCACGTCGCGATCTTCGTCGGCTGGAAGGACGGCCACCGCCGCATGATCGACGCGCCCAAGTCGGGCGACCACGTGCGCATCCGCGCGCCGTGGACCTCCGACTGGTACGCCGGCACCCTTCGCTGACGTATCGTCGCGAAGTCCTGGATCTCGGGGTCTGAGGGCGCGCCTCCGCCGTCGTGCGGAGGTGCGCCCTCAGACTTTGAGGAGATCTGCCACCACCGATCGGAGATTCCCGTGCGCCGCATGCGCCTGTCCGTTGCCGCCACCCTCGCCGCGAGCGTCGTCCTCGCCGGCTGTGGAGGGTCGACCGGCAACGGTGACACCGGCTCGAGCGACAAGCCCTCCAGCAGTGCGCCCGCTGCCCAGCCCGAGACCTGGCCGCTGACCGGCCTCCGTGTCCCGGACGGCCGCTCGCCCGAGTCGCCTGCCTACATCGTGAAGATCGACAACACCGGCGCAAGCGCCCCGCAGTACGGGCTCGGCAAGGCCGACATGGTCGTCGAGGAGCTCGTCGAGGGCGGCATCACGCGCCTCGCGGCGTTCTTCCAGTCGCAGCTGCCGACGAAGGTCGGCCCGGTCCGCTCGATGCGCCTGACCGACATCGGTGTGGCGAAGCCGCTGGGTGCCGAGATCGTGACGTCGGGCGCCGCCGTGCCCACGCTCAACGGGCTGCGTGAGGCCGGTGTGAAGTTCGCCGACATGAGCAACCCGGCGGTCGTGCGCGACTACGACGGCTCGCACGACTACCTGCACAGTGTCGTGGCCAACCTGCAGAAGCTCGCCGCCCAGCAGAAGCACCCCGCGCGTCCGGTCGACTACCTGCCCTTCGGGGACGCGAAGGGCATGGCGGGCGGCAAGCCGGCCACGGCGATCGACGCGCGGATGTCGGCTGCCCGTACGGCGCACTGGCAGCTCATGGGCCACAAGTACGTGCTGCAGAACGGCTACATGCCCGACGGCGACGTCTTCAAGGCCGACACCGTCATCACCTGCATGGTGAGGACCTCGCTGGCGCCGTACCTGGACCCGGCCGGCAACCCGGTGCCGGTCTCGCACTTCGAGGGCAAGGGCCAGGCGATCATCTTCCACGACGGCAAGGCCGTGCGCGTGACGTGGAAGAAGCCGAAGGTCGGTGACACGGTCACGTTCGTGACCAAGTCGGGTGCGCAGTTCAAGGTGCCCGCCGGTCGCACCTGGCTTCACCTGGTGCCGAGCAGCGGGGGCAGCGTCAGCTTCCGCTGACCGCCTCGTCGCCGTCGGCACGATCCGTCGTGCCGACGAGCGACCGCATGCCGTCGAGCAGGATCCCGAACGCCGCCTCCACCCGCTGGGTGGCGGCGGAGGGGTCGGTGCTCTCGACGATGGCATCACCGGCCGCTGCCAGCGCACCGAAGAAGATTCGCGAGAAGGTCTCCTGCATCTGGGAGTCGACGCCCAGCGCGTCGCCGCTCAGGACCCCCGAGACGACGTCGCGGACGACCGCGAACGTCGATCGCTCCTGCTGCTCGGCGAACCGCTGCGGGCCGAGCACCGTCGGTGCCTCGTGGACGACCAGGCGGCTGTAGGCCGGCTCGCGCAGCACCTCCAGGAACGCCGTGAGACCGGCACGTGCCTGGTCCCACGGGTCCTTCGCGCCCTTCATGGCCCGGGTGATGCTGCGCGCGGCCTGGTCCTCGAGGTCGGAGAGGACGGCCTCGAAGATGCCCTGCTTGCCGGAGAAGTGGTGATAGAGCGCGCCCTTGGTCACCTTCGCCTCGGAGACGATCGCGTCGAGCGAGGTGGCGGCGTACCCGCGGACGGCGAAGAGCTGCTCTGCTGCCCGGAGGAGGGCGCGGCGCGTGGCGGCGGAGTACTGCTGGCGGCGGCTGATGCCCGTGACGCCGGCCACGGTCGAGACGCCCGGAAGGGAGATCTTGGACCGTCCACCGCCTGCTGTTCTGCTCACGGCCGAAGTCTAAGTGAGCGCCATCACTGGACAAGTGTCCAGAGTCACCGCGTGGGCGTTTGGCATACCGCCGGTATGCCACGTACGGTCATTACGTACCAACGGTATGTGGATGAGTGAAAGGAGCTGTCCATGAACTGGGAAGCTTTTCACCGTCGTGGGGACGTGCTCCACGCCGTGATCAAGGAAGCCGACGCCCGACGCGACGGCGAGCTGCCGATGTACGTCACCGGCGTCGAGCAGACCTTCAGCGACGAGCTTGACCTGATCGGTGCGCTGTCGCTGCGCTGGCACACCCGCCTGTCGGGTCACATCGAGCGTCTCGCCAAGGACCAGCCCCTCGACCTCGAGGCAGCGACCATCGAGGCCTGGCGCGACGCCGCGGACGAGAACCCTGGCATCCGCCTGGTCCTCGACAAGGCCCTCGCCGACGCCGACGAGGAGACCGTGGCCGCCATGGAGCGGATGCTGGAGAAGGAGCGCGAGCTGCTCGCCCTCAACTCCGGCAAGATCTCGGCCTACCAGCTGGAGGAGCACGGCGCCCGTGTCGGTGCGGCCGTCGAGGCGAAGGCCCGCGAGGGCTTCGTGATCGGCGCGAACGCACCGCAGCGCGAGGCTGCGCCGTCGCTGCTCGCACGGATCAAGGCCAACACGCGGTCCCGGACCGCTGCCATCGCCTGACGGCAGGCCCGCTGAGCTGACGTACCCCGGGTGCTGGCGCATCCCTCCCCGTGACCCTCCCAGTCACATTCCCTCCCACCGCGCCGGCCCCCGGGGATCGTCATTTCCGCCCCCGACGCTGGTCGGAGGTTCTCCTCACCTCGCATAGGATCGTCTCGTGAGCACGCCCATCGGATTCACCCAGCTCGACGTCGTCGAAGACCGCGAGACGCTGTCGGTCGAGGACGGCGACCACGAGCGGTTCAGCCACTTCGTCCCCAAGGAGAAGCTGACCGAGGCGATGGTCCTGGGGACGCCGGTCGTCGCCCTGTGCGGCAAGGTGTGGGTCCCCAGCCGCGCCCCGGAGAAGTTCCCGGTCTGCCCGGAGTGCAAGGAGATCTGGGAGTCGATCGAGCACGACGGGGACGACTCTTGAGCGGTCAGCCCGAGGCTGACCTGTTCGACACGGTTCCCCAGGCTCCCGGCGCGCTGACGCCGGCGTGGCCGGACCGTGCCGCGTGGGGCACCGCGACCTCGCTGCGTGCCTGGCAGGCAGCGGCGATGCGGAAGTACCTCGACGAGCAGCCCCGCGACTTCCTCGCCGTCGCCACCCCGGGAGCCGGCAAGACGACGTTCGCGCTGACCGTGGCGGCCGAGCTGCTCGGTCGTCGCGTCGTCGACCGGGTCACCATCGTGGCGCCGACCGAGCACCTCAAGGTGCAGTGGGCCGAGGCCGCGGCGCGTGCGGGCATCCCGATCGACCCGACGTACTCCGCCGGGCAGGGCAAGACCTCCCAGGAGTTCCTGGGCATCGCGGTCACCTACGCCGGAGTCGCGGTGAACCCGCTGGCCATGCGGATCCGCACCGAGCGCTTCAAGACCCTGGTCATCCTCGACGAGGTGCACCACGCCGGAGACGCACTGAGCTGGGGCGAGGGCGTCCGCGAGGCGTTCGACCCGGCGACGCGTCGGCTCGCGCTGACCGGCACGCCGTTCCGCTCCGACGTGAACCCGATCCCGTTCGTGAGCTACGAGCCCAACGAGGACGGCATCCCGCAGTCCAAGGCCGACTACACCTACGGCTATGCGCACGCGCTCGCCGACCACGTCGTCCGCCCGGTGCTCTTCATGGCCTACTCGGGCGAGATGCAGTGGCGCACGCGCGCCGGTGACGAGATCACCGCCCGCCTCGGCGAGCCGCTGACCAAGGACATGCACCAGCAGGCGCTGCGTACCGCGCTCGACCCGAGCGGCTCGTGGATGCCGGCGGTCCTCGAGGCCGCCGACAAGCGCCTCACCGAGGTACGCCGCCACGTCCCGGACGCGGGCGGCCTCGTCATCGCCTCCGACCAGGACTCCGCACGGGCCTACGCCAAGCTCCTGCGCGCGATCACGGGGGAGTCCCCGGTCGTCGTCCTCTCCGACGAGAAGGGTGCCTCGAAGAAGATCTCCGGCTTCTCCGAGGGCGACCAGCGCTGGATGGTCGCGGTCCGCATGGTCTCCGAGGGCGTCGACGTTCCGCGTCTCGCCGTCGGCGTCTGGGCGACCAACACCTCGACGCCCCTCTTCTTCGCCCAGGCCGTCGGCCGCTTCGTGCGCGCCCGCAAGCGCGGCGAGACCGCGTCGGTCTTCCTGCCCTCGGTGCCCAACCTGCTCGGGCTTGCCGCCGAGCTCGAGGTCCAGCGTGACCACGTGCTCGGACGCAAGGTCAACGACGACGGCGACATCTTCGCTGCGGAGCAGGGCCTGATCGACCAGGCCAACGCGGCCGAGGGCGCCTCGGACGACCTGCTCGGCAACTTCGAGGCGCTCGGCTCGGAGGCCACCTTCGACCGCGTCCTGTACGACGGCGGCGAGTTCGGGCACTCGGGAGAGGTGCACGTCGGCTCCGACGAGGAGATGGACTTCCTCGGCATCCCCGGCCTGCTCGAGCCCGACCAGGTGCGCGACCTGCTGCACCAGCGTCAGTCCGAGCGGGCCAGGAAGCAGAAGCAGGAGCGCGCCGCCGACCCGACGTCCGAGGAGGACCGCGCGGTCACGCACGAGCGCCTCGGCGTGCTGCGCCGGGAGCTGAACGGCCTCGTCGCCGCCTGGTACCACCGCACCGGCCAGCCGCACGGCGTGACGCACAACGCGCTCCGCAAGGAGTGCGGCGGCCCGCCGTCCGCGGTCGCGACGGTCGACCAGCTCCAGGGCCGCATCGACAAGATCCGCGAGTGGGCGATCAGCGGACGCTGACCTCGACAACGACGAACGCCGCCTCCCTGACGTCGGGGAGGCGGCGTTCGTGCGTCGTGCGTGGGTCAGAGCACCTTGGAGAGGAACGCCTGGGTGCGCTCGTGCTGCGGGTTGCCGAGCACCTCGCGCGGGTCGCCCTCCTCGACGATGACGCCGCCGTCCATGAAGACCAGCTTGTCGCCGACCTCGCGGGCGAAGCCCATCTCGTGGGTCACGACCATCATCGTCATGCCCTCCGACGCGAGGTCCTTCATGACCGCGAGGACGTCGCCGACGAGCTCCGGGTCCAGCGCGCTGGTCGGCTCGTCGAAGAGCATCATGTCGGGGTCCATCGACAGGGCACGCGCGATCGCGACCCGCTGCTGCTGGCCGCCGGAGAGGTGCGCGGGGTAGGCGTCCTCGCGGTTGGCCAGGCCGACCTTCGCGAGGTTGCGCCGGGCGATCTCCACCGCCTCGGCGGTGCTGCGCTTCTTCACCCGCTTCTGCGCGATGGTGAGGTTCTTCAGCACGCTCATGTGCGGGAAGAGGTTGAACTGCTGGAAGACCATGCCGATCCGGCTGCGCACGGCATCCAGGTCGGTCTCGGGGTCCGTGATGTCGATGCCCTCGACGAGGATCCGGCCCGAGGTCGGCTCCTCCAGACGGTTCACGCAGCGCAGCAGGGTCGACTTGCCCGAACCCGACGGCCCGATCACGCAGACCACCTGGCCGTTGTCGACGTGGAAGTCGATGCCCTTGAGCACCTCGTTCTGGCCGAAGGACTTGTGCAGCTCGCGCACCTCGATGGCGCGGCTCTGGGTGGTCGTCATGTCAGTCACCGGGCTCGCTGCTGGCGACGCTCGAGGGCGGCGACCAGCTGGGTCAGGGGGAGTGAGATCGCCAGGTAGACCAGCGCGATCGCCAGCAGGGGCGCAGAGTTCGCGTACTCGATGATGCCCTGCTGGCCGTAGGCGGTCAGGTCGACCTGTGACGCCTGCGCGCCGACGAACGCGAGGAGGGAGGTGTCCTTGAGGAGCAGGACGCCCTCGTTGGTCAGCGGCGGGATGACGACGCGCAGGGCCTGCGGGAGGACGATCGACGTCGTCGTCCGGTACGAGGACATGCCCAGCGACCGGGCGGCTTCGGTCTGGCCCTTCGGCACGGCCTGGATGCCCGCGCGCAGCGTCTCCGCCATGTACGCCGAGGCCACGAAGACGAGCCCGATGAGCCCTGCGCCGATGGTGCCGCCCGGGGCGTTCCAGTCGAACGCGAGCGGTACGCCGAACGCCATGAACAGGATCACGACGAGCGCCGGCAGCCCGCGGAAGAACTCGATCCATGCGATCGCGATCCACCGGAGGCCGAGCACGCTCGACATCTTCATGAGGGCGAGCACGAGCGCCAGTGCGAGACCGCCCGCGAAGGCGATGACGGTGTAGAAGAGCGTGTTCTTCGCGCCGATCAGGAAGATGTCGGGCCACTGGCCGCGCCAGGTGTCGCCGTCGGCGAAGTTGAGCTTGAGTGCCTCCCAGTCGGCCTTGAGCACGAGGAGGAGGACCAGCAGCGCGAGGACGGCGTACACACCGAGGTGTGTCGCCGCCCGTCGCTGCCGTCGGGTGAGGGCTGGCATCAGGCGATCACTTGGTGGCGAAGTAGGAGTCGTAGATCTTCTGGTAGTCGCCGCTCGAGTGCAGCGTGGCCAGGGCGTCGTCGACAGCCTTGATCAGGTCGGTGTTCGACTTCTTCATGGCCAGGCCATAGGTCTCGTCGGTCTTGTAGGTCTCGACGACGGTGAACTTGCCGGGCTGCTTCGGGTCCTTCTGGTGGTCCAGGTTGACCGGGAGGTCCTGCAGGATCGCGTCGACCTGACCGGCCTTGATCGCGGCGTACATCTGCGCGTCGCTCGGGAACGAGGTCACCTTGGCGCCCGTGGCGTTCTTGTTCGCGTAGGTCTCACCGGTCGTGCCCTTCTGGACGGCAACCGACTTGCCCTTCAGGTCGTCGATCGACTTGATCGACGACCCGGCCGGGACGAGCAGCGACTGCTCGGAGTCGTAGTAGCCCTCGCTGAAGCCGATCTTCTTCTCGCGGACAGGGGTGATCGTCATCGCGGAGGCGGCGAGGTCGCACTGCCTGGAGTTGAGCGCGAGGCCACTCTGGAGGGCGTTGAAGTCGGAGTCCTTGACGACGAGCTTGAGCTTCAGCTCCTTGGCGACGGCCGTGACGATGTCGATGTCGAAGCCCTTGAAGCCCGTCGGCGTCGTCTTGTCGAAGTCCTCGAACGGCGGGTAGGGGACGTCCGAGCAGACGGTCAGCGTGCCCGCCGTGATGGTGTCGAGGGCGCCGTCGGCCTTGTCGTTGCCCTTGTCGGAACCGCACGCGGCGAGGCCGAGGGCCAGGGTCGCGGCGGCGGCGGTGGTCAGGATCCGGGAGGTCATGCTCGGCACACTAGGGGATTGCAGATCACAATCGAATGCCGGATGTGTTGCGGAACTGTCTGGGACCCCAGATTCTGTGGACCGCGCGCCGCCGCGGCCAGCCGGCTCAGTCGGTGAGGGCCGGGTAGTCCGTGTAGCCCGCGGCGCCGCCGCCGTACACGGTCGCCTGGACGACCTCGTTGAGCGGGGCGCCCGTGCGCAGGCGGACGTCGAGGTCGGGGTTGGCGATGTACGCACGACCGAACGCGGCGGCGTCGATCAGGCCCGCCTCGATCAGGCGCTCGGCCTTGGCGACGTCGTAGGCACCGGCACCGATGATCACGCCCGGGAACGCCGCACGCAGCTGCTTGCGGTACTCCTCGGTGAGCTCGGGCCCACCGGCCCAGTCCGGCTCGGACAGGTGCAGGAACGCGATGCCCCGCTTGGCGAACTCGGCCGCGACGTAGAGGCCGGCCTCGGCGCCCTCCGGGTCCGAGGTGCCGTTGAACGAGCCGATGGGGGAGATGCGGATGCCGACGTGGTCCGCGTCCCAGGCGTCGATGACGGCGTCGAGGACCTCCAGCATGAGGCGGGCGCGGTTCTCCAGCGAGCCGCCGTACTCGTCGGTGCGCTGGTTGCTGTCGGCGGCGAGGAACTGGTGGAGCAGGTAGCCGTGGGCACCGTGGATCTCGGCCAGGTCGAAGCCGGCCTCGCGGGCGTTGGCGGAGGCGCGACGGTAGTCCTCGACCACGGCCTTGATCTCCTCGACCGTCAGCTCGTGCGGCGTCGGGCAGTCGGCGCGGTAGACGTTGCCGTCCGCGTCCTTCAGCGAGGTGCGGTTGCGGAACGGGATGGCACTTGCGGAGACCGGCAGCGCGCCGTCGTGGAAGGACTCGTGCGACACCCGGCCGGTGTGCCACAGCTGCGGCGCGATACGACCGCCCGCGGCGTGGACGGCCTCGGTGATGGCGCGCCATCCGGCGACCTGCTCGGGGGAGTAGATGCCCGGGGTGTCGGCGTACCCCTTGCCCTGCGGGGAGATCTGCGTGCCCTCCGTGATCAGGAGGCCGGCGCCCGCGCGCTGCGTGTAGTACTCCGCCATGAGCGCGTTGGGCACGTCGCCCGGCTGCGTCGCGCGCATCCGGGTCAGCGGCGCCATGATCACGCGGTGGGGGAGCTCGACGGCTCCGACGGTCAGGGGCTGGAAGAGTCGGCTGGTCACGTCGGAGCCAACCGCGGCTGGGGGCGGCGGCATTCCCGCCCATGGGATTGATATTTCAACCAGAACCGCGTCATGGCCCGCGTGGTCGAGCGTTTGACAGGTGTCCAGACTCTCGGAACACGAAAGTAGTCAGTACCTCCATGGCCTCCACCCTCCTCGGTTCGCGCCGCACCGCCGCCCGCGGCGGCGCCGTCGCGCTCCTCGCCTCTGCCGTCGCCTCGGCAGCCCTCCTGCTGCCCGCGACCCCGGCTCAGGCTGCCGTCACCAACCAGACCCTCGTCGGCTCCGCAGCCGGCACGAAGGTCACCCTGCTCAACGGCACGGTCTCCTCCGGTGCGACGGCCCCGTCCGGCCTCACGACGCCGTACACGGGCAAGACCTCCTCCAACTCGACCGCCAGCGTCGTGGTGCCGGGCCTCCTCACCACGGGCGTCGTCTCCTCCAAGGTCGCCACCACGGCGATCACCGGCGGCAAGCGGATCACCTCCACCGCCTCCGTCGCGGGCGTCGACCTGCTCAACGGCCTGGTCAAGGCGACCGCGGTCCAGAGCACGAGCCGCGTCTCCGTGGTCAACGGCATCGCGACCCCGTCCAGCACCCCGAACTTCCTCGGCCTCGCCGTCGCCGGTACGACGCTGCCGCTGAGCATCCCGAAGAACTTCACGGTCGACGTGCCGGGCGTGGCCAAGGTCGTTCTCAACAAGAGCGTCGCGACCCAGCTCTCCGACAACGCCGCCCGGCAGGTCTCCGCGGGCATCGAGGTGACGCTTCTCAGTGCTGTCGGCGCCTACGGGGCCGGCACGGTCATCGACGTGGCGCCGACCGCTGCCGCGGCGACCCTGCCGACGACGCAGCTCGGTGCGGCGGTCGGGGGCCTCGGCTACTCGACCCGCGTCGCTGCCGTCGTCGACGGCGTCCTCAAGGTGACCTCGGGTCCGACCGCAGCCCAGGCCATGCCGGCCGGCGGCACCGCGGGCAAGAACGTCACCAACAGCACCGTCGGTGTCCACCTCAGCACGATCCTCAACACCGGTACGCTCGCCAACACCGTGAACGGCTCGCGCACGGCGTCGTACTCGCGTTCGACGGTCACCTCGAACGTGACGGCCGTCAACCTGCTCGGTGGACTGGTCCGGGCTGACGCCGTCAAGGCCGTCGCGCAGTCGTCGAAGAAGTCCGGCTACCCGGCGGTCAAGACCGGCCAGTCGACGCTCGTCAACCTGGTCATCGGCGGCAAGGCCATCCCGGTCGACGTCGCCCCCAACACCACCGTCAGCGTCCTCGGCCTGGTCACGGTGACGGTCAACCAGCAGATCCGCACGACGACGGGCATCACCGTCAACGCGCTCGACGTGAAGGTCGTCGGTGCCGGCCTCGGCCTGCCGGTCGGCAGCCACATCACGGTCGCGTCCGCCGACGCGTGGGTGGGCACCGCCGGCTGACCCCCGCCCAGCCTCACCACTGCCCCCGTGCCCACGCGGCGCGGGGGCAGTGGCGTCTCCGGTCGCGAAGCTGCCCTGTGGAACGATGGAGGCGTGTCGACCGCAAGCCCCGAGGTCGGGTCCGAGACGGTCCCCGACGAGATCACGTTCCTCAGCAAGCCCTGGGTGACCGTCGTCTGGAACGACCCGGTCAACCTCATGTCCTACGTCTCCTACGTCTTCCAGACCTACTTCGGCTACGCGAAGGCCGAGGCGGAGAAGCTGATGATGCAGGTCCACGAGGAGGGCCGCTCCGTCGTCTCCTCCGGCACGCGCGAGGAGATGGAGCGCGACGTGCAGGCCATGCACGAGTACGGCCTGTGGGCAACGATGGAGAAGCAGTGAGGACGCCGTGACCGAGGGCTTCCACCGACACCGGAAGTCCGGGCGTGCGATCGCCGAGTTCACCGGGTTCGAGGCCGACCTGCTCCGCTCGCTGGCCTCCCAGCTCATCGAGCTGCTGCACAGCGAGGTCGCGGCGCCCGTGGAGCACGAGGACCCGCTGGCGGCCCTCTTCGACTTCTCCGGGCCGACCACCGCGCCGGAGGACCCGGTGCTGCAGCGCCTCTTCCCCACGGCGTACCCGGGGGACGACGACGCGGCGGCCGAGTTCCGTCGCTTCACCGAGGGCACGCTGCGCGACGGCAAGGCCCGCGGGGCGGCTGCCGTCATCGACGCGCTGGAGGAGGCCGGCCTCCCCGAGGACGACGTCGACGACGCCGTCCACATCGATGTCGAGCTCGACACCGGCGAGGCGGTGACCTGGCTGAAGACCTTCACCGACATCCGCCTCGCCCTCGCCACCCGCCTCGGCGTCGAGGAAGGTGACGAGGAGCGCTGGGCGGCACTCCCGGACGACGACCCCGCCAGCCAGGCCCACGACATCTACGAGTGGGTCGGCTACCTGCAGGAGACGCTGGTCGGGGCGCTGGGCGGCTGACCGGCGCGGTCACGGGGTGACGCAGGCGGCACCCGCCCGATGCGGCCCCCAGTGCCGTTCTCACCTAGGCTGTGGACTTGTGTTGACCATCGACCAGGCGACGTACGACGCGATCGTCGCGCACGCCAAGCGGGACCACCCGGACGAGTGCTGCGGCATCGTCGCCGGCCCTGAGGGCAGCGACCGCCCGGAGCGCTTCATCGAGATGATCAACGCCGCCGGCAGCCCGACGTTCTACGAGTTCGACTCCACCGAGCTGCTCGCTCTCTACAAGGAGATGTGGGCGAACGACGAGGAGCCGGTCATCGTCTACCACTCGCACACCGCGACGGAGGCGTACCCCAGCCGCACCGACATCGGCCTGGCCAGCGAGCCCAACGCCCACTACGTGCTGGTCAGCACGCGTGAGCACGGGAATAACGAGGGCCCGGTGGAGTTCAGGTCGTACCGCATCATCGACGGCGAGGTGACCGAGGAAGAGGTCACCGTCGTCCCGCAGCTTTCCAGCACCGAGGAGCGTTGAGCCATGGCCATCGAGGTCCGCATCCCCACCATCCTGCGCACGTACACCGGCGGCGAGAAGGCCGTGCCGGCCGAGGGCGCCACGCTGCTCGCGCTGATCGACGACCTGGAGACCCGCCACGCCGGCATCAAGGGCCGCCTCATCGAGGAGTCCGGCGAGCTGCGCCGCTTCGTCAACGTCTACATCAACGACGAGGACGTCCGCTTCATCGGCGGCCTCGACGCCGAGCTCTCCGACGGCGACCAGGTCGTCGTCCTGCCGGCCGTCGCCGGCGGCGCTCGCTGAGACTGCCTCGTCTCCGCGCACCTGAGACCGGGATAATCGAGTCATGGCCCGCTACGACAACCTGCTCGCCTCCGTCGGCAACACCCCGCTCGTGGGGCTGCCGCGCCTGACCGCGATGGTCGGCGGTGGAGACGACGTCCGGATCTGGGCCAAGCTCGAGGACCGCAACCCGACGGGCTCGATCAAGGACCGTCCGGCCCTGAAGATGATCGAGGAGGCCGAGAAGTCCGGCCTGCTCCGCCCGGGCTGCACGATCCTGGAGCCGACCTCGGGCAACACCGGCATCTCGATCGCGATGGCCGCGAAGCTCAAGGGCTACCGCACCGTCTTCGTGATGCCGGAGAACACCTCCGAGGAGCGGCGTCAGATCCTGCGCATGTGGGGTGCGGAGATCCACTCCTCCCCGGCCGCGGGTGGCTCCAACGAGGCCGTCCGCGTCGCCAAGCGCATGGCCGACGAGCACCCGGACTGGGTGATGCTCTACCAGTACGGCAACGACGCCAACGCACTCGCGCACGAGCTCGGCACGGGCCCGGAGCTCCTCGAGGACCTGCCGTCCATCACGCACTTCGTGGCCGGCCTCGGCACCACCGGCACCCTGATGGGTGTCTCCCGCTTCTTCCGCAAGGCCAAGCCCGACGTGCGCATCGTCGCCGCGGAGCCCCGCTACGGCGAGCTCGTCTACGGCCTGCGCAACCTCGACGAGGGCTTCGTCCCCGAGCTGTACGACGCCTCGCTGATCGACAGCCGCTTCTCGGTCGGCCCGCGTGACGCCGTACGCCGCGTGCGCGAGCTGCTCGAGATGGAGGGCATCTTCGCCGGCATCTCCACCGGCGCGATCCTGCACGCCGCGCTCGGCCAGGCCGCGAAGGCGGTCAAGGCCGGGGAGAAGGCCGACATCGCGTTCGTCGTCGCCGACGGTGGCTGGAAGTACCTGTCGACCGGCGCCTACGAGGGCACCGTCGACGAGGCGGAGGACCGCCTCGAGGGCCAGCTCTGGGCGTGATGCCCGTCTCTGGGTGACGCGGCTCGCAAGTTGCGGCGCGCAGGCGTGGCCAAGCCGTAACGTGTACTCCCGTGAAGGTGACGGTGATCGGCTGCTCGGGGTCCTACCCGGGTCCTGAGGCTCCCGCGAGCTGCTACCTGGTCGAGGCAGACGACCAGGACGGCCGCACGTGGCGCATCCTCCTGGACCTCGGCAGTGGTGCGCTCGGCGAGCTGCACAACCACGCTGACCCGCTCGCCATCGACGGCATCTTCGTCAGCCACCTGCACGCCGACCACTGCCTCGACCTGTGTGGCTACTACGTGCTGCGCAAGTACCACCCGACCGGTCCCGCGCCCCGGATCCCGTGCTGGGGTCCGTCCGACACCGACCGCCGCATGGCCAAGGCCTACGACCTGGACGAGGACCCGGGGATGAACGAGGAGTTCGACTTCCGGACCTACGACGGTCCGGTCTCCTTCGGTCCGTTCACCGTGACCGCGACCCCCGTCTACCACCCCGTGGAGGCCTTCGCGCTCCGGGTCGAGGCCGATGGCCGGGCCCTGGTCTACAGCGGTGACACCGACGTCTGCGACTCCCTCGTCGAGGCCGCGCGCGGCGCCGACCTCTTCCTGGCCGAGGCCGCCTTCCGGGAGTGCGACGACAACCCGCCGGGCATCCACATGACCGGCCGGCAGGCCGCCGAGGTCGCCCTCAAGGCCGGTGTCGAGGCGCTCGTGCTGACCCACGTGCCCGCCTGGCACGACAGCAGCCACGCGATGACCGAGGCCGCCGAGCTCTGGTCCGGTCCGCTGCACCTGGCCGCCAAGGGCGCGGTCTACGAGGTCTGAGTGACCGTCCCTCGCCTGGCGCGCGAGCTGGAGCTCCAGCCGCACCCCGAAGGCGGCTGGTACCGCGAGACGTGGCGCTCGCCCGTCTCCGTGACGCTGCCCGACGGGCGCGTGCGCGCCACCGCGACGTTGATCCACTTCCTGCTCCCGGCGGGTGAGAGCTCGGCGTGGCACCGGGTCGGCTCCGACGAGCTGTGGATCGCCCACACCGGTGTCGTGGGGCTGGAGCTCGGTGGCGCCGGTCAGCGGCCCGCGACCGAGGCGTCGTACGCCGTGGGGGTGGACGTCTCCGCCGGCCAGCGGACCCAGGTGCTGGTGCCTGCCGGCGTGTGGCAGCGCACCGTCCCGGGAGAGGCCGACGCGCTGGTGAGCTGCCTGGTCTCGCCCGGCTTCGACTTCGCCGACTTCGAGCTGGCCTGAGCGGTCGGGCTGGCCTGAGTGGTCAGATCAGGCCGGCGTCGTGGACGCAGATGGCGATCTGCACGCGGTTGGTGGTGCCGAGCTTGTCGAAGAGCCTGCCGACGTGGGCCTTCACGGTGGGCACCGAGAGGAAGAGCTCCTTGGCGATCTCCGCGTTGGAGAGGCCACGGCCGACCGCGAGGGCGACCTCGCGCTCGCGCTCGGTGAGGGAGGCGAGCCGGGCCAGGGCGGCGTCCGCCCGGGCCTCGGCCGGATGCGCCGAGCTGTCGGAGGCCTCCGTGCGGATCTGCCGGATCAGCGATGCCGTCGCGGACGGCGAGAGCATCGGGTCGCCCGCCGCCACCTGCCGGATGGCAGTGACGATCTCGGCGGGCGGCGTGTCCTTGAGCAGGAAGCCGTCCGCACCGGCGGCGACGGCGGTGGTGACGTACTCGTCGGCGTCGAACGTGGTCAGCACGATGACGCGTGGCGGCGCGGGCCTCGCGTGGAGCCGGCGGGTCGCCTCCAGACCGTCCATCACCGGCATGCGGATGTCCATGAGCACGACGTCGGGCGTGGTGGAGTGGCACAGGGCGAGCGCCTCCTCGCCGTTGCTGGCCTCGCCGACGAGCTCGATGTCCGGCTGCCCGCCGATCATCAGGCCGAGCGCCGACCGCACCAGCGCATCGTCGTCGACCAGCGCCACGCGGATCGTCTGACCGCTCACTTCTCCCACGGAACCCACCCCCGGATCACCCACGACGACATCTCCCTGCCGGCGTCCAGTCTGCCGCCCGCGAGCTCCGCCCGCTCACGCAGGCCCACCAGGCCGAGTCCGGCCCCCGGCGTACCGGAGGAGGCGAAGCCGAGGGGGTTGCGGATCACCAGGGTCAGTCCGTCGTGCGGGTTGCCGGAGACGGAGACCTTCACGGAGGCGCCCGGCGCGTGCTTGCGGGAGTTGGTCAGTGCCTCCTGCACGATCCGGTACGCCGTGCGCCCTGCCAGCTCGGGGACGTCACCCTCGACATCGGTCTCCAGCGTGACGCTCGCTCCGTTGGCGGCCTCGTCGGCCACCAGCGAGGCCAGGTCGCCGAAGGTGGGCTGGGGCCGGTCGAGCGGCGCGCCGCTGGCGGGGTCGCGCAGGACGCCGAGCACGGACCGCAGGTCGGCGAGGGCCTCGTTGGCGTTGGCCTGGATCACGCCGACCTGCTCGCGCAGCTGCTCGGCGGTGAGGTCCTCGCGGAACATCACCGCATTGGCCCGCATCGAGATCTGCGAGATCCGGTGGGCGAGGACGTCGTGCATCTCGCGTGCGATGCGGGAACGCTCCGCGCCGCGAGCCTGGTCGGCGCGACGCTCCTGCTCGGCTGCGGCCTGCGCGACCTCGGCCCGGAGACGCGCCAGCAGCTCGCGGCGGGAGCCGATGTAGAGGCCCCAGCCGAGGATGGCGGTCGTCGCGACGAGGTTGACGACGATGTCGAGCCACCAGGTGTCCTGGTGCTGCTGCGGCTCGATCTTGGTGAAGGCGATCCCGGCGCTGAAGCTGACCAGACCGACGAGCGCGATCTCGCGATAGACGCGCCGGGAGGCGAGGGAGACCGCGGCGAGCACGGCCGGTCCGGCGGCGAGGCCCGACACGGCGGCTGCCGCGTTGAGCAGGAGCGCAGTGGAGAGGGGACTGCGGCGCCGGAACGCGACAGCCACGTAGGCGACCGACCCGACCCCGAGGTCGAGCCACCACAGGCCGCGGTGGTGGTCCCACTGGTTGCCGAAGACACTGCCCCAGCCGATCGCCGAGATGACCAGGCACAGGACGTAGCGCCACACGTGGGAGCGCCGCGTCAGCGGCGGTGAGGGGAAGTCGACCGGCACACGCTCAGGCTAGGGGAGCCGGCCGCGCCACCGGACCAGACCCGGGACGTAGACGTGCGACGACTTTGGTAGGGGCGATGTCGCGACCTCGGGTCGATGTCGCCCGCCCTCCGGGACGGCACGCTTGCTTGCATGATCAAGGTTGAGAACCTCACCAGGACGTACGGCGCCTACACGGCCGTCGATGACGTCAGCTTCGTGGCCCGACCGGGCCGCGTGACCGGCTTCCTCGGTCCCAACGGTGCCGGAAAGACCACCACGATGCGGATCATGGTGGGCCTCAGCGCTCCCACGAGCGGCAGCGTGACCATCGGCGGCCACCGGTACGCCGACATCCCGAACCCCGGGCTGCACGTCGGCGTCCTCCTCGACGCGACCGCCCAGCACGCGGGCCGCACGGGCCGTGAGGTCCTCACGCTCGCCGCGCGGACGATGGGCCTCCCGGACACGCGGGTCGACGAGATGCTGGCGCTGGTCGGCCTCACCCCGGAGGAGGCGAAGCGCAAGGTGCGCAACTACTCCCTGGGCATGCGACAGCGCCTCGGTCTCGCCAACGCCCTCCTCGGCGATCCGCAGATCCTGATCCTCGACGAGCCCGCGAACGGCCTCGACCCGGCGGGCATCCGGTGGATGCGCGGCCTCCTCAAGTCGTACGCCGAGCGCGGCGGCACGGTGCTCCTCTCCAGCCACCTCCTCAACGAGGTCCAGCTGATCGCCGACGACATCGTGATGATCGGCCGCGGCAGGATCGTGGCCCAGGGCACCCCCGAGTCGCTGCTGAGCCGGACCGGCACGTTCGTCCGGGCCGCGGAGACCGAGGAGCTGCTGGCAGCCCTGGCCGAGCACGGGGTCGCCGTCACGCCGGTCGGTGACGGCCACCGTGCCGACACCGAGGCGCTCGTCGTCGGCAAGCTCGCCGCCGAGCGCCAGATCACCCTCATCGAACTCCGTCCCGCTGACGGTGGCCTCGAGGACCTCTTCCTCGAGCTGACCGCCGACACCCAGCGCGACGCCACGGAAGGAGCGCTGGCATGAGCGCCGTTCTCGACGGGACCGCCGCCGGCGTCCTCGACATCTCCGCCACCCGACCGGTCCCGTTCAGCCGCCTGGTCCGGGTCGAGCTCCGCAAGATGGTCGACACCAGCGCCGGGTTCTGGGTGCTGGTGGCGACCGCGGTCATCACCGCCCTGGTGATGGTGATCCAGACGGCCGTGGGTGCCAGCCAGGACCTGGACCTGACCTACCGTTCGTTCGCCGCCGGGGCCAACATCCCGATGGGTGTCTTCCTCCCCGTGCTCGGCATCATGTCGGTGACCAGCGAGTGGGGGCAGCGCACCGCGCTCACGACGTTCACGCTGACCCCGCACCGGGGACGCCTGGTCGCGGCGAAGTTCGCCAACACGCTGATCCTCGCTGTCGCCGCGGTCGTCATCGGCCTGGCGCTCGGCGCGCTCGCCACGTTCGTGTCGAGCGCACTCGTCGGGTACGACGCGGGCTGGGACCTGAGCCTGGGCGACGCCGCCGCCTTCATGCTGCTGCACGTGCTCGGCCTCGCCACGGGCTTCGCCTTCGGTGCGCTGCTGCTCAACACCGCCGGTGCGATCGTCCTCTACTTCGTCTACTCCTTCGTGCTGCCGGGCCTCTTCGAGCTCGGTGCGAGCCTGATCGGCTGGTTCGGGGACATCCGGCCCTGGATCGACTTCAGCAACGCACAGGGTCCGCTCATGCAGGGTGGCATCACCGGTGAGCAGTGGGCCCAGCTCGGGGTCTCGAGCCTGCTGTGGTTCTTCCTGCCGCTCGCGCTGGGCCTGCGCCGCGTTCTCCGCGCCGAGGTGAAGTAGTTCATCCAGGGTTGCGCGACGCGCCACCCGTACCTCTCCGCCACGTACCCCGTGCCGCCACGCTGGCGGCATGGGGTACGTGCGCTTCGCAGCACTCGGTGACTCGGTGACCCACGGCGTCGGTGACGCCGTCCCGACCGGCTGGCGGGGGTGGGCCCGGATCCTCGCCGACGCCCTCGGCGAGACCCACGACATCTCCTTCTGCAACCTCGCCGTCAGCGGGGCGGTCGTGGCCGACGTACGCCACCGGCAGCTGCCCGAGGCGCTTGCCCACCAGCCCGACATCGCCTCGCTGATCGTGGGCATCAACGACACGATGCGCTCGACCTGGCACCGGGAGCGGATCCGGCGTGAGCTGCTCGAGACGGCCGACGCGCTGCACGGCGCCGGTGCCGTCCTCCTGACGGTGCGCTTCCACGACCACGGGCGGGTCTTCGGGCTGCCCGCTGTGCTGCGCCGGCCGCTCTACGCCCGGATCGCCTTCCTCAACGAGGTCTACGACGAGATCCACGCGACCTACGGCGGCATCCGGGTCGACCTCGCCGAGCAGCCCGAGGTCTTCGAGCGCGCGTTCTGGTCCATCGACCGCCTGCACCCCTCCGAGCTCGGCCACCGCTCGCTCGCGCGGTGCTTCGGCGCGGGCCTGAACGAGCTCGGCCTGGCGCATCCGCTGCCCGGCGGTGACCGGTCCGGCGGCTATGTGCCGAACTGGCGCACCGACCTGCAGTGGATGGTCACCGAGGGCGTGCCGTGGTTCGGCCGCCGGGCGAGGGACCTCGGCCCCTGGGCGGCGCGGCTGGCGATGACCGAGGCACGGGGGCTCGCGCAGCGTCCGGTCCTCCCTGCGCGCCTGGCCGCACCCCGCCTTCCCGCCGTACGCCGCGGGGTGCTGGTCGGAGCGGCGCTCGACGAGGCCGTCGCGTCCTGAGCTGTCAGCGGCGCTCGGTAGGGTCAGCGCCATGACTTCTGAGCTTTCCGGGGGACGCGCCGACGGCAGGGCCGACGACCAGCTCCGCGACATCACGATCACGCGCAACTGGCTGGACCACCCGGCGGGCTCGGTGCTCGTCGAGTTCGGCAAGACCCGCGTCCTGTGCGTCGCCTCGGCCTCCGAGGGCGTGCCGCGGTGGCGCAAGGGCTCCGGCCTCGGCTGGGTGACGGCGGAGTACGCGATGCTCCCGGGCTCCACCCACACCCGCTCCGACCGTGAGTCGACGAAGGGTCGCGTGGGCGGCCGCACCCACGAGATCTCCCGCCTGATCGGCCGGTCGCTGCGCGCGGTCATCGACTACCAGGCGCTCGGCGAGAACACGATCAACCTCGACTGCGATGTCCTGCAGGCCGACGGTGGCACCCGCACGGCCGCGATCACCGGTGCCTACGTCGCGCTGGCCGACGCGGTCCGGGCGCTCGGTGTCGAGAAGGCGCTGACCGGCTCCGTCGCCGCCGTCTCGGTCGGGATCATCGACGGCGTGCCGCGCCTCGACCTCCCCTACGAGGAGGACGTCCGCGCCGAGACCGACATGAACATCGTGATGACCGGTGACGGCAGGTTCGTCGAGGTGCAGGGCACGGCCGAGGGCGTCGCCTTCGACCGCGCGGAGCTCGATGCGCTGCTCGCCCTCGGCGAGAAGGGCTGTGCCGACCTCACCGCGCTGCAGAAGGCCGCGCTCGGTGCCTGACCCCGTCGACGCGGCTCCCCAGGTCTTCCTGGCCACCCGCAACGCCAAGAAGCTCGGCGAGCTGCGGCGCATCCTCGCGCCGCTCGTCGCGGGCATCGAGGTGCTCGGGCTCGACGACGTCGCTCCCTACGACGAGCCGGTGGAGGACGCACCGACCTTCGAGGGCAACGCCCTGGTGAAGGCCCGTGCCGGCGTGCTGGCCACCGGCCTGCCGTCGCTCGCCGACGACTCGGGCATCTGCGTGGACGCGCTCAACGGGATGCCCGGCGTGCTGTCGGCCCGGTGGTCCGGGCAGCCGAAGTCGGACGAGCGCAACAACGCCCTCCTCCTCGACCAGCTCGCCGACGTGCCCGACGAGCGTCGCGGTGCCCACTTCGCGTGCGCCCTCGCCTTCGCCTACCCGGTCGGCGACGGGGGAGTGGCCGAGGAGGTCGTCACCGGCGAGATGCACGGTCGCGTCGCGCGGTCGCTGAGTGGCACGGGTGGCTTCGGCTACGACGTGCTCTTCGTGCCGGACGGCCACGACGTGACCTCGGCCGAGCTGACCCCGGAGGAGAAGGACGCGATCTCGCACCGCGGCCACGCCCTGCGGGCGATCGCGCCCCTCGTCGTCGACGTGCTGGCCGGCCTGTGAAGTCGGTGCTGTGAGCGCCACCCTCGTCGTCAAGGACCTCGCAGGCGGTCACGCCCACCGCACGCTCTTCGAGGGGCTCTCCCTGACGGTCGCGCCGGGTGACGTCGTCGGCGTCGTCGGTGCCAACGGGGCGGGCAAGTCGACGCTCCTCCGGCTCCTCGCCGGCGTCGACGAGCCGCTCGGCGGCACCGTCTCGACCGCGCCCAACGACGCGTTCGTCGGATGGCTGCCGCAGGAGCACGAGCGGCTCGAGGGCGAGACCGTCCTGGCCTACCTCGCGCGCCGCACCGGGTGCGCCCAGGCGACCGCCGCGATGGAGGCCACCGCCGAGGCACTCGGATCCGGCGAGCCCGGCGCCGACGACGCCTACGCCGCCGCCTTCGACCACTGGATCGCCACCGGCGCGCCCGACCTCGAGGACCGCGTGCCCGCGGTGCTGGCCGAGCTCGGGCTCGAGGTGAGCGCCGATGCCCTGATGACCTCGCTCTCGGGCGGGCAGGCCGCCCGCGCGGCGCTGGCCGCGCTGCTGCTGAGCCGCTTCGACGTCGTCCTCCTCGACGAGCCGACCAACGACCTCGACCTGGCCGGACTCGAGCGGCTCGAGGGGTTCGTGACGGGGCTGCGGCAGGGCGTCGTACTCGTCTCGCACGACCGTGAGTTCCTCGCCCGCTGCGTCACCCGCATCGTGGAGCTCGACCTCGCGCAGCACAAGGTCGCCGTCTACGACGGCGGCTACGACGCGTTCCTCGAGGAGCGGGCCATCGCGCGGAGGCACGCGCGTGAGGCGTACGAGGAGTTCGCCGACAAGAAGGCCGACCTCGTGGCCCGGGCGCGGGTGCAGCGCGAGTGGAGCTCGCAGGGCGTCCGCAACGCGATGAAGAAGAGTCCCGACAACGACAAGGTCCGGCGCAAGGCGCAGTCGGAGTCGTCGGAGAAGCAGGCGCAGAAGGTGCGCCAGATGGAGTCGCGGATCGCGCGCCTCGAGGAGGTCGAGGAGCCGCGCAAGGAGTGGCAGCTCCAGTTCTCCATCGCGGCTGCGCCGCGCTCGTCGGCCGTGGTCGCGACCCTCAACGACGCAGCGATCTCCTTCGGCGACTACACGCTGGGACCGGTCTCGCTCCAGGTCAACGCCCGCGACCGGATCGGCATCGTGGGCCCCAACGGTGCGGGCAAGTCGACGTTGCTCCAGCTGCTGCTGGGTCGGCTCGCGCCGACGACGGGGACGGCATCACGGGGAGCGAGTGTCGCCGTCGGCGAGATCGACCAGGCCCGTAGCGGCCTCGACGAGTCCCGTCCGCTCGGAGCCGCCGTCGAGGCGGTCCTGCCGGAGATGACGCCCGCGGACATCCGCACCCTGCTGGCCAAGTTCGGTCTCAAGGCCGCGCAGGTCGAGTCGCTGGTCGGCCGGCTCTCGGCGGGGGAGCGGACACGGGCCGCGATGGCGCTGCTGCAGGCGCGGGGCGTGAACCTCCTCGTGCTCGACGAGCCGACCAACCACCTCGACCTGCCCGCCATCGAGCAGCTCGAGGAGGCCCTGGACGCCTACGACGGGGCCCTGCTGCTGGTCACCCACGACCGTCGGCTGCTCGACAACGTCCGTCTCGACGAGCGCTGGCAGGTCGAGGCCGGCCGCGTGTCCCTCCTCTGACCCCGGGAGTCCCCGTTGTTCCTCCGCACCCGTCTCGCCCGCACGCTGCTCCGGGTCACCCGCTGGAAGCTCGTCGGGAGCGTGCCGCAGCGCGGCATCCTCGTCGGCGCCCCGCACACCTCCAACTGGGACTTCATCGCGATGCTCGCCATCGCGTGGAGCAGTGGCGTCCAGCCCCAGGTGCTGGTGAAGGAGTCCTTCTTCCGAGGCCCGCTCGGCCCGGTGCTGCGAGCCCTGGGCGGCATCCCGCTCGACCGGGCCAACCCGGGCGACGCGATCCGCGCGATGCTGGCCGGGGCCGACGACTCGTTCCTGCTCTGCATCGCGGCCGAGGGGACCCGGTCGAAGGGGGAGTTCTGGAAGCCGGGCTTCCTGCGGATCGCGCAGCAGACCGGGCTCCCGGTCTCGATGGGCTTCGTCGACGGCCCCACGCGCACGATGGGGATGGGGTCGACGTTCGTCCCGTCCGGGGACGTCGTCGCCGACATGGACGTGGTGCGCGCCTTCTACGCCGACAAGCGCGGCTTCCGGCCGGAGAACCGCACCGAGCCGCGGCTCCGTGAGGAGTCGCAGGGCTGACAGCCGGCCGACGGAAGCTCCTTGGCAGCCCGTGACAAGGAGCCTCCGTCGAGATCACGTGCGCCCGGTGAGATTCGAACTCACACTGGACGGCACCTAAAGCCGTTGCCTCTGCCGTTGGGCTACGGGCGCGCAGCCGTCAGTCTAGGGACAGTGCTCAGGCGTCGAGGCCCAGGTCGCGCCGGAGCTTGGCGACGTGGCCGGTGGCCTTCACGTTGTACTGCGCGACGACGACGGTGCCCTCCTCGTCGACGACGATCGTCGAACGGATGACACCCTCGACGACCTTGCCGTAGAGCTTCTTCTCGCCGTACGCCGCGTAGGCCCGGTGCACCGCGAGGTCGGTGTCGGAGGCGAGCGTGATGGTCAGGTGGTCGCGCTCGCGGAACTTCGCGAGCTTCTCGACCTTGTCCTTCGAGACGCCGATGACCTCGTAGCCGGCACCGCGCAGCGAGGCGATGTTGTCGCTGAAGTCGCACGCCTGCTTGGTGCAGCCCGGGGTCATCGCCGCCGGGTAGAAGTAGACGATGACCTTGCGTCCCCGCAGGTCCGACAGGGTGACGGTGCTGCCGTCGTCCGTCGGGAGGGTGAAGTCGGGAGCGGTATCGCCGGGCTGGAGTCGGGTCGCGGTCATGGTCGGAACGGTAGCGGGAACTGCGGCGTGGCCGAACTGCGTCACGGGTACCGCACGGCGCCGTCACACGAGCATGACCGTGCGGTAGCGTCCGCAGCGGGGATGCGTGCCCGCGCCAGCGGGCCACATGAGGAGGAGGTGGAGCGTGGACCTGCGCACGTACGTGGGCGTACTGCTCCGTAACTGGGTCCTGATCCTGCTCGCCATCGTCCTCGGCCTCGCGGCGGCCGGTGCCGTCGCCCTCTTCGGCACCTCGCGCTACACCTCGACCGCCCGGATCCTGTTCAGCGCGTCCCAGGTCGACACCGGACAGGACCTCGCCTACGCCGGCAACTACGTCCAGTCGCGCATGCAGACCTACAAGGGTCTCGCGACCACGCCCGCCGTCCTCGACAAGGTGATCGACGAGCTCGACCTCGACACCACGCCGGCCGAGCTGGCCAAGCAGATCTCTGTCGAGACGAGCCAGATCGACACGCTGATCGGCGTGACGGCGGAGTCGACGGACAAGCGGGAGGCCGCCAGGATCGCCGACTCCGTGTCGACGCAGCTGATCGGCGCGGTTGTCGGTGTCGAGAACTCCGGGGCCTCCGACAAGGAGCCCGGCGTCCGCGGCGTCGTCGTCGGTCGCGCGGTCGTCGCGAAGAGCCCGTCGTCGCCGGACGTCCCGGTCGACCTGCTGGCAGGCCTGCTGCTGGGTGCGTTCGTCGGTGTGGGTGCGGTGACCGCACGCCACCTGCTGCGTGACCCGGAGTCGGCGTGAACATCGGGACCAAGGTGCAGCCACCCCTGGAGTCGCCGGCGCCCGAAGGGGCGAGCCGCGTCATCACGACGCTGAAGGCCTCGGGCTGGATGTACTCCTCGCGTGCCCTGGTCTTCGTGTGGGCGCTGCTGATCACCCACACCTTCGGCATCCAGGCGTACGGGCTCTACGCGATGGCGTTCGCGGCAGGCTCCTTGCTCGGCGTTCCCCTCGACAGCTACTTCACGACGCGTGGCCCGCGCGTCGCCCGTGAGGTCTTCCTCCGCGAGCGGACCACCCGCGCGATCTTCGGCTTCGCGCTGATCGTGCTCGGCGTCATCGCGTGGCCCTTCTCGATCATCGCCGGTTTCGCCGTGATCAAGGCGGGCAGTGACGTCGCCTTCCAGGCTTCACGCAGCTCCCTCATCCGCGACGGCCAGCCCGACCGTGCCCAGCGTGCCGACGCGATCCGCCAGGTGCTCGGCATGCTGCTGGGCAGCACCTACCTGCTGCTGGCCCAGCAGCCCGACCTGCGACTCGGTGCGGCGCTCTACCTCACCGGCACGGCGCTGCCGGTCCTCCTCGGCCTGCAGGCGATGGTGCACGCGCGGCCGTCGTTCCCGGAGATCACCACACGGTCCTTCGTCATCCTGGCCGAGTCGGCGCTCGGCGTCGCGTACGTGCAGTGCGAGGTGCTGCTCCTCGGCGTGCTGGGCCACATGGGCGGAGCGGGCTACTACTCCTTCGGCGCGACGCTGGTGTGGTCGCTGGCGGCCCTCGGCCAGTCGTTCGGTACGACCTTCCACGGCTCGCTGCGGGCGTCGAACGGCGACATCAGCGGGGGCCCCCAGCTGCGCACGGCGGTCTTCCTGTCCGTGGCCACGGCGTCCGCGCTCGGGTTGTTCGCGCTCGCGGCGTACCTCTTCGAGGGTGAGACCTCGCTCTGGCTGACGTTCGCGATCCTCGCGCCGGTGAGCTTCCTGCGCACGCTCAGCAGCGTGGCGACCGTCGTCCTCGTCCTCCAGCACCGCGACCGGTTCCGCCTGAGCGTCACCGCGGTGGCGATCACGATCAAGGTCGGGATGGTCGTGCTGCTGAGCGGCTTCGGAGGACCGGGCGCGGCGATCGCGTTCCTGGTCGCGGACATGGTGATGTCGGGCGCCTACTCGTACGCCGTCTACGGCGGCCGCGCCGCCCGCCCCGCGGTGGCGTGAGCCGGGTCGAGCCCGTGGTGCCCGCCTCTGCGGAGCGCCCGCGACACCGGATCGCCTTCCTGCTGGGCAAGGACCCGGCGCTCGCACGCGGCGGCGACGTCACGCTCTTCACGCTGCTGCGCAGGATCGCCGACGAGCGGCACGAGACCTCGGTGATCTGCCTCAGCGAGGAGCCCGACCGCGTGGACCCGGACACGGTCCGTGTCGCCAAGCCGCCGGTGGCCCTGCCCCGGACCGCGGCTCGCGCGCTGGTGCACCGACGGAGCCTCGTGCACGAGCGCTTCGACGTCGACGGTCTGGTCGACGCGGTGGAGGCGGCCGGTGCGGACCGGGTCGTCGCGGTGCACTCCTACCTCGCCGAGCCGTACCTGCGGGCCCGTGATGCAGATCCGGCACGCCTGCTCGTGTCCACGGAGGTCTCCGAGGCGCCGGTGTGGCGGTCACGGGGTCTCGCTGGGCGCATCGAGGCACGACGCATCGAGCGCGACGAGCTGCGCATCGCACGTACGGCGCGGGCGATCGCCGGCTACGACGCCAGCGAGATGGAGGCCAGGCGGTCGCTGGGCATCGACGCCCGCTGGCTGCCGCTGACCCTCCCGCCGGCCCCTCCCGTCGACGTCGCGGCGTCGGCGCCGCGGCTGGTGCTGCTCGGCAACCGGCACTGGCCGCCCAACGCACGGGCGGTCGACCGGATGCTGGCCTGGTGGCCCTCGATCGCGCGCGGGATCCCGGGCGCCGAGCTCTGGCTGGTGGGACCACGCCCCGACGGGCCGAAGGTCGTGCTGCCGGGGGTGGTCGACCACGGCGAGGTGCGTGACGTCGCGCCCCTTCTCGCCGGCTGCCGTGCCATGGTGGCTCCCGTGGCGGTCGGTGGCGGTGTGCGGGTCAAGGTGCTCGAGGCTGCCGCGCGCGGGCTCCCGGTCGTCACGAGCCCGGCCGGCGTGGGCTCGATCGAGTCGCTGCTCGGGCTGGACCCGGTGCCGGACGACGGCTTCGTCGCGCGCTGTCGGGACCTGCTCGGCGACGCCTCCGTGGCAGCCGGGGAGGGTGCGCGCCTGCACGCGACCAACGAGGCGCTGTGGACCGGCCGGAGGGGTCGGGACGCCGTGCTGGACTGGCTGGACGCATGAGCACGGCTTCCCTGCAGCGCGGCCTGGCTGCGGCGCGTCCGCGGTCCGTCGGTGACCTGGTCGTCCTGGCCGCGATCGTGGTCGGCGTACCCGTCCTCGTGCTCGGCATGGCCCTGGGCGGTCCGACGGTGCAGCTGCTCATCATCGCTGCACTCGCGGTGCTTGTCGCCGCCTGGGTGACCACGGTCCACCCGCGGGTCACGCTCGGTGCCTTCGCGCTCGTCCTCGGCCTGGTCCCGTACGCCAAGCTGCCGGGCACGGAGGCGCCACTGATCCTCGTGCTCGCCGTGGGGAGCTGGGTGGCGATCGCCTTCCTCCCCGGGGTGCGGTTCACGATCGGCTATCCCGAGGTCCTGCTCGGGATCTTCGCGGCCGTCGCCGCCATCTCCTTCCTCGTCACCAGCCCGAGTGCGGACTCCGTCCTCGAGTACGTCTCGTGGCTGGCCGCGACGTCGGTCGTCGTGCCGATGCGCCTGCTGACCCGTGAGGCCCGTCGGGTCGTGGTCGGTGCCCTGGTCGCCGGCGCTGCGGTCGCGGCGGTCGCCGGTGTCCTGCTCCTGCGCTACGACCCGCTGGGCTACTTCCTCGCCCGGCTGACCGTCATCGGCTACCACGCGGGCGGCGGCAACGCGCAGTACGTCCCGGGCGTCGAGTCCAACACGCTCCGCCTCACCGGCACGTACGTCGAGCCGAACATCGCGGGCCTGATCCTCGCGGCAGGCGTGCTGCTCGCCGTGGCGGCGTACCGGGGGTGGCTGCGGGTCGTCCTCGTCGCCGTGATCGGCGCCGGCCTGGCGCTCACGCTGAGCAGGTCGGCGCTCGGCACCGTGGTGGTGGCGCTCGGCCTGGTCGTGCTCCTGGGGCGTGGGCGGCAGCGGGTGTGGCTCGCGGGGACCGGCGTGGCAGCGGCGCTGGCGGTGCTGGCGACCCCGGTGCTGCGGGCCCGGATCTTCTCCTCCTTCGGCGAGCACGACACCGGTTCGCAGGCGCGTGCTCTGGCGTTCAGCGACTACGCGTCCTCCGTGCAGGGCCACTGGCTGTGGGGACTGGGCTGGGACCGTCCGGAGTACCGCTCGCAGTCGATCGGCCAGACGGTCAACTTCGTCGCCAACGCCCCGCTGCTCACCGTCTACCGGGGCGGCGTGATCCTCGGTGCCGTGGCGGTGCTGATCCTGCTGGTGCTGGTCGTCCGCGCCGGGCTGCAGGCGCGCGCAGGCTTCGAGGCCGCCGTGCTGGCCTGTGGCGTCGCCGGCTTCGCCCTCGTGGCGCTGCAGCTGGACTTCCCCGTGGTCATCCAGCACCCCGCCACCGCCGTCTTCTCGGTGCTCGTGGGGCTCTCGATCGGCCGACCGGTGACGGATGACGACGTCGAACCGGCCGCGGTGCAGCCCGAGGGGGCGTCGTGACCGCGGCCGACCCCGTGCAGGCGCCGACCCGCGCGGGCCACTACCTCGGCGGCCTGGAGGGCATCCGGGGCCTCGCCTGCCTCGGCGTCATCAGCGCGCACTCGTGGATGCACTGGGCGCCCGACACGACCCCGGGCGGGTTGGCGCAGTCGATGGCGCTGGGCCTGGTCCTCTTCTTCGCGATGTCCGGCCTGCTGATCTCTCTGCCGTTCATCCGCGACATCGCGCGCGGCGAGCGTCGCACCGACGTACGCCGGTTCGCGCTGCGGCGGGTGGCGCGGGTCTTTCCCGGCTATGTCGTGATCTTCCTGCTGAGCTCCTTCGTCCTGCAGTCGGTCTACCTGGGCAACGCCGTCGTGGTCGGCCGTGAGGCGAGCGCCGCGGGCGCGGGCATGATGACCGATCCGGTCGACCTGCTCGCGAACCTCACGCTGGTCCACACGTTCTTCCCGGCCACGATCCAGACCGGCATCAACCCGTCGTGGTCGCTGACGTCGGAGCTCTGCTTCTACGCGCTGCTGCCGCTGCTCCTGCTGCCGCTGGTCCGGTGGGGTGGCGGGTTCCGCCGGCGGGCGTTCTGGCTCGCGACGCTCCCGGGCCTGCTCTTCGTGGCGGTCGGCCTCGTCGCCCGGCTGGTGGGGGAGGAGTGGTGGCGCCACACGCCGGGCATGTCGGCGCTGACGGCCGAGTTCGGTCCCAACGGCATCGCGGTGCTGACCCGCAGCCTGCTCGCCATCGCGGACAACTTCGGCGTCGGCATGCTGGTCGCGGTGGTCTTCGTCTGGATGGAGCGGGGGCACCTCGCCTGGCTCACCCGGCGTCGGCTCTTCCTCGTAGGCACCCCGGTCGCGGCGGTCGGGGGAGTGCTCACCCTGTGGTCGGCGGACCGGCACCCCTGGTTCGTGACCGCGGCCATGGGGCTGACGGCCGGCGTGATGCTGCTCGTGCTCGTGGAGCCGACCGCCCGGCGCACGTCGTCAGGGATCGTACGAGTCTTCAGCGCCAGGCCGCTCGAGCACGTCGGGACCATCTCGTTGAGCGCGTACCTGTGGCACTACCCGGTGCTCCTGCTGGTCTCCCGACTCGATGCCCACGTCCCGCTCGTCGGAGGTGACGACGCCCTCACCATGGTCTGGGCCCCGGTCCTCGTCGCGACGGGCTCGATCCTGCTCGGCACCCTCACGTACCGCCTCGTGGAGAAGCCGGCGATGGACTGGTCGGGGCGTCGTTGACGACCACAAGACGGAAAGCGACTGTTTCCAACAGGGAAGCCGCTAGCCTCGCCCCCGTGACGAACTCGGGTGCCCCGCTCAAGGTGGCGATCGCCCACGACTACCTGACGCAGCGCGGCGGCGCTGAGCGCGTCGTGCTGGCGATGGCACGCGCCTTCCCTGCGGCGACGATCCACACGACGCTCTACGACCGGGCCGAGACCTTCCCCGAGTACGCCGACCTCGACGTGCGCACCTCGTGGCTCAACCGCTGGCGCTTCTTCCGCCGGAACCACCGTGCCGCGCTGCCCCTGCTGCCCTTCGCTGCGTCGTCGCTCGACATCGACGCCGACGTGGTGCTGGTCAGCAGCAGTGGCTGGGCCCACGGCGTGCGCACCCGCGGCCGCAAGCTCGTCTACTGCTACACGCCGGCGCGCTGGCTGCACCAGTCCTCGCGCTACCTCGGTGACCACCCGGGCTTCCTGGAGTCGCTGATCCTCTTCGTGCTGCGTCCGTTCCTGAAGATCTGGGACCGACGGGCGGCGCGCGAGGCGTCGGCGTACATCGCGATCTCCAACCTGGTCCAGGACCGGATCCAGGCGGCGTACGGGATCAGCTCGACGGTGCTGCCCGCTCCCTGGCCGGACACGCGCAGCCATGCCTCCGAGCCGATGGCGGACGTGGAGGGCTGGCTCGGTGGGGCGCCGTACGAGCTCTGCGTCTCTCGTCTGCTGCCCTACAAGAACGTCCGCTCCGTCGTCGCCGCGTACGCCGACGAGCCGCAGCGCCGCCTCGTCGTCGTCGGTCGTGGCCCGGAGGAGGAGGCGCTGCACGAGCTGGCCGGTGACAACGTCCTCTTCCTGCAGAACATCTCGGACGGGCAGCTGGCCTGGCTGTACCGCGGCTGTACGGCGCTGATCGCGATCAGCTACGAGGACTTCGGGCTCACCCCGCTGGAGGCGGCGTCGTTCGGTCGCCCGAGCGTCGTGCTGCGCTGGGGCGGCTTCCTCGAGACGCAGGTGGAGGGCGTGAGCGCGGTCTTCGTCGACCAGCCGACCCCGGAGGCGGTCCGGTCCGGGCTGGCCGAGATGGACGCGACCGACTGGGACGCGGACGCGATCCGCGCCCACGCGGACCGCTTCGGCGAGGAGGTCTTCGTCCAGGCCCTCCGCGAGGCGGTGGCCGCCGTCGCCGCGCAGCCCTCGTCCCGGACCTCCGACGAAGGTGTCGCGTAGTAACCTCCCCCTCGTGACCAACATGCGCGAGATCGAGCAGGAGATCGAGGCGACCCGTGAGCGCCTCGCCGGCACCATCGACCAGCTCGTCTACCGGGCCCACCCGAAGACGATCGCGAACCGGCAGGCGACGGCGGTGAAGGCGACCTTCGTCGACCTGGAGACCGGCGCCCCGCGCACCGACAACATCCTCAAGGTCGTCGGTGGCGTCGCGAGTGTGGTCGCTGCGTTCGTGGTGATCCGCAAGATCTCGCGCCGTTGACCCCTCGCGTGACCCCGGCCGGTGACAAGACGCCGGTCAAGATGCTCCACGACCGGATCCTGGTCGAGCTCGACCGCGACGCGGGGGAGCGGCGTTCCTCCGGCGGCATCGTCATCCCGGCCACTGCTGCGATGGGCGGCAGGCGCCTGGTCTGGTCGCGGGTGACCGCGGTCGGTCCGCAGGCGCGCGCCGTGGAGGCGGGCGACCGGGTGCTCTTCGATCCCGAGGACAAGGCCGAGGTCGAGGTCCACGGCGAGGTCTACGTCGTGCTCCGCGAGAAGGACGTGCACGCCGTCGCCGCGGACCGGCTCGGCGAGGCGGAGACGGGCCTCTACCTCTGACGGGACGACGAACGCCGCGCCCCTGTGGGACGCGGCGTTCGCGCTGTCGGGAGCGGGTCAGTCCTGGCGGCCCTTGAAGTCGTCCATCGTCTTGTGGATGCCGACGATCTTGCCGACGACGAGGTCGCGCAGGCCCGTGGGCAGCAGGCCCTTGAGCGCCTCGTTGACCAGGACGGTCTTGGGCAGGACGACGAACGGCGTGCCCTTGCGCATCGCCTTCCACACCTCGTTGACGACGTGGTCGGGCTCGAGCAGCGGGACCAGGAGGCCCGACTTCGCGCCGTCGAACATGCCGGTCTTCACGTAGTAGGGGCAGACGGTCGTGACCTTGAGCTGCTTGTGGCCCGCCTGCTCGAGCTCGAGTCGCACGGAGTCGGAGAAGCCGATCGCTCCCCACTTGGACGCCGCGTAGGCCGCCATGCGCGGGTTGCCGACGAAGCCGGCCGAGCTGGCCACGTTGACCAGGCGGCCCTCCTTGCCCCCCTCGATCATCGCGGGGAGGAAGGCCCGCGTGATGAACATCGGCGCGAGCGTGTTGATCTTCATCGTGAACTCGGTGTCGGCGACGCTGTCGGTCTCCCAGAAGTACTTGTTGCCGCGGACCACGCCCGCGTTGTTGATCAGCACGTCCGGAACGCCGACCTGGTCGAGCACGAGGGCCGCGTTGGCCTCGATCGCGTGGCGGTCGGAGACGTCGACGAGGTAGCTGTGCACCTCGGTCGCGCCCGCCGCCTGCTTGAGCTGGTCCACGGTCTCGGCGAGCGCGGTGCGGTTGATGTCCCACAGGACCACCGCGAGGGCGCCCTCGGCGACCGCGCGCTCGGCGTACAGCTTGCCCATGCCCATCGCGGCGCCGGTGATGAGGACGATCTTGCCTTCGACGTTCTTCATGACGGTGATCGTAGGGCTCGGGCCGGGGGCGTGGGGAAGGTGTCTGGGGCGTGGCGAGGGCCTCCGTGACGCAGGCAACGCGACCCCGATTTCACCCTTCGCTCGTTCGCTGCTAACGTTTACCTCGCTTCAAGCGCGCGCCATTAGCTCAATTGGCAGAGCAGCTGACTCTTAATCAGCGGGTTCGGGGTTCGAGTCCCTGATGGCGTACAAGATGAGGGCCTGACCAGCAGAAATGCGGTCAGGCCCTCAGTCATTTCCGGTGCCCTGCTCAGCTGTGGCCCCGGTCGTCCCCGGCGCCGTTCGGGTCCGGTCACCGTCCGGGAGCGCGCGTCACGAGGCGCTCGGCTCCCCGTGCTGGCCGACCGTGCCGACCCGGGCCAGCTCGGACACCGTGCCGTCGAGGCGGTGCATGAACACGATGGCGAGGCCGAGGTCGTCGGCGAGGTCGAGCATGTGGGCGACGGCCGCGTCGGCGTCGCCGTGACCATCGACGTGCTCGCGGCCGCGGCGGCACTCGAACGTGCCGTCATGGAGCTCGTGGACGCGCAGGAACCAGGCCATCGGGTACTCCTCTCCTCTGCGGTGACCATCGGGACGCAGCCAGATTACCTCGACTTGAAAACCTGTTCATCTTGTTGAGTCTTCAAGTAGGAAGCCCTTGGTCGACGGCACGGGCGTTCACCGTTCGTTCATGGTGCGTTTCCTATCGTCGGCTCATGCATCTCGACGTGCTGCTCACGATCGCGCCCCGCCTCGGGGCAGACCTGCTCAGCCTGCTGGTCGCGACCGGCCTGCTCTACAGGCGCCGGGTGGCGGCACCGGAGATGCCGCTGGTCTTCGCGGCGCTCAACCTCGGCCTCTTCGCCACGGTCGTCGTGATCGCCGGCGAGCACATCCCGGCCGGCGTCGGGTTCGGCCTGTTCGGCCTGCTCAGCCTCGTCCGCTTGCGGTCGGAGGCGTTCACGCTGCAGGACATGGCGTACACGTTCGTGGCCCTCGTGCTCGGCCTGGTCAACGGCCTGGTCGCGGCACCCCTGAGCGTTGTCGTCGCGGCCGACGTCCTGCTGGTCGGCGTGCTCGCGATCGCCGACGAGTCGCGCTCCCGCCCGCACACCCAGGTCATGCGGATCACGCTCGACCGTGCGTACCTCGACCCGGCGCAGGTCCGGGAGGCGGCCATGGCGCAGCTACCGGGACGCGTGGTCCACGTGGCCATCGAGGACGTCGACCACGTCCGCGACACCAGTCGCGTGCTGGTCCGCTACACCCTCGACCCGCACGAGGCCTGGACTCCCGAGGACCTCCGCAGCGACAGGGTCCAGGAGGACGACCGTGCTTGACGACCCGCTCGGGCTCGCCGGTCACCGGCGCATCGGTCTCGAGGCCGTCCTCGACCGCGCGGCCCTCCTGGAGCGCACGGACCGCAAGTACGTCGTGCGCCGCGAGACCGCGCGCGAGCTGGTCGGCCTCCTGGCCGGCAGCCACCACGTGCTGGCGGTCAACGGCCGCACGGCCACGACGTACCGGACCCGGTACCTCGACACGGAGGACCTGCTCTGCGTGCGCGAGCACATCCAGCGTCGGCGGCGCCGCTTCAAGGCGCGCAGCCGCCTCTACGTCGAGGACGGCCTGTGCCGCTTCGAGGTGAAGACGAAGGACCGCCGTGGCGGGACGGTCAAGGTCCAGTCGACCGTCGAGGCGGAGCGGTTCGGTGCCTTCGGCGCGCCCGAGGCGGCGTTCCTCGCGGATGCGCTGGACGATGCCGCCGTCCCGCATCCCGGTGCGCTGCAGGCCTCGGTCGACATGACCTACCGACGGGCCACGCTGGTCGACCTGGACGGGCGGAGCCGGCTGACGATCGACAGCCAGCTCGTCGCCACCGGCCGCAGCGGCGGGCGCGTGCGGCTCGATGCGGGCCACGTCCTGGTCGAGACCAAGTCACCGTCGTCGGGATCGCTCGCCGACGCCGTGCTCCGTGAGCTCGGCCAGCGGCCCCGCTCCTTCAGCAAGTACGCCGCGACCGCTGCCCTGCTCGATGCCTCCATCCCTGCGAACGACTTCCGCCGCCTCGTCGGGGTCGCGCTCCATCTCGAAGGACCTTCCGCATGACGCTTCCTCGTCCGCGCTACCTCTTCGTGATCGCCGTCGCGTGCCTCGCGATCGTCGTTGCCGGGGTGGCTCCCCTCGTCCTCGGTGGATCGTCGGCCAAGGACCGGATCGCCTCGGACCCGGAGCCGACGCTCTTCCCCGACGCCACGGTGGCCCGCGTCGATGCCCTCGTCGAGCCGGAGTCCGCCAGGTCTGCCGCCCTCATGCAGCAGTGGTGGAAGGCCCACGGCTCGAGCACCGACGACGCGGCGTTCGAGGCCTGGGTCGCGCAGGTGTTCCCTGCCCCGCCCGCCGACCGTCAGAAGGAGATCGCCGAGGTCGAGCGCCTCGACCGGTCGCGTACGCCGAGGGGCGTGGCCGCAGCGAGCTGGCTGGAGGTCCACGGGAAGAAGGACGTGTGGAAGCTCCTCGTCCACGACCAGGCCGAATGGCTCCCGGCGAAGCAGGGCGAGGACCGCAAGGCCGCCGAGAAGGCGGCACTGAAGATCGCCAAGACCCTCGCGGACAGCCTCGGCGCCCACTTCGGTGTCCCCGCGCCGTACGTCCTCGAGCCGGCGCTGCGTCCGGACCACAAGATCGTGCCCGGCCAGACGTGCCCGTGCTCGTATCCCTCGCGCCACGCGTCTGCCGCAGCCGCCTCGCGCACGCTCCTGGCGTACCTCCAGCCGCACGCGCTGGGCCAGCTCCGCTGGTGGGAGGACGAGATCGACTACTCGCGCCTCTACATGGCCGGGCACGTGTCGAGCGACCTCGAGGGCGGCGCCCTCCTGGGTGACCTCGTCGGTGACTACATTCTGGTGACCCGCCTCGGTGTGCCGGTGGCGGATCTCCGGCCCGGAGCCGGACCAGCCGCCGGGGCGCCGGGCGCCTGACCCCGGCGGCTGGTGTCTGTCGTCCCGCGTCGTCAGCCGACGCTGCGCGGCCACCAGATCCGCGGGCCGAGCAGCGTCGCGACGGACGGGATGACCAGCGTGCGTACGACGAAGGTGTCGAGCAGCAGGCCCATGCCGATCGTGAAGCCGATCTGGGCGAGCGTCAGGACGCTGCCGGACATCATCGCGAACATGCTCGCCGCGAAGAGGAGGCCGGCGGAGGTGATGACCCCGCCGGTTGCCGCCACTGCCCGCGCGATGCCGGAGGGCGAGCCGTCGGGGGAGTCCTCCAGCATCCGCTTCATCAGGAGCAGGTTGTAGTCCGCGCCGACCGCGACCAGCAGGATGAACGCGATCGCCGGGACGCTCCAGTCGAGCGGGCGCCCCATCAGGAGCTGCCACACCAGGACGCCCAGACCGATCGCCGCCGCATAGGAGAGGCACACGGCCGCGAGCAGGAACAGGGGAGCGAGGATGCTGCGCAGGAGGACGACCAGGATCAGCAGCACCGCCAGGAGGGCCAGGCCGGCCACCAGGTAGAACTCGTGCGTCGAGATGCCGTCGAGGTCGCTGTTGATCGTGGCGAGGCCGGTCACGTCCACGTCTGCACCATCGAGGGCTGTCCCGCGAAGAGCGTTCTCCGCCGTCCCTGCGATCCTCCCCGCCCGCTGGCTCGCTGCGTGCTTGAACGTGTCGGTCGCACCGAGGACGACGAGCCGGGCGGTGTGGCCGTCCGCGGAGAGGAAGAGCCCGTTCGCGGTGGCGAGGCGCGGGTCGGCGAGGTTGGCCGACGGCAGGTAGAAGCCGCCGATCGCCGGGTCCTTGGAGGCGGCGCCCGCCTCCTTGAGCGCCGTCGAGGCCGTGACGAGTCCGGACTGCAGCTCCTTCAGGGAGGTGGCCATCTGGTCGGTGCCGCCCGCGACGCGGCCGGAGCCGGCCGCGACCTTCCCCGCCCCGTCTGCCACCTTCGCTGCGCCGGCGGCGAGGTCGCCGAGGCGTGAGTGCAGGAGCCGGCCCCCGTCGGTCAGCTCGGCGGCGCCGCCTCGGGCCCGCTGGAGGCCGGCGTCGATCCTGGCCAGTCCGTCGGCGAGGGTGATGCTGCCGTCGGCGATGCGGCGCGCGCCAGCAGCAGCGTCGCGCATGCCGGGGATCAGCTCGTCGCGCTCACCCTCGTAGACCTGGCGGATGCCGGTCCGCGCGCGAGCGCAGATCGGGTCGAGGCTGCACCCGACGCTCGACTTCAGCGCCGTGTAGGCCGTCCCGAGGCCGTCGACGGCGTACTGGGCGCGGGCCTGGCCGGCTTCCAGCTCGTCCGCGAGCCGTGCCGCGCCGGCCCGGAGCCGATCGCTGCCCGAGGCGGCGTCGTCTGCTCCGGCGGCCAGCCGGTCGAGGCCTGCGCGGAGCTCCTCGGCGCCGTCGAGCAGGCGGCCCGAGCCGGTGACCGCCTGGCCGCTGCCGTCGGCCACCCGGTCGGCGCCGTCCGACAGCCGGGCCGCGCCGGACTCCAGTCGCGCGGAACCGTCGCGCAGGTCGGCGACACCTCCGGACTTGCTGGCGAGCTCGTCCTTGGCGGATCCGAGGCGGTCGCCGACGACGCCGGCGACGTACCCGACCGAGGCCTCCTTGATGGGCGTACCGAGGGGTCGGGTGATGCCCCGCACGCCGACCACGCCGGGGGTCTGCTCGATCGCGCGCGCGACGTGCTCGATCGCCGCCAGGCTGCGGGCGTCGCGCAGGTCGCGTTCGCTGTGGATGAGGACGTAGTCGGGCAGGACCTCGTTCAGCGGGAAGTGCTGCGCGAGGAGGGCGTAGCCGCGGTTGCTGTCGGTGTCGTCGGGCTGCACGCCGCGCTCGTCGAAGCTGAGCTGGAGGAGGGGGTACAGCGCCGCCAGCGCGAGCAGTGGGACGAGTCCGAGCGCGAGCACCCGTGCGGGACGGGAGCAGACGTACGCCGCGACGGCCGGCCACCGACCGGCGCGCGCGGCCGAGACCGGCTTGGGCTCGATCAGTCCGCGCCGTGCGGCGAGCGTGACCAGGGCCGGCGTGAAGGTGAGCGCCATCGCCAGGGTGGTGACGATGCTGACGGCGATGGCGGGGCCCGTGGTCTTGTAGATGCCGACGTGGCACACGAGCATCGCGGCGTTGGCGACGACCACCGTGAGTGCGGATCCGATGATCACACCCGAGACCCGGCCGGCTGCCTCGCGGACGGCGGTGTCGGTGTCGACGCCGCTGCGGCGCAGCTCGTGGTACCGGCTGACGAGGAAGACCGCGTAGTCGGTGGAGGCGCCGAGGACGACGGCGGTGAGGAACGACCCGGTGAAGGTCGACACCGCGAAGACGTGCAGGCCCATCCAGGCGCTCATCGCCCGGGCGACGGCGAGGGCGAGGCCGATCGACCCGAGGATCAGGGCGGTGACCACGACGGAGCGGTAGATCAGCATCAGCAGGAGGGCGATCAGGGCGATGGTCGCCGCCGTGATGAGGAGGATGCTCTTCTCGACCGCCACCTCCATGTCGGCGATCGTGGCTGCCGGCCCCGACACGGCGGCGTTCAGGCCCTCGGGCCGGTCGCTGTCGACGATGGCGCGCACCGACTCGATCTGCTCGATGGCGGTGGGGGCGCCGGTAGCGCCGGGAAGGCCGACCTGGAGGTACGCCGCCTTGCCGTCGGTGCTGGTGAGCGCCTTCAGCAGGTCAGGGCGCGACGCCACGTCCTGGACGAAGGTGACGTTGTCCCTGTCCTGCCGGAGCCGGGGGACCAGGCCACGCATCCACGCCCTGTCCGCCTGGGTCAGCCCCGACGGGCGCTCGGCGACCACGAAGACGTAGCTCGTGCTGCGGCCGTTGCCGAACTCGCGGTCCATGCGGTGCAGTGCCACGGCGGAGGGGGAGTCGGCCGGCAGGATCGGCGTCGAGTCCTTGGCGACGACGGACTCGAGCTGCGGGATCGCGAGGTTCAGCGCGATCGCGAGCCCGAGCCAGGCGAGGACGACGAAGACGGAGCGCCTGACCGCGAACGAGGCGAGTCGGGCGATCACGGGTCCGGGGGCGTGGTCCATGACGAGACCTTTCTGGAGGAGAGACGCTCGTCGCGGACGAGCCCTTCTCGTGCTGCCCAGCGCTCCCGAGATGCACGCGAGGGCCAGCAGTAGACTGACCGGTCTACCGTAGGTTGTGCGGTACGGCCTGTTCCACATATCGGGGCGTGAGGCCGGTCACCGCCGGCCACTGCCGGTCGCTGCGGTCAGTGCTGGCCCGCTGTCGGGAGCGGGCGGCTCCATCCAAAGAGGACCTCCTCGATCAGCGCGCGGAAGACCCCCCCTTGCGGAATAGGTGATGTGTCATCTAACGTTGAGGCAGGTGATCGCACCACACCCCTCAAGGAGGACCCGATGCCTGCTGTGACTGTTGACGACCTGACCGTCCTGGACCGCGTGAAGGCGCCGGGGCTGGGCGACCAGCCGCGCGGCGTACTCCAGATCACCACGGCGCCGACCGGCTACGAGGGGGAGGGCTTCCCGGTGCGTCGCGCCTTCGCCGGCATCGACCACAAGCACCTCGACCCGTTCCTGATGATGGACCAGATGGGTGAGGTCGACTATGCGCCGGGCGAGCCGAAGGGCACGCCGTGGCACCCGCACCGCGGCTTCGAGACCGTGACCTACATGATCGACGGCGTCTTCGAGCACACCGACAACCACGGTGGCGGCGGCACCATCACCAACGGCGACACCCAGTGGATGACGGCCGGCGCGGGCATCCTCCACATCGAGACCCCGCCGGAGTGGCTGGTCCAGGCCGGCGGCCTCTTCCACGGTGTCCAGCTGTGGGTGAACCTGCCGAAGTCCGACAAGCTCATGCAGCCGAAGTACCAGGACATCCACTCCGGTGAGGTCAAGCTGCTCACGTCTCCCGACGCCGGCGCCCTGGTCCGGGTCATCGCCGGCGAGGTCGGCGGCAACAAGGGCCCGGGCTCGACCCACTCGCCGATGACGATGGTCCACGCGAGCGTCGAGCCGGGCGCGCGCCTGGAGCTGCCGTGGACGGTCGAGTACAACGCCCTCGTCTACGTCCTGTCGGGCAAGGGCACGGTCGGCGTCGACGGCCGCCCGATCCGTGCCGGCCAGACCGCGGTCTTCGGCCCGGGTGACTTCCTGACCGTCGCTGCCGACGCGCAGCAGGAGTCGCGCCACCCGAAGCTCGAGGTGATCGTCCTCGGCGGCGAGCCGATCCGTGAGCAGGTCGCGTGGGCCGGCCCGTTCGTGATGAACACCAAGGCCGAGGTCATGCAGGCCTACGAGGACTTCCAGAAGGGTCGCTTCGGCCACATCCCGGCCGGCTGACCGGTCTGACGACGCAGCGAGGGCTCCGGATCCTGATGGATCCGGAGCCCTCGTCGTGCGTCGCGGCGCGCCGGCTCGCTGACATACTTGGCCGCGCAAGCCTCCGTGGCGCAACTGGATAGCGCAGCGAGTTTCTACCTCGCGGGTTGCGGGTTCGAATCCTGCCGGGGGCGCTCAGACCACCTTCAGCAGGGCGTCCAGGCCCTCGGCCGGGCTCTTCGCCATCACGCCGTCGACGCTGACGCTCGGGGTGCCGTTGACGCCGTGCTGCGACATCGCGTCGGTGGCGTTGGCGACCCACTCGTCGTACGCGCCGTCGTCGATGAGCTTCTCGACCTCGCCCCGGTCGGCCCCGGCCCTGACCGCGTCGTCGACCAGCTCGGCGTTGTCGGGGCCGGCCGTGCCCTCGGCCGGCTGGTTCTCGAAGAGCATCGTGTGGAACTTCTGGAACGCCGCCGGCCCCGCCACGTGGAGCACGGCCAGCGAGGCGTTGGCGGCGCGCGAGGAGTAGGCGTTCTTCGAGACGCGGTCGAGGAAGGAGACCATGCGGTACTCCACCGAGATCTTCCCTGCCTTGATCGCGGCCTGGACCTTCTCCGACGTGGCCTTCTCGAACTCGTTGCAGATCGGGCACTGGAAGTCCTCGTACACGACGACCTTGTGCGGTGCGTCCTTCGCGCCGAGCACCACGCCGTAGTCGGAGGTGACGCCCGTCGGCGTCATCGACACCGGGCCTCCCGTGCTGTCACGCCTGCCCTGTACGACGAGGCCGACGACGGTGACGACCACGACCAGCGCGACGACGGCCGCGACGACGAGGATGTTGCGGCGGCGAGCGGCGGTCTGCTCGTCGAGACGGAGCTGGGCGACGCGCTCGGCGGGGCTGCGCTTGTCGGTCATCGGGTGGGCCTTTCCGGCTGGGGGAGCGGGGCGAGGAGGACGGAGTCGAGGGCGAGCGGCGTCCGCGGTCGTACGACGAGCCACGCGGAGGCGGCTGCGAGGGCGAGGTCGCGCGCGATGTCCCACGGGTACGCCGCGGTGGGATCCGCGTCGAGGCCGGCCGCACCTCCGCCGCCGAAGCAGCCGCACTCGATCTGCAGGCCGCGCGCCCAGGCTGCGGAGATGCCGATGACGAAGGCCAGCATGAGGAGGGTCGAGGCGACAGCGGCGCCGCGCGTGAGCAGGCCGACGAGCAGCAGCAGGCCGAGCACGACCTCGGCGACCGGCAGCAGGTGACCGATCGTCGGCACGACTGCCTCGGGCAGCAGCTGGTAGGCGCGCACGGCTCGCACGGTCGCGGCCGGGTCCGGCAGCTTGAGGGTGCCGGCGACGACCCAGACGGCGCCGACGACGAGGCGGGCGGCGAGACCGATCCAGCGGGACATGCACCGAGGCTAGAGCCGGCTGCTGAGGAGTGCCTGAAATCAGCGTCGGCCGTGCCGGGACGCGTGACGGGTAGGGTCGGGCGCGTGAACGACAAGCTGGTGTGGATCGACTGCGAGATGACCGGGCTCGACCTGGGGGCCGACGCGCTCATCGAGATCGCGGCCCTGGTGACGGACTTCGACCTCAACGTCCTGGGCGACGGGGTCGACATCATCGTGAAGCCGGAGCCCGCCGCGCTCGAGCAGATGAACGACTTCGTCCGCGACATGCACGTCAAGTCCGGTCTGCTCGAGGAGCTCGACGGCGGCGTGACCCTCGCCGAGGCGGAGGAGCAGGTGCTCGCCTACATCCGTGAGCACTGCCCCGAGGGCAGCCGTCCGCCGCTGGCCGGCAACACCGTCGGCACCGACCGCGCGTTCATCTCCCGTGACATGCCTCAGCTGGAGGCCTTCCTGCACTACCGGATCATCGACGTCTCCTCCATCAAGGAGCTCTCGCGCCGGTGGTTCCCGAAGGCGTGGTACCAGTCGCCGGAGAAGCGCGGCAACCACCGCGCCCTGGCCGACATCCAGGAATCGATCGAGGAGCTCCGCTACTACCGCGACGCCGTCTTCGTGCCCTCGCCGGGCCCGGACACGGAGACCGCGAAGGCGATCGCCGAGCGTCATGGCGGCTCCATCACCGGCCTCGGGCGTCCGGAAACCGGGGCCGATTCGGACGAGACGGCACCTACCCAGTAGAGTTCCGTTCGCGCTTCGACCTCGTCGAGGCCATGGTGGCTGTAGCTCAGTTGGTAGAGCACCGGCTTGTGGTGCCGGTGGTCGCGGGTTCAAGCCCCGTCAGCCACCCCAGTCAGTCAGCAGGCCCCCGGTTCGCCGGGGGCCTGCTGCGTTCCCGGGCAGTGTCCCCGGGCCGTCAGCGGTCGTAGACGAACCGGTCGGAGGCGCGGTCGGTCCGCCGTGCGACACGTCGCCCGTAACGCTCCGCCAGGCGCGTCGAGCCGGCCGACCCGCGCCAGACCGACGAGCAGCCGACGAGGTCGTGCTCGCGGAGCCATGCGAGGCGGGCCCGGACCAGCGCCTCGGCGGCGCCGTTGCCGGTCCGGTCCGGGCGTACGGCGAGGCCGCCGAGCTCGACCAGTCGCCCGGTCGCGAGCGCGATCCGGGTCGTTCGATCACGCACCGTGGACCAGCCCGGGTCCGCGGGCGAGAGCCGGGTCAGCAGGGCATGGCCGACGACGACGGAGCCGTGCGGCGACGTCTCCGAGGCGAGCCAGACCCCGAGTGCGGCGTTCTGCCGCCCTGCGGTGTGAGCACGGATGTCCGAGACCGCCACGTGCGTGGGGAACCCGGTGGCGGCCTGTGCCAGCGCGACCACCTCGGCGCCCTCGGCCCAGAGCTCTCGCGGGACCTGTGTGACCGACAGCAACCGGTCCTGCAGGGTCGACACAACGGTCATGCCAGCGCCCTCCCAGACAACCGGCGCATGCCGGACTGGCTGCAAGGGTGGGGCCCGCGGGCAGCCGCGTCCAGAGCGCCGCGACGGCGTTCAGGGAACGTTCACGCAGCTGTCGCCGTGGGTCAGGGGAGCAGCGTGCCCATCCAGTCCTCGACGTCGTCCGCCGACCGCGGCAGGCTGTCGGAGAGGTTGAGCGAGCCGTCGGCGGTGACCACGATGTCGTCCTCGATCCGGATGCCGATGCCACGCAGCTCCTCGGGCACGAGCAGGTCGTCGGACTGGAAGTAGAGACCGGGCTCCACCGTGAGGACCATGCCCTCCGCGAGGTCGCCGCGCGGGTAGACGTCGATCGAGGCGCGGCCGCAGTCGTGCACGTCCATGCCGAGCATGTGGCTGGTGCCGTGCAGTGTCCACCGGGCGTAGACCTTCGAGTCCGGGTCGAGCGCCTCCTCCGCGGAGACGGGGAGGAGACCGAGGTCCTCCAGGCCGTGGGCGAGCACCGACATCGCGGCATCGTGGGCCGCGAGGAACCGCGCGCCGGGCTTCACGGCCTCGATGCCGGCCTGCTGGGCGGTGAAGACGAGCGTGTACAGGTCGCGCTGGAGGGGGGTGAAGCGCCCGGAGACGGGGAGGGTGCGCGTGACGTCGGCGGTGTAGAGGTTGCGGCCCTCGACGCCCATGTCGAGCAGCACCAGCTCGCCCGGGACGATCGGGCCGGAGTTCTCGATCCAGTGCAGGGTCGTCGCGTGGGCGCCGCCGCCGACGATCGAGTCGTAGCCGAGGTCGTTGCCCATCGCGCGGGCGCGGCGGAAGAAGGTGCCCTCGAGCCAGCGCTCGCCGAACTCCAGGACCCGGTCCCACTCGCGGACCGCGTCGGTGAAGCCGAGCGCCGTGATGTCGCAGGCCTCCTGCAGCTCGCCGATCTCCCAGGCGTCCTTGACCAGCCGCATCTCCGAGAGCACCTGCGCCAGCTCGTCGTCCCCGCTGGCCGGGGCCACGACGCTGTCGACGCGGGCGTCGACACCACGGAGCACGCGCGTGGGGGTGCCGCCCACGAGGACGGCGTCGAGCTCGGACAGGTGGCGGACCTCGACGCCGAGCGAGGAGCCCATCTCGTGCAGCGAGGGACGGCGGCCCGCCCACAGCTCGCCGTACTGGCGGTCGCGGAAGAACTCGTCGGTCTCGCGCGAGGAGCGGGGCCGGGCGTAGAGGACGGCCTCCCCGGACGGCTCCACGACGAGGACCGCGTCGGAGGTCTGGTTGCCGGAGAGCCAGGCGTGGGCGGTGTCCGGGCGGAACCGGTAGTCGGTGTCGTTGGAGCGCACCTTGTAGCCGCCGGCGGGAACGATCAGCCGCTCGCCCGGGAAGGCCTCCGCGAGGCTCTTGCGGCGTCCGGCGGCCAGGGGAGCCACCGGGTGCGGGGGCAGGTCGAGCTCGCGGTCACCCCACCCGGTGCGCATGAACGCTGCGTACGCCGCGGGTACGGCGGGGTCGTGGGACTCGGTGTGCGGGGTCTCCGGCTGGCGAGTCGAGGTTTCCGGTGCGTCTGTCTGGGGCTCGGTCACGCTCCCCACGATACGGGCGGGCGGAGGGTCTGCCGATAGGCTTCGCCCCATGTCAGTGACCGTGCCGCAGCCTCGTGCCACGCGCGACACGGTGCTCTTCACCGTCATCGTCGCCGTGGTGGCCGCGCTCGCCGCGATCCCCACCGGGCTGGTGATCCTGCTCTCGGGTGGCGGCCCGATCGTCTTCGTCGCCGCGCTCTTCGCCCTGGTCCCCGTCGGCCCCGTTGTCGCGGCCTACCTCTGGCTGGATCGCTACGAGCCCGAGCCGAAGGTGCTGCTGGCCCTCGGCCTGGCCTGGGGCGCCTGCGTCGCCACCTTCCTCGCGCTCCTCGCGCAGGAGGTCGGCACGGTCATCCTGTCCCTGTCGGACCAGGCCAGCTCGACGATCGTGGCACCGCTGACCGAGGAGCTCGCCAAGGGCCTCTTCCTCGTGCTCCTGCTCGTCTGGCGCCGCCACGAGTACGACGGCGTCCTCGACGGCATCGTCTACGCCGGCATGGTCGGCGTCGGCTTCGCGTTCACCGAGAACGTCCTCTACCTCGCCGTCGCCTGGAACGGCGCCGACGGCGCTCCCGGCGGTGTCGTCGGCCTGACCTCGACCTTCGTGATCCGCTGCCTGTTCAGCCCGTTCGCCCACCCGTTCTTCACCGCGATGACCGGCATCGGCATCGGCCTGGCGATCCAGAGCCGCAGCGCGCTCGGTCGCGCCTGCTGGCCGCTCGTCGGCTACCTGCTCGCCGTCCTGTGCCACGCCGCCTGGAACACGTCGGCGACCTTCTCCGGCGGCGCCGGGTTCATCGCGGCGTACACGATCGTGATGCTGCCGGCGTTCCTGCTCGCCGTCGGCTTCGCGATCTGGGTGCGCGGGCGCGAGGAGACCCTGCTGACGGCTTCCCTCGAGGACGCCGCCCGCCGCGGTTTCCTCCACTCCGGACACGTTCCGTACGTCGTCGACCTGCGGCGCAGGCGTGCAGCGCGCCAGCATGCACACATCGTGGGTGGTGTGCACGCGGCACGGGCAGTGCGGGACTACCAGCAGGCGGCGATCGAACTCGGGTACCTTCACCACCGGTTCCTGCGGGGGACCGCACCGCGCGACGCCGTTGCGCGGGGCCAGGCCTTCGTGGAGCTCCTGCAGCGGCTCGGACCCGCCGTCGTGTTCCCGCCGGACGGATCCGTACGCCCCGTTCCACCGCCCGCCCCCGCACACCCCGTCCACCGAGCCGCACCAGGAGACCGACCCGCATGAGTGAGTCCACGAAGATGCTCACCGCGCTGGTGCGTCTCCGAGGCGCGCTCCAGGGCGCCGTCCTGCCCCTCGACGTTCCCGGTGTCGAGGCGGAGCGTGACGCGCGGCTGGCGATGATCGACCAGCTCGAGGACTACGTCATCCCGCGCCTGACCGCGATCGACGGCCCGCTGCTGACCGTCGTCGGTGGATCCACGGGCGCCGGCAAGTCCACGCTGGTCAACTCGCTGATCGGCAACCGGGTGACCGAGCCCGGCCTGCTGCGCCCGACGACCCGCTCGCCCGTCCTCGTGCACAACCCGGCCGACGCCGAGTGGTTCGGACAGGACCGGATCCTCCCGGACCTGGTCCGCACCGACCGGTCGACCGGCGACACGAGCTCGCTGCAGCTCGTCGCCAGCGACAGGGTGCCGGCCGGTCTCGCCATCCTCGACGCTCCCGACGTGGACTCGGTCGAGGAGGCGAACCGGGTGCTCGCGGCGCAGCTGCTCGCGGCCGCGGACCTCTGGCTCTTCGTCACCAGCGCCGCGCGCTACGCGGACCAGGTGCCGTGGGAGTACCTGAAGAAGGCAGCCGAGCGCTCGACGGCCGTCGCGATCGTCCTCGACCGCACCTCCGACGACGCCGTCGAGACCGTGGCGACGCACCTCGCGCGGATGCTCGCAGCGCGCGGTCTGAAGGACTCCCCGCTGTTCATCGTCCGCGAGGGCCAGCCCGACGAGCACGGCGTCCTGCCGGCGTCGTACGTCGCCGACATCCGCGGCTGGCTCGAGGCCCTCGCCGATGACGCCGACGCCCGCGGCGCGGTCGTGAAGCAGACCCTCGAGGGCGCGATCCGCGTGATCAGCGCCCGGACCTACGAGATCGCGGCGGTCGTCGAGGACCACGGCAAGGCGCTGCAGTCCCTGCGCGCCGACGCCGACCGTGCCTACGACCGTGCGCTGGACGCGATCAGCAAGGCCACCGCCGACGGCACGCTCCTGCGCGGCGAGGTGCTCGCCCGCTGGCAGGACTTCGTCGGCACGGGCGAGCTGCTCAAGACGCTCGAGAACAAGGTCGGCGGGCTCCGCGACCGCCTCGTCAACGCCGTCAAGGGCAAGCCCGCCCAGGTCGAGCGCGTCACCCACGCGGTGGAGTCCGGCCTGGAGAAGCTGCTCGTCGAGCATGCCGAGAACGCCGCCGAGCAGGCCGCCGCCTACTGGTCCTCCACCGGCCCAGGCCGCAGCCTCCTGCAGGCCCAGGACCGCGACCTCGACCGGGCGTCGCGCCAGTTCCGCGGCGCTGCCGAGACGCTGGTGCGCGACTGGCAGCACGGCGTCCTCGAGATGGTCCGCGCCGAGGGTGCCGACAAGCGCACGACCGCGCGCTACCTGGCCTACGGCGTCAACGGCCTGGCCGTGGCGCTCATGGTCGTGACGTTCTCCGCCACCGCCGGGCTCTCCGGCGCCGAGGTCGGCATCGCCGGCGGCAGTGCCGTGCTCGGCCAGAAGCTGCTCGAGGCGGTCTTCGGTGACCAGGCGGTCCGTACGCTCGCGGAGCGGGCCCGCAAGGACCTCGACCGCCGCGTGCAGGAGCTCTTCGCGGGTGAGCGCGAGCGCTTCACTCGCGTCCTCGACGATCTCGGTGTCGACCCGCGCAGCCCCGAGCTGCTCCGCGCTGCGGCGCGCCGCGTCGACGACCTGCGCTTCGCGGCGCAGTCCGACTCCACCTCCACCGGAAGCGAGTGACCCCCGTGCTCGATGGTGTCAAGAAGCTGGTCTCCTCCGGCTCCGGCATCGGCCGCCGCGCCGAGGCCCTCGAGGCAGTCGTGGAGGCGGCTCGTGGCCGTCTCGACGACACGCTGCTCGACGAGGCCCACCAGGTCGCCGACCGTGTCTCCGAGCGTCTCCGCCTGTCGGCGCACCACACCGTGGTGGGCCTGGCCGGCGCGACCGGCTCGGGCAAGTCCTCGACGTTCAACGCCCTCACCGGTCTGGAGCTCTCCGCCGTCGGTGTGCGTCGTCCGACCACGTCGTGGGCGACCGCCTGCGTCTGGGGCGGCGAGGGAGCAGGGGAGCTGCTCACCTGGCTCGGCATCCCGCCGCGCCACCACGTCACGCGTGACTCGATGCTCGACAGCACGAAGCAGGACGACGCCTTCGACGGCGTCGTCCTCCTCGACCTGCCCGACCACGACTCGACCGACGTCTCGCACCACCTCGAGGCCGATCGCCTCGTCCAGCTCGCCGACGTGCTCGTCTGGGTCCTCGACCCGCAGAAGTACGCCGACGCAGCGATCCACAACCGCTACCTCAAGCCGATGGCTTCGCACGCCAACGTGATGATCGTGGTGCTCAACCACATCGACACGGTGCCCGAGGACCGTCGCGAGCAGATGCTCTCCGACGTACGCCGCCTGCTCGCTGCCGACGGGCTCGACGACGTGCCGGTGTTCGCTGTCAGCGCCCGTCACGGCGACAACATGGAGAAGCTCCGCAAGGAGATCGCCAAGCGGGTCGCGTCCAAGAAGGCAACCCGCAAGCGACTCGAGGCCGACGTCAAGGCGGTCGGCGAGAAGGTCTCCGCGGTCTCCGGGACCGCGGCGCCGAAGGCGCTCGGCGGTGATGTCGCCGGCGAGCTCGACGACGCCCTGGCCGACGCCGCCGGCGTGCCGGTCGTGGTCGACGCAGTCGAGGCCTCGGCGCGCATGCGGGCCGCGCGGGCCACCGGCTGGCCCGTGGTCGCCTGGGTGTCGAAGCTGAAGCCGGACCCGCTCAAGCGCCTCCACCTCGACCTGGGCCAGGAGGGTCGTGCGCTGGTGAAGTCGGCGCGCACCTCGATCCCGGAGCCGACGCCGGTGCAGAGCGCCCGCGTCGACGCCGCCGTGCGCGCGGCCTGCGACGAGGTCGGAGAGGGTCTCGCCAAGCCGTGGCAGCAGGCGATCCGCGGTGCGGCGACGGCGCGCCTCGGTGACCTCAACGACCGCCTGGACCACACCCTGGCCTCGACCGACCTCGGTGTCGCGCGCGTCCCGTGGTGGGCCTCCCTGGTGCGCATCGTCCAGTGGCTCCTGATCCTGGCGGTGCTCGCCGGTGGGGTGTGGCTCGCAGGCCTCGCGCTGGCGGGCTCGCTGCAGTTCGACGTGCCCTCCCCGAAGGTCGGCCCGGTGGCCGTGCCGACGCTCCTGCTGGTCGGGGGAGTGGCCGGCGGCATCCTCCTGGCCCTGCTGAGCCGGGTGCTCGTCAACCTGTCGGCGCGGTCGAAGGCGCGGGCCGCCGACCGGCGCCTGCGCGAGGGCATCCATGCAGTCGCGCAGGACCTGGTGCTGTCGCCGATCAACACCGAGCTCGCAGCGTATGCGGTCGTGCGCGAGCAGCTGGCCAGGGTCCTGAAGAAGTAGCCGGGGTCACTGGCTAGTCGTTTTAGTCCACTAACTTTGTAGTGTTTAATGGGTGCCATGCACCCGACCCCTGCTCACTCGCTGACCCTCGAGGAGCTCGCCGACTGGACCCGCCGCGTCGCGGACCAGGTCCAGCGCGGCGAGCACGAGATCCGCGCCGACGCCGACGAGCGCTGGCACATCCGGGTGCACTGCGACGACATGGTCGACGTCTGGCTGATCAGCTGGACCGCCGACCAGGGCACCGAGCTCCACGACCACGGCGGCTCCGCCGGTGCGTTCACCGTGGTGCAGGGGCGGCTCACCGAGACCGCGTGGGCGGGTGGTGTCGCTCCGTCGACAGACCGGGCACGCAGCCGGCGTACCGGTCACCTGACGGACCTCGTCCGCGAGGCGGGGGAGACGTCGGTCTTCGGCGGCCACTACGTGCACGACGTCCGCAACGTCGAGGACGCGGTGGCGGTCAGTGTGCACGCCTACTCGCCGCCGCTCTCGCGGATGCACTTCTACGACGTCGAGGCCGGCCGCCTGGTGCGCCGCGCGTCGGCGTGGACCGACGACCCTGAGGCCCCCGCGCCCGCCCGGGAGGCGTCGTGAGCACCTTCTCCTCCGTCGAGGAGATGCTCGCGCACGCCCGCCAGGGGCTCCTGCGCCTCACGCCCCACGAGGCGCGCGACGCGGTCGACTCGGGAGCACGCATGGTCGACATCCGGCCCGAGTGGCAGCGACGCGCGGACGGCGAGATCCCCGGTGCGCTCGTGGTCGAGCGCAACCACCTCGAGTGGCAGCTGCACCCCGACTCCGACGCCCGCCTCCCACAGGCCGCGCCCGGCCAGCACTGGATCGTCGTCTGCACCGAGGGCTACACCTCCTCCCTGGCCGCCGCGTCGCTGAACTCGCTCGGCGTTCCAGCTGCGGACCTGGAAGGTGGGCTGCATGCGTGGCGCGCCGCTGGCCTTCCGGTCGTGCCGGGTGGTACACCGGTCGAACAGCTGGTCCACGTCGCCACCCGAGGAGCCGCGTGATCGAGTTCCGCTCCGTCAGCAAGACCTTCGCTGACGGCACCGCCGCCGTGCGGGACTTCAACCTCGTCCTGCCCTCGCACACCACGACCGTCTTCGTCGGCTCGTCCGGCTGCGGCAAGACGACGCTGCTGCGCATGGTCAACCGGCTCGTCGAGCCGAGCTCGGGCCAGGTGCTGATCGACGACGTCGACGTGGCGACCCGCCACCCCGTCGAGCTGCGGCGCTCGATCGGCTACGTCATGCAGCACGCCGGGCTGCTGCCGCACCGCCGGGTACTCGACAACGTCGCGGTGCCCCTGCGGCTCTCCGGGGTGTCCCGAGCCGAGGCCGCCGCGCGGGCGCTCGCCGCGCTGGAGACCGTGGGGCTCGACCCGGTCCTGGCCCGCCGCTACCCGCGGCAGCTCTCCGGAGGCCAGCAGCAGCGCGTCGGAGTGGCCCGTGGGCTCGTCGCCGACCCGAACATCCTGCTCATGGACGAGCCGTTCGGCGCCGTCGACCCGATCGTGCGCGACGACCTCCAGCGGGAGCTCCTGCGGCTCCAGCGTGAGCTGGGCAAGACCATCGTCTTCGTCACACACGACGTCGACGAGGCGTTCCTGCTCGGCGACCAGGTGGTGATCCTGCGCAAGGGCGGGCAGATCGCCCAGGCGGGCACGCCTGCCGAGATCCTCGCGGACCCGGCCGACGACTTCGTCCGCAGCTTCGTTGGCCTGGACCGGGCGCGGCGCACGCTGCACATCGAGGAGCGCGCCGGCCGGCAGGTCGTCGTCGACGGCGACGGCCGGCCCGCCGGCGTGCTGGACCCGGCATGACCTGGTTCCTCGAGAACGCCGACCGCATCGGCGACCTCACGGTGCGCCACCTGTGGCTCAGCGTGCTCCCGGTCGCGCTCGGCTTCCTGATCGCGGTGCCGATCGGCTGGTGGGCCCAGCGCCATGCGCGCCTCGGTGCCGTCGTCCTCGGCACGGGCAGCATCCTCTACACGGTGCCGTCGCTGCCGCTGCTGGTGATCCTCCCCGGCGTCCTGGGAACGAGCTTCCTCGACCCGGCCAACGTGGTGGTCGTCCTCACCCTCTACGCGGTGGCCCTCCTGGTCCGGACGGCGGCCGACGCCTTCGCCCAGGTACCGCGCGACGTCGTCGACGCCGCCGACGCGACCGGGCACTCGGCCGTGCAGCGAGCGCTCCGGGTGGAGCTGCCCCTCGCCGGCCCCGTGCTGCTCGCCGGCGTCCGCGTGGTGTCGGTGAGCACGGTCAGCCTCGTCACCATCGGAGCACTGATCGGCGTGGCGAACCTCGGCTCCCTCTTCACCGAGGGCTACCAGCGCGGCTTCACCACCGAGATCGTGATCGGGCTGGGCACCGTCGTGCTGCTCGCCCTCGCGCTCGACGCGGTGTGGGTGCTCCTCGGGCGGCTCCTGTTGCCGTGGGCGCGGGGAGCGAGGGCGGGCGGATGAGCAACGTCTTCGCCGAGGCGGCCGACTGGCTCACCGACGGCACGCACTGGCAGGGGGCCGACGGCGTGCCGGCGCGGCTCGGGGAGCACCTGGGCTACTCCGCGCTGACCGTCGTCATCGCCGCGGCCGTCGCACTGCCGCTCGGGCTGTGGATCGGGCACACCGGCCGCCTCCGCGGCCTCGCGATCGGCCTCACGGGAGCGCTGCGGTCGCTGCCGACGCTCGGCCTGCTCACGCTGGTGGTGCTCTGGATGGGCATCGGGCTCACCCCGCCGGTCCTCGCCCTCGTCGTCCTGGCCGTGCCGCCCCTCCTCGCCGGCGCGTACGCCGGGGTGGAGTCCGTGGACCCGCGCACCGTCGACGCGGCCCGGGGCCTCGGGTTCACCGAGTGGCAGGTGCTCACCCGCGTCGAGGTACCGCTCGCTCTCCCGCTCATCCTGGGCGGCTTCCGGTCCGCGGTCCTCCAGGTCGTCTCCACCGCCACGGTCGCGGCGTACATCGGGCTCGGCGGCCTCGGCCGGTACCTGATCGACGGCATCGCCGTCCGCGACTATCCGCAGACCCTCGCCGGCTCGCTGGTGGTCGTCGTTCTCGCGCTGGCTCTGGACGGTGCCTTCGCGGTCGCGCAACGATCAGCAGCACGGGCCTGAGGCAGCACCACCCACCACAGAGAAGAGGAACCATGAAGCTCAACCGCATCCTTGCCGGCGTCACCGTCGCCGCCCTCGGCCTCGGTGCCAGCGCCTGCGGTGGCGACCCGACCGCCCCGACCGCCAAGGGGGGCGACACGATCGTGGTGGGCTCGGCGGGCTTCGGCGAGAGCAAGGTCCTCGCCGAGATCTACGCGCAGGCCCTGGAGGCCAAGGGCATCGACGCCCGGACCCAGCTCGACATCGGCGCACGCGAGGCCTACATCGGCGCGATCCGGCAGGGCACCATCGACCTCTTCCCGGAGTACACGGGCAACCTGCTGACCTTCCTCGACCCGAAGGCCACCGCGACCGCGCCCGACGACGTCGACGCGGCCCTGGACAAGGCACTGCCCAAGGGACTGTCCGTGCTGGAGCCGTCGGCTGCCGAGGACAAGGACTCGCTCAACGTGACCACCGCCTTCGCTGCGGCGAACGCGGTCTCCTCGATCGAAGACCTGGCCAAGATCAAGGACCTCAGCCTGGCGGCGAACCCCGAGTTCAAGACCAGGGCCTACGGACTCCCCGGCCTGGAGAAGCTCTACGGCGTGAGGGGGGTCGACTTCACCCCGATCTCGGACTACGGCGGCCCGGCGACGGTGAAGGCCCTCACCTCGGGGCGGGTCGACGTCGCCGACATCTACTCCACGTCGTCGTCGATCACCGCCAACAAGCTGGTCACCCTGGACGACCCCAAGCACCTCATCGCGGCCCAGAACGTCGTCCCGCTGATCCGCGACGACGCCAGGACCGACGAGGTCGCCGAGGTCCTCAACGCCGTCTCGGCCAAGCTCACGACGGAGGGCCTGCTGGAGCTCAACACGATCTTCGACGGCAAGGACAAGCCTTCTCCCCAGAAGGTCGCCGCAGACTGGCTGAAGGCCAACGGCCTGGCCTGAGTGCGGCTCCGGCCCGCTTTCGGTGCACCGACGCGGCCCCGACCGACCCCTCCACAGGGTGTCGGCCGGGGCCGTCGCCGTCCCCGTCCCGCGGTCAGGCTCGCGGCAGCGCCCGGACAGCCGGTCCGGGCCGATCGTGAGGAGTGATGGGCATGTACGAGACCGAGGTGACGGTGCAGGGGTTCGTCGGGACCAAGCCCGAGCTGCGCCAGGTGGGCGGCACGGTGGTCGCCGGCTTCCGGGTCGGGTCGACCCCGCGGTTCTTCAGCAACAGCAACAACGCATGGGGCGACCGCGAGACCAACTGGTTCACCGTCAACGCCTGGCGGTCGCTGGGGGAGCACTGCGCCGCCTCGCTGCACGTGGGCGAGCCGGTCATCGTCCGCGGGCGGCTGCGGACCCAGACCTGGACGCAGGAGGGTGGCGCCGCGCGCAGCACCTTCTCGATCGACGCCGTTGCGGTGGGCCACGACCTGAGCCGCGGCACGTCGGCGTTCCTCCCGCGGAGCACCGCGCGTCCCGTCGAGGAGAGCACCGAGCTGGCCCAGCAGAACGACGCGTGGTCGGTCGACCTGCCGCAGGTCTCCAGCCACGGCCGCTTCGACCGGGTGCCCGTCGACGCGTCCGGCCCCGAGGAGGCACCCGCGACCGACGCAGCCGAGGAGATGGCGCCCTTCTGAGCGGAGGCGTCCCGTCCGGGCCCGGTCCGGGCACCAGGGGCGTGGCGGGAGGGGGTGGCTCGAGCAACTAGGCTTCCGTCCCATGGCCGAGTACATCCTCTCCCTGCGCAACGTCCGCAAGGCTCACGGCGACAAGGTCGTCCTCGACAACGTGACCCTGTCGTTCCTCCACGGCGCCAAGATCGGCGTCGTCGGCCCCAACGGCATGGGCAAGTCGTCGCTGCTGAAGCTGATGGCGGGGCTCGACCACCCCAACAACGGCGACATCGTGCGCGACCCCGAGTCGACGGTGGGCATGCTCCAGCAGGAGCCGCCGCTGACCGAGGGCAAGACCGTCCTGGAGAACGTCGAGGAGGCCGTCGCCGAGATCAAGGGCAAGATGGCCCGCCTCGACGCCGCCTACGCCGAGATGGGCGACCCGGACGCCGACATGGACGCGCTGATGGCCGAGACCGGTGAGCTGCAGACCTACCTCGACAACATCAACGCCTGGGACATCGACTCCAAGCTCGAGCAGGCGATGGACGCGCTGCGCTGCCCGCCGGCCGACGTCCTGGTCGACAACCTCTCCGGTGGTGAGCGCCGCCGCGTCGCGCTGTGCAAGCTGCTGCTGCAGGAGCCCGACCTGCTGCTCCTCGACGAGCCCACCAACCACCTCGACGCCGAGTCGGTGCAGTGGCTCGAGGGCCACCTCAAGACCTACAAGGGCGCCGTCCTCGCGGTCACCCACGACCGCTACTTCCTGGACAACGTCGCCGAGTGGATCGCCGAGGTCGACCGCGGCCAGATCCACGGCTACGAGGGCAACTACTCGACCTACCTGGAGACCAAGAAGGAGCGTCTCAAGGTCGAGGGCCAGAAGGACGCCAAGCGCGCCAAGATGCTCGAGAAGGAGCTGGAGTGGGTCCGCTCCAACGCCAAGGCCCGCCAGACCAAGTCGAAGTCGCGTCTGGCTCGCTACGAGGAGCTCGCGGCCGAGGCCGACAAGGCCCGCAAGATCGACACCGCCGACATCAACATCCCGCCGGGCCCGCGCCTCGGTGACATCGTGCTCGAGGCCAACCACCTGGTGAAGGGCTTCGAGGGCCGCACGCTGTGGAACGACATCTCGTTCACGCTGCCGCGCGCCGGCATCGTCGGTGTCGTCGGCCCCAACGGTGTCGGCAAGACGACGCTCTTCCGGATGATCACCGGCAACGAGACGCCGGACTCCGGCGAGCTCAAGGTCGGCCAGACCGTGAAGATCTCCTACGTCGACCAGAGCCGCGGCGGCATCGACCCCAACAAGAACGTCTGGGAGGTCGTCTCCGACGGCCTGGACCACATCAAGGTCGCCAACTTCGAGATGAACTCGCGCGCCTACGTCGCGTCGTTCGGTTTCAAGGGTCCGGACCAGCAGAAGAAGGCCGGCGTGCTCTCCGGTGGTGAGCGCAACCGCCTCAACCTGGCGCTGACCCTGAAGCAGGGCGGCAACGTGCTGCTCCTCGACGAGCCGACCAACGACCTCGACGTCGAGACGCTCTCCTCGCTCGAGGACGCTCTGCTCGACTTCCCGGGCTGCGCCGTGGTCACCTCCCACGACCGGTGGTTCCTCGACCGCATCGCCACGCACATCCTGGCGTGGGAGGGCGACGAGGAGAACGAGGGCCAGTGGTTCTGGTTCGAGGGCAACTTCGCCTCCTACGAGGAGAACAAGATCGAGCGCCTCGGCGTCGAGGCTGCGCGTCCGCACCGCGTGACGCACCGCCGCCTGACCCGCGACTGAGCCCCGCACGCGCCGCAATCGCCCGCCGACGCCCTACGCGTCGGCGGGCGATTTCGCGTCCGCTTCGGGATACTGGGCGCATGGCCAGCGATCTCGTCCTCAACCGACTCACGCCGCCGGGAGACCAGTTCACGCTCGTGACGCTCCGGGTCCTCGATGAGAAGCCCGACGCGGCGGCCCTCACGGCCTGGTACCGCAGCCACCTCCACCAGGTGGTGGTCGTCAACCTGCTCGAGGGCACGCCCGACTTCGCCTTCACGGCTGCTCCGCCGTCGCCCGCCGAGGTCGACGAGCTCTTCGCCCGCCTGGCGTCCACCGAGCACGACATCGACCTGACCGACCGGACGCCGGCGTTCGTCGAGACGACCGACGAGCCGTTCGGTCCCGGCTCGTGGATCACCTCCGCGGGCTACGACCTCGGCGACGGCCGATGGCTCAGTGCGCTGCTCGGCACCCTGACCTGGCCCGCCGTCATCGCGGCGGCCTGACCGGCTGCCCCACGACGCAGAAGAGCCCGGCCCACCAGGGGCCGGGCTCTTCGTGCTTCGGGGGTTCAGCGGATCCGGTTGGCTTCCGGCGACACCGCGTCGAGGTCGTCGGCGACGGCGTCCATGACCCGCCCGAAGGCGAGCATGTCCTCGCGGCCGACCAGGTCGAACAGGTGGCGGCGGACGACGGCGACGTGGTCCGGCGCCGCGTCGACCAGGCGCTGCCGCCCGGCCTCGGTCAGCCTCGCTACGACTCCGCGACCGTCCTCGGCGCTGTCGGCGCGGTCCACCAGGCCCTTGGCCTCCATGCGCTTGATCGTGTGCGTCACCCGGCTCCGGCTGTGGAGCAGCCCGTCGGCGAGCTGCGCCATGCGCAGCTCGCCGCCCGGGGCCTCGGACAGCCGCACCAGGACGGCGTACTCACCGCCCGAGATGTCGTGCCGCTTGGCCGCGTCGTCGATCGCCGAGCTGAGCAGCGTGCTGGCGACCAGGAAGGATCGCCAGGCGCGCTGCTCGTCATCGTCGAGCCATCGCCGCTCAGCCATGTGGGGCGCCTCCGGTCAGAGACGCTCGAGGATCATCGCCATGCCCTGGCCGCCGCCGACGCACATGGTGATGACGCCGGTGGACTTGTCGTGCCAGTTGAGCGAGTTGATCAGGGTGTTCTGCAGGCGGGCGCCGGTCATGCCGAACGGGTGACCGACCGCGATCGCACCGCCGTTGACGTTGAGGCGGTCGATGTCGATGCCCAGGTCCTGGTACGACGGCACGACCTGCGCGGCGAACGCCTCGTTGATCTCCCAGAGGTCGATGTCGTTGACGCTCATGCCGGCGATGCGGAGCGCGTTGCGCGACGCCTCGACCGGGCCGAGGCCCATGATCTCGGGGGAGAGGCCGGAGACGCCGGTGGAGACGACGCGGGCGAGCGGGGTCAGGCCGAGCTCGGCGGCCTTCGTGTCGGACATGATGACGACCGCAGCGGCGCCGTCGTTGAGCGGGCACGAGTTGCCGGCGGTGTTGACGCCGTTCTCGCGGAAGACCGGCTTGAGGCCGGCCATCGCCTCGTAGGTGACGCCCGCGCGCGGGCCGTCGTCGGTGGAGACGACGGTGCCGTCGGGCAGGGTGATCGGGGTGATCTCGCGGGCCCAGAAGCCGTCGTTGATCGCCTTCTCGGCGAGGTTCTGCGAACGGGTCGCGAACTCGTCGAGCTCCTGGCGCTTGAGGCCACGGAGGGTGGCGACGTTCTCGGCGGTCTGGCCCATGGTGATGTAGGCGTCCGGGATCTGGCCGTCCTCGCGCGGGTCGTGCCACTTCTCGTTGGAGATCGAGGTGGCGACGGTGCGCTCGATGGCGTCCTTGAAGAGCGGGTTCTCGGTGCCCGGGGCGTCGGTCATGCCCGCGCCGAAGCGGGAGACGGCCTCGACGCCGGCCGAGACGATGATGTCGGCCTCGCCGGCCTTGATCGCGTGCAGCGCCATGCGGGTGGTCTGCACGGACGAGGCGCAGTAGCGGGTCACGGTGGTGCCGGGGACGGTGTCCAGGCCGAGGAGCGTGTTGACGACCTTCGCCATGTTCCAGCCGGCCTCGCCGCCCGGCAGGCCGCAGCCGAGGTGCAGGTCGTCGATCAGCGTCGGGTCCAGCGACGGGACCTTGTCGAGGGCTGCCTTGATCGCGAACGCCGCCAGGTCGTCGGGACGCATGTCCTTCAGCGAGCCCTTGAAGGCCCGGCCGATCGGCGTGCGCGCGGTGGAAACGATGACTGCCTCGGGCATGAGGACTCCTTCGATGCGTAGGGGACGGACCCCGGCGGGCGGGGCCGCCGTTCAGCCTATCGGCCGGCGTCTGGCAGCATCACCGGCGTGCGACACACGTATGAGTGCCAGCTGCGCTGGGCGGACATGGACCTGCTCGGTCACGTGAACAACGTGACCTACCTGGACTACCTCCAGGAGGCACGCATCGAGATGCTGCTCAAGCACACCTCGGGGCAGCGTCTCCTCGCGCTCGCCGAGGGCGCGCAGGTGATCCACCACTCCGTGCAGTACGCCGCTCCGCTCACCTTCCGCCTCGCGCCGGTGAAGATCGACACCTGGGTGGTCAGCGCCGACGAGGACTCCTTCGTCCTCGGCCACGAGATCTACGACGACCACACCGGCGAGCGGGTCACCTACCTGCGGGCGCGCAGCACCCTCGCGCCGTACGCCTTCGACGAGGACCGGCGCCGGCGCGTGACGGCGTCGGAGCTGGAGACCCTCGCGTCGTTCCTCGGGGAGGACCCGATCGGGGAGCCGGCCGGCTTCTCCGAACCGCGCCCTGTCGAGAACGGCGACTACGAGCTGCGCGTCCGGTTCTCCGACCTCGATGCGTTCGGGGTCGTCGACGAGGTGCAGCACTTCGAGTTCTTCCAGGAAGCGCGGATCTCCTACATCGGCCGCATGCAGGGCTCCTCCGCGGTCGACTTCCGGAAGACGCCGATGGTCATCGCGCAGATGGACGTCGCCTACGAGCGGCCGATGCGGTTCCAGCTCACGCCGTACCGGGTGCGCTCGTGGGTCTCCAAGGTCGGTGGCTCGAGCTTCGTCATCGAGTCCGAGCTCTTCGACGACGAGGGCACGACCTACTCGCGGGCCCGCGTGGTGCTGGTGACCTTCGACGCGCGCACCCAGAAGGCGGCGCCGGCTCCGGAGGAGCTGAGGCAGCTGCTGCTCGCCCAGCTGCCCTGATCAGACCTCGGTGTTGATCATGAACTGGGCGGCGTGCTGCACGTAGTCCCAGAACCGCGCATCCTGCTCGGGCGTGAGCGCGACGTCGTCGAGCGCGGCGCGGAAGTGTCGCAGCCAGTGGTCGGCGGCCTTCTGGTCGACCACGAACGGCGCGTGGCGCATCCGCAGGCGCGGGTGGCCGCGGAGCTCGCTGTAGGTGCCCGGGCCGCCCCAGTACTGGGACAGGAAGAGCGTGAACCGCTCGCGCGCGGGGCCGAGGTCCTCCTCGGGGTACATCGGGCGGAGGACCGGGTCCTCGGCAACGCCTTCGTAGAAGCGGTCGACGATGCGACGCATCGTGTCGATGCCGCCGATCTCGTCGTAGAAGGTCCTCACACGGGCCATTCTGCCAAGTCGGCCGCGACGCGCTCACCCCGGCCGTGGAAGGATCGACACACCGACCCCGAACCACCTGAGGAGATCCCCATGGCCACCACCCGCACCGCAGCCACCCACTGGGAGGGCGGGCTGCTCGACGGCGCTGGCTCCACGACGTTCCAGTCCTCCGGCATCGGCACCTTCGGTGTCTCCTGGCCCTCGCGCTCCGAGGAGCCCAACGGCCTGACCAGCCCGGAGGAGCTCATCGCCGCCGCGCACACCGCGTGCTTCTCGATGGCGTTCTCGAGCGGCCTGGCCAAGAACGGCACCCCGCCGACCGCGCTCGACACCTCCGCCGAGGTCGACTTCGTGCCCGGCACCGGCATCACCGAGATCCGCCTGACCGTGGTCGGCGACGTCCCGGGCCTCGACGAGGCGCAGTTCGTCGAGCTGGCCGAGGCCGCCAAGGCCGGCTGCCCCGTCTCGCAGGCGCTCGCCGCCGTCCCGAGCATCACCCTGAAGGCCTCGCTCTCCGCCTGACCTTCGCCGAGACGGGCCTTGTGCCGCGCCGAGACGGGCCTTGTGCCTGAGCTGTCCACAGGGCGCTCGGCACGGGCCCCGTCTCGGCACGGGCCCCGTCTCGGCGGGCGCGTCAGCCGGCGTGCACGTGGGGGCGGCGCGTGGGGTCGGGCTCGGCGCGACGTACGACCTCGCGGGTGACGGGTGCGACCTCGCCGACGCCGAAGAGCAGGAAGCGGGCCAGGTTGACCAACGGGTTGCCCTCGGTCCACTCCAGGTAGAGGTGCGGCCGTACGCCGGTGCGGTCACGGATGTCGAGCAGGACGGCGGCGAGCGCGTTGGGCACCGTCGCGGCCTCGACCGTCAGCACGCGGAAGGCGTCGTGCAGGGCCTCGCCGTGCACCTCGATCCGGCTCTCGAAGTCGGAGTAGTCCTTGACCGTCACCTCGAGGAAGACGATGTCGCCGGGGTGCTGGATGTCGTTGTCCTCGACGATCTGCTGCATCTTCGCGACGTAGGCCTCACGGCCGCGGTCGACCGGTTCGTGCGCCACCAGCCGGATCGAGCGCCGTGCGGCGTCGCGCAGGAACATCTCCGCGCGGCCGTCGTAGGTGATCTCCGTGGCCCGCAGCTCCAGCGCCCGGCGGACGCGCGAGGCGAGCGAGACCAGGACGATCGCGGCGATGAAGCAGCCACCGATCTTCACGCCGTCGGGGCGCTCGCGGACGTTGTCGAAGAGCGTGTACGCCAGCACGAGGGCGATCACGCCATAGGCCACGGTCAGCTTGCGCTGGCCCGCCTTCCGGGCGGCGAGCATCACCGCGCACGCCGCCGACACCATGAGCACGAGTACGCCGGTGGCGTACGCGCCGCCCTGGGCGTCCACGTCGGCGTCGAAGATCCAGGTGATCAGGAAGCCGACGGCCGTCAGGATCACCACGAGCGGTCGGGTAGCGCCGGCCCACTCGGGGGACATGCCGTAGCGCGGCAGGTAGCGGGGGACGAGGTTCAGCATGCCGGCCATCGCGGACGCTCCGGCGAACCACAGGATCGCGATCGTCGAGGCGTCGTACGCCGTGCCGAAGGCGTCGCCGAGGTAGAGGTGGGCCAGGTAGGCCAGAGCGCGCCCGGACGCCTCTCCGCCGTCCTGGAACTTCTCGGCCGGGATCAGCAGGGTGGTCACCAGCGAGCTGGTGACCAGGTAGCCGCTCATCACCAGGGCAGCCGTGGTGAGCAGCTTCTTGGTGTTGCGGATCCGGGTCGCGGGCTTCGCTGCGTCGTCATCGGTGGCGCCGTCGACGTGGCTCATCACGGCGACGCCGGTCTCGAAGCCGGACATACCGAGGGCGAGCTTGGGGTAGACGAGCAGGGAGACGCCGACCATCGTCCAGATCGAGCCGTGCTCGGCGGTGAGGCCGGAGGTCCAGTCGGTCACCACGTGGCCGTGCGTGGCGATCCGCCACAGCCCGTATCCGATCACCACGGCGTTGAGCGCGAGGTAGGTGACCACGAGGGCCACCGCCACGCCGATCGCCTCCTTGAAGCCCTTCAGGAACACCGCGCCCAGCAGCGCCACGAGGAAGAGTGTGATCCACATCTGGCCCTCGTGAAGGAACGTCGGCACGTGGGGGTTCTCGACGACGTGGGCCGCCGCGTCGGCAGCGGAGAGGGTGATCGTGATGATGAAGTCGGTGAGCGCGAACCCGAGGAGCGCGAGCACGAAGAGCTTGCCGCGCCAGAACGGCAGCAGGCGCTCGAGCATCGCGATCGACCCCTGCCCGTGCGGGCTCTCCTCAGCGACGCGTCGGTAGATCGGCAGCGCGCCGAGCAGGGTGAGCAGCACGAGGACGACCGTCGCCATCGGGCTGAGCAGGCCTGCTGCCAGGAAGGCGATCCCGGGCTGGTAGCCGAGGGTCGAGAAGTAGTCGACCCCGGTCAGGCACATCACCTTCCACCAGGGGGAGGTCGACTCGTGGTGATCGGTGTCCGGGCGAGCAGGGACGGCGAGCTGCTGTGCGGTGAAGGTCACCTTTGCAGTCAAGGCCCGGACGACGCGGCCGTCGGCGGTCCTAACGCATCCCTAACGCCGCCCGCGTCACACTGGTCCGGTGATCCGACCAGGGAGCGTGAGCGTGAGACGTCGCCGCGGCGGCTGGCTGGTCGCCTGCGCCGCGCTGCCCGCGCTCACAGCGGGTCTGGTGCCGGTGCGTGGTCGGCTCGACCTCGCCGGAGACATGCTCGGGTTCCTGCTGGTGACCGTCGTCGTGGCGCTGGTCGGCGGGCTCTGGCCGGCGCTCGCCACGGCCGTCGTCGCCTCGCTGCTGCTCAACTACTTCTTCACGCCGCCGCTGCACACCTGGACCATCAGCGACCCGGGCAACCTCGGCAGCCTGATGGCCTTCCTCCTCGTCGCCGCCCTGGTCAGCGGGGCGGTGGACGTGGCTGCCCGGCGTACGCAGCAGGTGGCCGAGGCCGCGGCCGAGGTGGAGCTCCACGCTGCGGCTGCCCGCCTGCGCACCTCGCTGCTCGTCGCCGTCGGTCACGACCTGCGCAGCCCTCTCGCGGTGGCGAAGGCCGGTGTCTCGGGCGCTCGCGTGAGCGACGCGCTCAGCGACGCCGACCGTGCGGAGCTCCTCGCCGCCGCCGACGGTGCCCTGGATCGGCTCGCGGGGCTCATGGACACCTTGCTCGACCTCAGCCGCGTGCAGACCGGCGCCCTCGCCGTACGCCGGATGCCGGTCGTCGTCGCGGACGTCGTGGCTGCCGCCCTGGACGACCTCGCGGTCTCGCCCCGCGGCGTTCTCCTCGACGTGCCGGACGACGTGCCGGCTGCGCTCGCCGACGCCGGCCTGCTGGAGCGGGTGCTCGTCAACCTCGTCGCGAACGCCCAGCGGCACGCGGCCGGGGAGATCCCGCCGACGATCGTCGTGCGCGCCGTCGGCGACCGGCTCCGGATCGCCGTCGCCGATCGCGGTCCCGGCATCGCGGCCGCCGATCGCGAGCGTGTCTTCCAGCCGTTCCAGCGCCTCGGCGACACCTCCTCGCAGGGCCTCGGTCTCGGCCTCGCCCTGGTACGCGGGCTCACCGAGGCGATGGGCGGCCAGGTGCACCTCGAGGAGACCGCGCTCGGAGGAGCGACCGTGGTCGTCACCCTGGACGCCGAAGCTGCCCCGGCCGGCAGCGGAGACGTCGCATGACGCGCGTCCTCGTCGTCGACGACGAGCCCGACTTCCGGCGGGCGCTGGCCCTCACCCTCCGCAGCCACGGGTACACGGTGGTGACCGCCGCAGATGGGGAGGAGGCACTACGTATGGCTGCCGAGGCTCCGCCCGACCTCGTCGTCCTCGACCTCGGTCTGCCCGTGCTGGACGGCGTCGGGGTGCTGACCCGCCTTCGCGCGTGGTCGGCCGTGCCGGTGCTGGTGCTGTCCGGGCGCTCGGACAGCGCGGACAAGGTCGACGCGCTCGACGCCGGTGCCGACGACTACGTCACGAAGCCGTTCGGCATCGACGAGCTCCTCGCCCGCTTGCGGGTGATGGCGCGGCGTGCGCCGGCCGAGGAGGAGCCCGCGGTGGTCGAGCTCCAGGCCGCGCGGATCGAGCCCGCTGCCCGACGGGTGACCCTCGGTGCGGAGGAGGTCCGGCTCACCCCGACCGAGTGGCACCTGCTCGACGTCTTCCTCCGCAACCCCGGGCGCCTGCTCAGCCAGCGCGAGCTCCTCGCCGAGGTCTGGGGTCCCGGCTACGAGTCCGCGCAGGGCAACCTGCGGCTCTACATGGCACAGCTGCGCCGCAAGCTCGAGGCCGACCCGTCACGGCCGGTGCACTTCGTCAACGAGCCCGGCCTGGGCTACCGCTTCCAGCCCTAGCGCCGAGACGGGCCTTGTGCCGCGCCGAGACGGGCCTTGTGCCTGAGCTGTCCACAGGGGCTCGGCACGAGGCCCGTCTCGGCACAGGCCCCGTCTCGGCGTTCGTGGGAAGGGGTCAGGACGTGGGCGGCGGCCCGAACGGCCGCGCCCCGAGGTGCGGCATGACGATGCCTTCGATGTCGAAGCGGGCCTTGATCCGCTCACGCATGGCGCGGGCGACGCGTGCCTTCTCGCCGGGGGCGGTCTTCAGGGTGACCCGCACGGTCACGACGTCGCCGGCCAGCGCCTCGACGCCCCAGACCTCCGGCTCCTCGATCACAGCGCCGACGAACATGGGGTCCTCCCACACCTCGTGCGCCACGGAACGCAGCACGCTGCGGACGTGGTCGAGGTCGGCGTCGTAGCCCACGGGTACGTCGAGCACGGTGCGTGCCCAGCTCTGGCTCATGTTGCCGACCCGCAGGATCTCGCCGTTGCGGACGTACCAGACCGTGCCGTGCACGTCGCGCAGCCGGGTGACCCGCAGTCCGACGGCCTCGATCGTCCCGGTCGCGGTGCCGAGGTCGACGGAGTCGCCGACGCCGTACTGGTCCTCGAAGATCATGAACATGCCCGAGATGTAGTCCTTGACGAGGCTCTGGGCGCCGAAGCCGATGGCGAGTCCGACGACGCCGGCACTGGCGATGATCGGCCCGATCGAGTAGCCGAGCTCGTCGATCACCATCAGCGAGACCACGAAGACGATCACCGTGGTCGCGATGCTGAGCACGAGCGAACCCATCGTCCGGGCCCGGACCTGACGCCGTTCGTTGAGCGGGCCGCTCGCGATCCGGGCGATCATCCGCGCGATCAGGCGCGCGGCGAGCCACCGGATCGCGAGGCCGCCGACCACGAGGACGAGGATCGAGAGGGGCCGTCCGACGAGCACGGTGGCGAGGTCGGAGACCGTCTCGTTGTGCGTCAGGCGCCAGGCGAGGTCGCAGGAGATGCCGTCGTTGGTCCCGCACGGGGAGGCGGCGTCGGCGAGGTGGATCGGGCTGACCAGGGTGGTGCTGAACGACATGGGGACGAGGCTACGGGCACGACTCACGTGCGCACGCCCGGGCCCGATATGCTGATCCGCGTGAACATCCTGACCCTTCCGCTCGTGGTCCCGCAGGGCTGGGCCGAGCACACCGACGTCGACGGTCTCCGTGCGCTGCTGGTCTTCATCGGCTACCCGGTGGGCCTCTTCGCCCTGATCGTCCTGCTGGTCCTCCTGCCGCGCCTGGTCAGGGGCGGCTCCGCCGCTGGCACCGAGAGCGAGTGGTTCGGCGGCCCGCGCAAGTCGGGTGACGAGCTGGCTGCTCCCGACGGCGAGGACTCGAAGGCAGGCGGCGCCGGTGCCCGCTGGTGACGCCTTCACCCGTGAGCAGCGCCTGAGCATCGCCGAGGCGATCCGGAAGGCGGAGCTCCGCTCCCGGATGGAGATCACGGCGTACGTCGGGCCCGCCGAGGGCGACCCGCGTTCGTTCGCGACCCAGCTGCACAACACCCTGGCGGCACCGAGCCGCTCGCTGGTGATCATGGTCGACCCGGCGCAGCGCGCGCTCGAGATCGTGACCGGCGGATGGGTGCGTGAGCGGCTCAGTGACGAGCAGGTGCAGCTCACCGCGCTCGAGATGCAGCTCGCGTTCTCCGAGGGAGACCTGGCCGGCGGCCTGGTCCGCGGCATCGGCTCGCTCGCCGACCGCGCCACTGCCTGACACAGCACGTACGACGAAGGGCCCCGACCGTCACGGTCGGGGCCCTTCGTGCGTCGAGACGGGGCCCGTGCCCGGCACGGGCCCCGTCTCGACGTGGCACGGGCCCCGTCTCGGCGTGGCACGGGCCCCGTCTCGGCGTGGCACGGGCCCCGTCTCGGCGTGGCACGGGCCCCGTCTCGGCGTGGCACGGGCCCCGTCTCGGCGTGGCACGGGCCCCGTCTCGGCGTGGCACGGGCCCCGTCTCGGCGTGGCACGGGCCCCGTCTCGACGTGGCACGGGCCCCGTCTCGGCGGGTCAGCGTGCGTCGCGCTCCTGGGCGGCGAGAGCGCGCGCCAGGTCGGCGCGGCCCTCCCTGACGTAGCGCACGGCAGCCGGGTTGACGCCGTCGGACTTCTCCAGCCACGCGTCGACCTTGGCCAGCGTCTCGGCGGTCGGGTTCGCGCGCGGGAAGCAGAGCTCCAGCGCGAGCCGGGCCAGCCACACCGTGCGGGTCTCGAGGATCGTGCCGGCGACCTCGAGGTAGCGGTCGACGTACGGCGCGAGCAGCTCGGCCTGGCCCGCGACCTGGAAGTTGGCGCACGTGCGGCGAGCGGTCTCGTTCGGGGTGTCGTCGGCGACGACACCGATCTGCCACGCCCGCTCCTTGGCCTCGGCCGTCGGGATCGCGGCGCGGGCACCCGACGCGGCCTCCTGGCCGGTGATCGTGGTGTCGCGCGCGAGCTCGGCGTCGATCTCGGCGTCACCGATGCGCCCGGCGGAGGCGAGCGAGGCGACGAGCGCCCAGCGCAGGTCCTGCGAGACGTCGAGGCCCTCGACGGTGTGGTCGCCGGCCAGCAGCGAGGCGATCCAGTCCAGCGCATAGTCGGTGTTGGGCGACGCGGCGAACGCCCGCACCAGCGCGAGCTGGTGGTCGCTGCCGGGCTCGGCCTTGCTGATCAGCCCACGCAGGCCGTTGGACCAGATCTCCTTCAGCGAGTCCCGGTTCACCCCGGGCGCGGAGAACAGGTCGACCGACGACTTCGCGTAGCCGAGCAGCGCGCCCACGGCGGTCAGGTCCGACTCGGTGCCGACGCCCTGGAGCACGAGCGCCACGAAGTCGGTCGCCCGCATCTCGGCGTCGCGGGTCATGTCCCACGCGGCACCCCAGCAGAGTGCCCGGGCGAGGGAGTCGTCGAGCTTGTCGATGTGCTCGACCAGCGTGGCGAGGGAGCGCTCGTCGAGGCGGATCTTGGCGTAGGTCAGGTCGTCGTCGTTGAGCAGCACGAGGTCGGGCTGCTGCTGCCCGACCAGCTCGGCGACCGGCGTCGAGGCACCCGCGATGTCGGTCTCCACCTGCGAACGACGGACCAGCCGGCCCTCGACCAGGTCGTAGAGGCCGACCCGGATCCGGTGACGACGCAGCGTCGGGTAGTCGGCGGCCGCCGTCTGCGTCACGGCGAACGAGGTGAACGCGCCGTCCTCGCCCACCTCGAAGGCTGCCGAGAGCGTGTTGACGCCGGAGGTCTGCAGCCACTCCTCAGCCCAGCCGGAGAGCTCGCGGCCCGAGGCGTCCTCGAGGGCGCCGAGCAGGTCGGTGAACTCGGAGTTGGAGAAGGCGTGCTTCTGGAAGTACGCGCGCAGGCCGGCCAGGAACGGCTCCTCACCGACCCAGTGCACCAGCTGCTTCAGCGTCGAGGCGCCCTTGGCGTAGGTGATGCCGTCGAAGTTCTGCTCGACGGCCTCGAGGTCGTGGTTGTCGGCCGCGATCGGGTGGGTCGAGGGCAGCTGGTCCTGGCGGTAGGCCCAGTTCTTCCGCGCGTTGGTGAAGCCCGTCCACGCGTCGGCGTACTTCTCGGTCGCCTTGGCGGCGGCGTGGTGCGAGGCCCACTCGGCGAAGGACTCGTTGAGCCAGAGGTCGTCCCACCACTTCATGGTCACGAGGTCGCCGAACCACATGTGCGCCATCTCGTGGAGGATCGTGTTGGCGCGCTGCTCGTAGAACGCCTTGGTCTGGCGCGAGCGCGGGAGGTACTCGTCGCGGAAGGTCACGCACCCGGCGTTCTCCATCGCGCCCATGTTGTACTCCGGCACGAAGAGCTGGTCGTACTTGCCGAACGGGTAGGCGAACGCGAAGGCCTCCTCGAAGAAGCCGAAGCCCTGCTTGGTGATCTCGAGGATCTCGTCGCTGTCGAGGTGCTCCACCAGCGACTGGCGGCAGAAGACGCCGAGCGGGATCTCGCCGTGCTCGCCCGTGTAGACGTCGCGGACCTCGTGGTACTCGCCCGCGACCAGCGCGGTGATGTACGTCGACATGCGCACCGTCTCCGCGAACTCCCAGCGTGCGACGCCCTCCGACACGGGGACGGGCGACGGTGTGGGGGAGTTGGAGGTGACCGACCAGTGGGCCGGCGCGGTGACGTGGAAGGTGAAGACCGACTTCAGGTCGGGCTGCTCGAAGGTGCAGTAGACGCGGCGCGCGTCCGGCACCTCGAACTGCGTGTAGAGGTAGACGCGGCCGTCGGCCGGGTCGACGAAGCGGTGCAGGCCCTCGCCGGAGCGGCTGTAGGCGAGGTCGGCCTTGACCACGAGGGTGTTGTCGGCGGCGAGGTCGGTGAGCGCGATGCGGGAGTCCGCATAGGCCACCGCGGGGTCGATCGCGGTTCCGTTGAGCGTGATCTCGTGGATCGTGCTCGCGCCGACGAGGTCGGCGAACGTGGCGGCACCAGGCTCCGAGCACGAGAAGCGGATGGTCGTCGTGCTGGCGAAGGTGGTCTCGGACTCGCCACTCAGGTCGAGCTGGACGAGATAGGACGCGACGTCGAGGAGCGCAGCGCGGGTGGCCGCCTCCTCGCGGGTGAGGTTGGTTCCGGGCATGCCTGCCATCCAACCACCACGCCCCGGCAGGAGGCTGCCGGGGCGTGGGGTCGATATGGAAGCGTGATCAGGCGTGGGCTGCTGCCTGCGGACGGGCCAGCACCTCCGGCTGGAGCAGCGCTGCCAGCCGGTCGGCATCGAGGAGGCCGTGCTCGAGGACCAGCTCGGCGACGCCTCGGCCGGAGGTGAGCGCCTCGCGCGCGATCGCCGTCGCGGCCTCGTAGCCGATCGTGGGGTTGAGCGCGGTGACCAGGCCGATCGAGTGCTCCACGTAGGCGCGGGTGACCTCGGCGTTGACGGTGATGCCGTCGACGCAGCGCGCAGCCAGCACGAGGCAGGCGCTCTCGAGGTGGCTGATGCTCGCCGCGAGCGACTTCCAGATCAGCGGCTCGAACGCGTTGAGCTGCAGCTGTCCGGCCTCGGCGGCCATGGTGACGGCCACGTCGTTGCCGATCACCTCGAAGGCGACCTGGTTGACGACCTCGGGGATCACCGGGTTCACCTTGCCCGGCATGATCGAGGAGCCCGCCTGCACGGGCGGCAGGTTGATCTCGTTGAAGCCGGCCCGCGGGCCCGAGGAGAGCAGGCGCAGGTCGTTGCAGGTCTTCGACAGCTTGACCGCCACCCGCTTGAGGACGCCGGAGAGGTGCACGAAGGCACCGCAGTCCTGTGTCGCCTCGATGAGGTCGGCGGCGGTGACCAGCGGGAGCCCGGTGATCTCGCGCAGGTGGCGGCAGGCGGCCTCGGCGTACCCGGCCGGGGCGTTGAGGCCCGTACCGATCGCCGTGGCGCCGAGGTTGATCTCGTGGAGCAGCGCCGCGGACTCCTCCAGGCGGGCGCGGTCCTCGCCGAGCATGACGGCGTACGTCCGGAACTCCTGGCCCACGGTCATCGGCACCGCGTCCTGGAGCTGCGTGCGCCCCATCTTGAGCACGTCGGCGAACTCGTCGGCCTTGCGGGCGAAGGACTCCTCGAGCACGCGCATCGCGTCGGCCAGGCCGCGCAGCGACACGATCGTCGCCACGTTGACCGCCGTGGGATAGGCGTCGTTGGTCGACTGGCTGAGGTTGACGTGCTCGTTGGGGTGCAGCCGCGCGTAGTCGCCGCGGGCGTGGCCGAGGTGCTCCAGTGCGCGGTTGGCGATGACCTCGTTGGCGTTCATGTTGGTCGAGGTGCCCGCCCCGCCCTGGATCGCGTCCACGACGAACTGGTCGTGGAGCGCGCCACCGCGGATCTCGCGGCAGGCGGTGACGATCGCCTTGGTCAGGTCGGTCGGCAGCAGCCCGAGCTCGTGGTTGGCGAGGGCGGCCGCCTCCTTCACCGCGGCCAGGGCCGTGACCAGGTGCGGGTAGGCACTGATCGTGGCGCCGGTGATCGGGAAGTTCTCCCGGGCGCGTGCGGTGTGCACGCCCCAGTAGGCGTCGGCGGGGACGGGCTTGTCGCCGAGCAGGTCGTGCTCGATGCGGACGGTTCCGGTGGTGGGCATGGTTCCTCGGGGTTCGGTCGCGGGTCTCGCGACGGGGTGGTGGTGGGGAGGGGTCAGGCGAGGGAAGCGGCGAGCGCGAGCCCGTCGCGGCCGTTCGTCGGCCAGGCGGCCGTCGGCAGGTGGGGCCGGAGGGCGTCGACGTCGACACCGGCGCGGCGCAGGACCGCGAGGGTCGCGGGAAGGCGGGCCCGGTCGCCGCCGTCGGCGATCTTGACCGCGACCGCGGTGCCGTCGGGAAGGGCCGCGACCTGGACGGCCTCGAAGCCGTCCTTGGCGACCAGCCCGGGCACCGCCCGCATCAGCGCGGTGGTGTCCCGGCGGCTGCCGGCGACCAGCTCCGGGTGGCTCCGGTACGCGGCGGCCACGGCCTGCTCCGGGGTGCCCGGTGGCGCGCTGGCGATGTGGCCGACGGCGCGAGCCAGGCCGCGCAGCGACACCGCGAAGAGCGGCGCGCCGCACCCGTCGACCGCCACGTGCGCCGGCGGCTGGCCGGTCAGTGCCGTGACGGTCTCCGCGACGGCCAGCTGGAGAGGGTGCTGCGGGGAGAGGTACTCCTCGCGGGCCCAGCCGTTGAGCACGCAGGTCCGCAGCATCGCGGCATGCTTGCCCGAGCAGTTGTGGGCCAGCTTGCGCGGGCCCCGCCCGGAGGCGATCCACGCGGTCCGCTCGGCGGCGTCGTACGGGAGGTCGGCCGGGTTGCCGAGGTCGTCCTCGGCGAGGCCGACCGAGGCGAGCACGGCGCGGGCGGTGTCGAGGTGGACCTGCTCGCCGGAGTGGCTGGCGCCCGCGAGCGCCAGCTGGTCCGCCGCCAGGTCGGCACCCAGGCGCACGAGGGTGGCCGCCTGCAGCGGCTTGGCCGCCGAGCGCGGGTAGAACGGTGCCTCGACGTCGCCCGCGGCGAAGACGACGTCGCCGGTCGGGGAGAGCACGACAGCGGAGCCGTGGTGCACCCCCTCGACCATGCCGTCACGACGGAGCTCCACCAGCGGGACGTGGGCCGGGCTGCCCGCCGGGACGGCGGGGTGTCGAAGCTGGTCGACCGTGCTCGTCATCAGGCGATCTCGTCGATGATGCTGGAGTCGACACGACGGCGGACGGCGTACCAGCCGGCGACGAGGGCGGCAACCAGGACCGGCACGATCAGCAGGGTCGTCCGGCCGACGTCGTCCCCGGCCATCAGCACGGCGACGGTGACCAGGAAGAGCAGCGTCGCGATCTCGGTGAACGGCGAGAACGGCAGGCGGAACGACGGCCGCTCGACCTCGCCGCGCCGGGCAGCACGGACGAAGAGCAGGTGGCAGATCACGATGATGCCCCACGTCGCGAGGATGCCGATCGAGGCCAGGTTGAGGACGATCTCGAAGGCCTGGTCGGGCACGATGAAGTTGAGGAAGACGCCGGCGACGCAGACGCTCGCGGTGAGCAGGATGCCGCCGTACGGCACGTGGCTGCGGTTCATCCGGCTGGCGAAACGCGGGGCGGAGCCGGCCGCGGAGAGCGAGTGCAGGATGCGGCCGGTGGAGTAGAGGCCGGAGTTGAGGCTGGACAGCGCAGCCGTGAGCACGACGAGGTTCATCACGTCGCCGGCAGCCGGGACGCCGATGTTCGACAGGACCGTCACGAACGGGCTCTCGCCGGCCTTGTACGCCGACCACGGCAGCAGCATCGTCAGCAGGATCACCGAGCCGACGTAGAAGATGCCGATGCGCCACATGATCGAGTTGATCGCCTTGGGCAGGACCTCGTGCGGGTTCTCCGCCTCGCCCGCGGCGACGCCGACCAGCTCGACCGAGGCGTAGGCGAAGACGACGCCCTGCATGAGCACGACCATCGGCAGCACGCCGTTGGGGAAGATGCCGCCGTCGCTGGTCAGCAGGTGCGGGCCGGCGTGGGTGTCGCCCACCTGGTGCCCGGTCACGATCAGGAAGATCGCGATGCCCATGAAGGTGATCAGGGTGGCCACCTTGATCAGCGCGAACCAGAACTCCATCTCGCCGAAGACCCGCACCGAGAGCAGGTTGAGCGCCAGCACGACCGCGAGCGCGCCCAGAGCGAGCACCCACTGGGGGACGGGGCTGAAGAACGACCAGTAGTGGGCGTAGAGCGCGATCGCGGTGATGTCCGCGATGCCGGTCGTCGACCAGTTGAGGAAGTACATCCAGCCGCTCGTGTAGGCACCCTTCTCGCCCATGAACTCACGCGCGTAGGAGACGAAGGCGCCCGAGGACGGTCGGTAGAGGACGAGCTCGCCGAGCGCACGGACGACGAAGAACGCGAAGAGGCCGCACACGGCGTACGCGATGGCCAGCGACGGGCCCGCCTGCGCGAGCCGGCCGCCGGCGCCGAGGAAGAGCCCCGTGCCGATCGCGCCGCCGATGGCGATCATCCGGATGTGGCGGGCCTTGAGCGCCTTCTCGTAGCCCTCGTCGCTGTGGTCGACGGCGTGGTGAGGGTGCGGAGCCGGGCGGAGGGTCTGCTCGGTCATGAGGGGTACTCCTGGGTGGGGGTGGGGGAGGAGGCGTGCGTGCGGCTCACGATGTGCTCGAGGGCCTGGTCGACGTGGTCGAGGTGGGCGCACATGGCGAGCTCGGCCTGGTCGGTGGAGCCGGAGGCGATGGCCTCCACGATCCGGCGGTGCTCGACGTTGGAGGCTTCGCGGCGGTCGTCGAGCTGGTTGAGGAAGGCGGACTGCACCGCGAGCGCGTCGCGGATCTCCTCGATGACCTTCCCGAAGACCGGGTTGCCCGATGCGCGGGCGACGGTGATGTGGAACAGCGAGTCCAGCGACACCCAGAAGGCGTCGTCGGTCTCGGCGTCCATCCGGTCGAGGAGGTCGGTGAGGGTGGCCATGTCGTCGGCGGTGTGCCGGGTCGCGGCATAGCCCGCGGCCGGGACCTCGACGTGGCGGCGGACCTCGAGGAGGTCGCGCGCCGAGTAGCTGCCGAACGTCGGGCTGTCCGCGGCCTGCGCCGACACGACGTACGTGCCCTTGCCGGTGCGGGACTGGGTGAGGCCCAGCGCCTGGAGCCCACGCAGCGCCTCGCGGACCACGGAGCGGCTGACGCCGAAGTCCTGGCTGAGGGTGGACTCGGAGGGGAGGCGGTCGCCGACGGCCCACGTGCCGTCCTCGATGCCCGAGCGGAGCTCGGCGAGAAGGGCCTCCATCGCGCTGATGCGACGGAGAGGCTGCGGTCCGGCTGTCTGCCTGTCTGACAGGTTCATGTGAAGCAGCCTCGGTGGTGCAGGTCACATCTGTCAAGGGATCCGGACCGGATTCGTCTCGGCGGCTCGGGTGGCGCGCGCCAAATACCTGCGGACTAGGCGACAATCAGGCCATGCCTGCCGTGCACGTCGTGCCGCTCAAGGAGGCGACGAAGGCCTGGGCCCTCGTCGCCCTCCAGACCTTCGGTGGCCCTGCGGGCCAGATCGCTGTCATGCAGCGCACGCTCGTCGACGAGCGGCGCTGGCTGGGGGAGCGCCGCTTCCTCCACGCGCTCTCCTACTGCATGCTGCTGCCCGGCCCCGAGGCGCAGCAGCTGGCCATCTACACCGGGTGGCTCCTCAACGGCTGGATCGGCGGCCTGATCGCCGGGGTCCTCTTCGTCCTCCCCGGCGTCGTCGCCCTGCTCGGCCTCTCCTGGCTGTACGCCGCCCATGGCGACACCACGCTCGTCGCCGGGGTCTTCGCGGGGCTCGCGCCGGCGGTGCTCGCGATCGTGCTGCAGGCCGTGCTCCGGGTGGGCGGGCGGGCGCTGACGACGCGCGTCCTCGTGGGCCTCTCAGTGGCCGCCTTCGTGGCGCTCGCGCTCTTCGGGGTCCCGTTCCCGCTGGTCGTCCTCGGCGCCGGTGTTCTCGGCTGGCTCGTGCACCGGCAGCGCCCGGACCTCGTGGTCGGCGGCGAGCACAAGGCGTCCGGTGCCGACGGTCCCGCGCCGCTGATCCCGGACGACGCACTCCACCACGCCGTGCCCTCGTGGCGTCGCAACCTCGCGATCGTCCTCGGTGGTGCCCTCGTCTGGGCAGTGCCCGTCGCGCTCGCCGCGGCGGTCTTCGGACGGCACTCGATCTACGTCGACGAGGGGCTCTTCTTCGGCGGCACCGCGCTGGTCACCTTCGGCGGGGCGTACGCCGTCCTCGCCTTCGTCGCGCAGAAGGCCGTCGAGTCCTACGGCTGGCTCTCGGGCGCTGACATGGTCAAGGGCCTCGCCCTGGCCGAGACGACGCCCGGTCCACTGATCATGGTCGTGCAGTTCGTCGCGTTCCTCGGCGCATGGCACGCGCCGGGCGACCTCGCGCCGTGGCAGGCGGCGCTCATCGCCTCCCTGTTGACGACCTGGGTGACCTTCGTGCCCTGCTTCGTCTTCATCTTCCTCGGCGCCCCGTACGTCGAGCGGCTCCGCGGCAACGCGGCGCTCTCCGCCGCCCTCACCGGCATCACCGCCGCGGTCGTGGGCGTCATCGCCAACCTCGCCCTCTACTTCTCCGTCCACACGCTCTTCGAGCGGACCCGGACGGTCACCGCCGGGCCCCTGCACGTGCTCGTGCCGACCTGGTCGTCGTTCGCCTGGCAGCCTGCGGCGATCGCGGTGGTGGCGCTGCTGCTGGTCTTCCGCCTGCGGTGGTCGGTCCTGCGGACACTGGGGGTCTGCGCGGTGCTGGGGCTCCTGCTCCAGCTCGCCTGACCGTGCACTCGCGAGGGCGACAGCGCCACGCCCGGCACGGAGAAGTCGACTTTCGGCGCGCACGTCACGCACCATGGGGCAGGTGCGCATGACACGTCTCGGAATCCTGCAGCCCCTGATCATCCCGGCCCTGGCCCTCGCCCTCGTGCCGCCAGGCGCGCCTGCGGTGCCCCACGTCGCCCTCGCGTCCGGTGCCGCGACCGCACCTTCCGGAGTGGGCCTCCGCCCCGGTGAGACGCCCGTGCGCATCCGCACGCTGTCCCTCCCCGGTCGGCTCGTGGAGCACGCGCCCCGGTTGCGCTCGACCCACCCCCTTCCGCTCGACAGTGCAGAGCAGGTGGCCGTGACCTGGGCCGCGGGGCAGCCCGCTCCGCAGGTCGAGATCCGCACGCGGGCCGCTGCCCGGTGGTCCACGTGGGAAGCGGTGCAGCCGCTCGAGGACGGCGAGGCGTCCGAGGGCAACGGCACCGCCGGCAGCGACCTGGCCTGGGTCGGTCACCGCTCCGACGTGCAGATCCGGGTCCGGGGCGCGCTGCCCCGCGGCCTCTCCGCCGTGCTGATCGACCCGGGGCACCGCGATGCCGATGCCGACCCGCGGGCTGCCTCGACGCCGGACGCGCCGGAGCCGGGCGCGCCGACGCACGACGCGTCGACGCAGGACGCGTCGACGTACGGCGGGGCGGTCCCTGCGGCGTACCGGCTCGCGGCGGACACGACGACCAGCACGACATACCACGACACGGTGCTGGACTCGCCGCCGAAGACGACGTTCCCCACGCCGCACGCCCCGCGGCCCTTCATCTACACCCGTCACGCCTGGAACGCCGACGAGTCGCTGCGCCCCAACCCGCCCGAGTACAGCCTGACGATCTCGCAGGTGCACCTGCACCACACGGTGTCGACCAACAGCTACACGCGGTCCGAGGTGCCGGCGATGATCCGCGGCATGTACAGCTACCACGTGAAGACGCTGGGCTGGAACGACATCGGCTACAACTTCCTCGTCGACCGGTTCGGACGGATCTGGGAGGGCCGCTACGGCGGCATCACCTACCCGGTGCGCGGCGCGCACACCCTCGGGTTCAACCACCGCTCGGTCGGCATCTCGGTGATCGGCAACTTCGAGACCGCCAAGCCCACGGACGCCCTGCTCAGCTCGGTGGCCAGGCTCGCGGCGTGGAAGCTCGACCTCTACGGCCGGCCAGCCTCCGGGACCACCTCGCGCACCTCCGAGGGCAGCGATCTCTACCCCAACGGCGAGGTGGTGAGGCTGCCGGTCTTCGACGGGCACCGCGACACCAACCAGACGGCCTGCCCGGGCCGCTACCTCTACGCGCGACTGCCTGACCTGCGTCGCTGGGCCCAGCGGATCGAGAACCAGTACTGACGGCAGCCCGGCCGGCGGCGTCGGGGCCCGCTGCGCGCCACTAGGATCAGGCCCATGAGCAAGGTTCTCTCCGCTGTCGCATGGCCGTACGCCAACGGTCCCCGCCACATCGGCCACGTGGCCGGTTTCGGCGTCCCGTCCGACGTCTTCAGCCGCTACATGCGGATGGCGGGCCACGACGTGCTCATGGTGTCCGGCTCCGACGAGCACGGCACCCCGATCCTGATCGCTGCCGACGAGGCCGGCCTGACGCCGCAGCAGCTCGTCGACCAGAACCACCGGCTGATCGTCGAGGACCTCACCGCCCTCGGTGTCTCCTACGACCTGTACACGCGCACCACGACCCGCAACCACGAGGCGACCGTCCAGGAGCTCTTCCTCGGCGTCTACGAGAACGGCTACTTCGTCGAGGAGACGACGTTCGGCGCCATCTCGCCCTCGACCGGCCGCACGCTGCCCGACCGCTACATCGAGGGCACCTGCCCCAACTGCGGCTACGACGGCGCGCGCGGCGACCAGTGCGACAACTGCGGCAAGCAGCTCGACCCGCAGGACCTGAAGAACCCGCGCTCGAAGATCAACGGCGAGACGCCGGAGTTCATCGAGACCCAGCACTTCTTCCTCGACCTGCCGGCGCTCGCCGAGGCGCTGGGGGAGTGGCTGGACCAGCGCGAGGCCTCGGGCCTGTGGCGCCCCAACGTCATCAAGTTCTCCAAGAACATCCTCGACGAGATCCGGCCGCGCGCGATGACCCGCGACATCGACTGGGGCATCACCGTCCCGCTCGACGGCTGGCGCGAGAACCCGACCAAGAAGCTCTACGTCTGGTTCGACGCGGTCATCGGTTACCTCTCCGCCTCGATCGAGTGGGCGCGTCGTTCGGGCAACCCGGAGGCGTGGCGTGACTGGTGGAACGACCCCGAGGCCCTGTCGTACTACTTCATGGGCAAGGACAACATCACCTTCCACAGCCAGATCTGGCCCGCCGAGCTCCTCGCCTACGACGGCAAGGGCTCCCGTGGCGGCTCCCCGCGCTCGCTCGGCTCGCTCAACCTGCCGACCGAGGTCGTGTCGTCGGAGTTCCTGACGATGGAGGGCAAGAAGTTCTCCTCGTCGAAGAAGATCGTGATCTACGTGCGGGACCTGCTGGCGCGCTACCAGGTCGACGCGTTCCGCTACTTCGTCGCCTCCGCCGGCCCGGAGTCCCAGGACTCCGACTTCACCTGGGCGGAGTTCGTGCGCCGCACCAACGACGAGCTGGTCGCGGGCTGGGGCAACCTGGTCAACCGCACGGCCAACCTGATCGCCAAGAACTACGGCGAGCTGCCCGCGGCCGGTGACCTCGAGCCGGTCGACCTCGCCGTGCTCGAGGCCGTGGAGGGGGCCTTCGCGACCGTCGGCGACCTCATCGCGCACCACCGCCAGAAGGCCGCCATCGGCGAGGCGATGCGCGTGGTCGGCGAGGTCAACAAGTACGTCTCCGACCTCGAGCCCTGGAAGCTCAAGGGCGAGGAGAACGCCGCCAGGCTCGCCACCGTCCTGCACGTCATGGCGCAGTGCGTGGTCGACCTCAACGTGGTGCTGTCGCCCTTCATGCCGCACTCCGCCAACGCGATCGACGCGATCATGGGCGGCTCGGGCGACGTGCAGCCGATGCCGGCGATCGTCGAGGCCGACGACCTCGACGGCGGTGCGGGCTACCCGATCATCACGGGTGACTACACGACCGCACGCTCGTGGGGCCGCACCCCGATCGTCCCTGGTACCCCGGTCGCGAAGCCGGCGCCGGTCTTCGTGAAGCTCGACCCGTCGGTGGTCGAGGAGGAGCTCGAGCGCCTCAACGGCTGAGCCCGCTGACTGGCGCGTCCACGAGCGACGGGCCGATCCGCGGGTCGTTCCGGGCCCTTGGGCCTGCGGCATGGTGCGTTCCAGCCCTGTACCGGCCGCGGCGTCCGCGCTGTGCTGGGTCCATGACCACACCGTGGCTCCGCTGGACCGCAGTCGTGACGGCTGCGGAGGCGGTCGGGTTTCTCGTCCCGGCCGTCGTCGGCGCCACGACCACGCACGCCGCGCCTGCGGTGGGGTGGGGAGGGCTCCTGCTTGCAGGCGCGGTCGAAGGTGCCAGCCTGGGCGCTGCCCAGGCCTGGGTCCTCGGCCAGCTCGTCCCCGGCCTCGATCGAGGGCGATGGGTGCGGTTCACGTCGGCGGCCGCGGTTGCGGCGTACGCGCTGGCCGGGGCCGCGGTGTGGTCCATGGGCTGGCCCTCCCGGGCTGCCGGTGCAGCGGTCGCCGGTGCTGCGGCCGTGCTGCTCCTGCTCAGCCTCGGTGGCCTGCAGGCCGTGGAGCTGCGTCGTCACGTACGCCGGTCCTGGCGCTGGGTCCTCTGGACCGCGGCCGCGTGGCTGCTGGCACTCGGTGCCTTCCTCGGCATCGCGACGCCGTTGTGGCACGAGGGCCAGCCCCTCGCGCTGACCATCGCCTATGGCGCACTCGCCGGCGTGGTCATGGCCTTCGTGCAGGCGGCGGTCACCGGGTGGGGCGTCGGCCGGGTGGTCGGCACTCAGAGCCGCGCGAGCGCGGCCTTGAGCGGGTCCAGCCCGAGCGAGCCCAGGTCGAGCGCGGCCGTGTGGAACGCCTTCAGGTCGAACGCCGACCCGGCCCGGGACTGCGCCTCGGCGCGTGCCTCGAGCCAGATCCGCTCGCCGACCTTGTAGGACGGCGCCTGTCCCGGCCAGCCGAGGTAGCGGTTGACCTCGAACTTCAGCGACCCGTCGTCCATGCGCGAGTGGGCCCGCATGAACTCGAGGACCAGCTCGGCGGTCCACGTCTCGCCGACCCGCCAGTTCCAGGGGTTGGGCGGGATGGTCAGACCGAGGTGGACGCCGATGTCGACGACGACCCGCGCGGCGCGGAAGCCCTGCATGTCGAGGAAGCCGAGCCGGTCGCCCGGGTCGGCGAAGAACCCGAGCTCGTCCATCAGCCGCTCGGAGTAGAGAGCCCATCCCTCACCGTGGCCGCTGACCCAGCACATCAGCCGCTGCCAGCGGTTGAGCAGGTCGGCGCGCAGCACCGCCTGGGCGCACTGCAGGTGGTGGCCGGGCACGCCCTCGTGGAAGACGGTCGTGGTCTCGCGCCACGTGGAGAAGGTCTGGTGGTCGTCGGTGAAGGAGAACCACATCGTGCCGGGCCGGGACAGGTCCTCCGAGGGCGGCGTGTACCAGGCACCCCCGTCGTTGACGGGTGCCACACGGCACTCGAGGCGCTGGATCGCCGGGTCGATGTCGAAGTGGACCCCGTTGAAGTCGCGGACGATGCCGTCGGACTTCTCCTGCATCCAGGCCTGGAACGCCTCGCGCGACCCGAGGTCGCGCGAGGGATCGGCGTCGAGGGCCGCCACGGCATCGGCGATCGACCCTCCGGGAACGATCCGCGTGGCGGTGCGGTCCATGTCCGCCTCGATCCGGGCCAGCTCCTCCCAGCCCCACGCGTAGGTGGCCTCGAGGTCGACGGTCGCTCCGAGGAACTGGCGCGACGCCAGGGCGTAGTGCTCGCGGCCGACGCCGTCGGCCGCGCGGCCGAGCGGGGCCAGCTCGTTGGTCAGGAACGCGCCGAACTCCGCGTACGCCGCCGACGCGGACCTGGCGGCCCGGCCGAGCGCCTCACGCTGGCCGTCCGGTGCGGCGGCCACGAGGTCGGTGAAGAAGTTGGCCGAGGTGCGCTGACCGGTCCAGCCCGCGATCTGCGCCGCGTGCTCGACGTACTGCCGGCGGGCGACGACGCGCCCGGCGGCGGCCTCCTCCAGCAGTGTGGTGCGGTACTGCTCGAGGGCGGTGGGGATGGCGGAGAGCCGCGACCCGATCGTCTCCCAGTCCTCGGCCGTCGCCGTCGGAAGCAGGTCGAAGGACTCGCGGATGGCGTTGGACCAGCCGCTGATCACGGACAGCTCGTGGCGTGCCAGCCCGGCGTCGATCGTCTCGATCTCGAGACCGGTTCGCTCGAGGTAGGCGTCCTTGGCGACCTGCTCGCGCTCGTCGGACGGCGTCGCCGCGGACACCGCCGCGAAGCCCGCGCGGGCCAGCGCCTCCCGCGCAGCATGACCGTCGGGGGAGAGGTCGGGCAGCTCGTGGTCATGGCCCGGGACCCCCATCGCGGTGGCGCTGATCGGGTCGAGCGCGGCGACATCGGTGACGTACTGGTCGGTGAGCTGGTCCACGGGGCGGGTCATGCTCGCCAAACTAGTGGTCAGTGCAAGCGCACCGCATCGGAGACAGCGGCCCGGTCCGTGCGGAACCCGTTGACCGGCGCGTCGGCCGCGGGGAAGCCGAAGGAGACGCCGAAGACGACCATCCTGTCCTCGCCCAGTCCGAACCACTCGCGGAAGAAGGCCCCGTACGACGCCAGTGCCGCCTGCGGTGCGGCGCCCAGGCCCAGCGCCTCCGCGCCGAGCAGGAACGACTGCAGCCACAGCCCCGCGTCGACGGCGCCGTAGGGCCCGAGCTCGGCCGGTGTGTGCACGATCGCGACGTGCGGTGCCCCGAAGAACTCGAAGTTCTTCAGCATCTGCACGAAGCGGGCGTCCTTGTCGGAGCGCTCGATGCCCAGGGCGTCGTACAGCTGGAAGCCGCACTCGCGGCGGCGCTCGCCGTAGACGCCCGGGAAGGAGGTCGGCCACTCCAGGTCGGGGGAGGTCGGCGAGGACAGCACGTGGGCGACCAGGGCCTCCCGCAGGTCGACCAACGCCGCCCCGGACACGACCTCGACCTGCCACGGTTGCGTGTTGCACCACGAGGCGGTGCGCTGGGCCATCCGCAGGAGCGCGTCGAGGGTCTCGGCGGGCACCGGCTCGTCGGCGTACGCGCGGCAGGTGGAGCGGCGGTCCTGCAGGGCGGCGAGGGACGCGAAGGCATCGGACGTCATGCGCTGGAGACTAGTGTCGCGCCATGCAGAACGAGAGGACGGCGTGGTGCTGATGGGTGTGCTGAGCCGGCTCCGGCGTGGCACGGGCGACGAGGGTGGCCACGACCACGGAGCGCACCACCTGGTCGTCGTACGGATCCCGGCGGATCCCGGCAACCCCTTCGGCGCGATGGCGTGGTCGGGTCCGGTGGTGGGGTGGCTCGAGCAGACCGGCCTCGGTGAGCTGCTGTCGGCGGGGGCGGGCGCTGCCCACCACAAGGGGCCGGGCGGTGTGCCGTTCATCCAGCTGGACCTGGCCCTGCACGACGTCGCCCCGAAGGCGCTCGGGAGGCTGGTCGCCGAGCTCGAGCGACTCGGTGCTCCGGCGGGTTCGCGGTTGCGCACCGAGCACGGTGAGCCGGTGCCGTTCGGCCTCTGAGAGAATGACGCCATGCGCGTTCACCTCGGCAGCGACCACGCCGGCCTCGAGCTCAAGGACCACCTGATGAACTGGCTGGTCGACAACGGCTACGAGCCGGTCGACCACGGTCCGTTCGTCTACGACGCCCTCGACGACTACCCGGTCTTCTGCATCCGTGCGGCGGAGGCCGTTGCGGCCGAGCAGGCCGACGGGCTCGACTCGCTCGGTGTCGTCATCGGCGGTTCCGGCAACGGCGAGCAGATGGCGGCCAACAAGGTGATCGGCGTCCGCGCCGCCCTCGTCTGGAACGACGCCACTGCGCAGCTCGCCCGCGAGCACAACAACGCCAACGTGGTCTCCGTCGGAGGCCGCCAGCACACGCTGGAGGAGATGACCCGCTTCGTCGGCATCTTCCTCTCCGAGCCGTTCCCGGGCGACGAGCGCCACGTCCGCCGCATCGCGATGATGAGCGACTACGAGGTCACCCGCGAGCTCCCGCCGCTCCCGGAGTCGGCGATGTCCGGCCCGGCCGACCGGGACTGACCCGTGCCCGAGGGGCACACCCTCCGACGCCTCGCGATCGACCTCACCGCCGCCTTCGGTGGTGAGGTCGTCGCCGTCTCCAGCCCGCAGGGCCGCTTCGCTGCCGACGCGGCGCAGCTCGACGGCACCGAGCTGGTCGCCGCCGACTCGGCGGGCAAGCACCTCTTCGTCGAGTTCTCCGGCGAGCGGTTCGTCCACATCCACCTCGGCCTGATCGGCAAGCTCGACGTACGCCGTGGGCCCGCGCCGGCCCCGCAGGGAGCGGTCCGCCTGCGCCTCGCCACCCCCTCCTGGTACGCCGACCTCCGCGGGGCAACCCGCTGCGACCTCGTCGACGCGGCCCGCAAGGCCGCGGTCGTGGCCGAGCTCGGGCCGGACCCGCTGCGGCCCGACGCCGACCCCGACCGGGCCTGGGCGCGGATCGGGAGGAGCGAGCGGAGCATCGGCGACCTGCTGATGGACCAGGCGGTCCTCGCGGGCGTCGGCAACGTCTACCGCGCCGAGGTGCTCTTCCGGCACCGGATCGACCCGCAGCGCCCAGGCCGCACCCTCCGCAAGGCCCAGTGGCAGGCGATGTGGGACGACCTCGTCGTGCTCATGGCCGAGGGGGTGCGGCTCAACCGCATCGACACGGTGCGCCCCGAGCACACCCCGGAGGCGATGGGCCGTGCGCCGCGCGTCGACGACCACGGCGGCGAGGTCTACGTCTACCGGCGCACCGGCCAGGCGTGCCTGGTGTGCGGTGCGTCCGTGAGGACGCAGGACCTCAAGGGACGCAATCTCTTCTGGTGCCCGCGTTGCCAGCCGACTTTCCGTTCGCGGGCCCGCTCTGCACCGTAGGGTGAGGTCGACCAACCACCGGTGAAGTAGAGGATCTCGTGGCCCGCGCCCACCGCATGACCAGTCTGGCCACCCTCCGGGGGCGGGGCCAGCTCCTCGTGCTGTACGCCCACGTCGTGGGCGTCCTCGCGTGCGCGGCGGTCCTGACCGGGAGCCCGGACCTGGTCCCGATCACGGTCTTCATCCTCCCGCTCTTCTTCGCCAGCCACTACCTCGGGCCGAAGCACCTTCCCTGGTACGTCGTCTTCCTGCTCGGGATCATGCTCGTCTGCGTCGCCCAGCGTCAGCGCAGCGACCTGCGCACGGCGATCGGCGTCGTGGTCGTCTTCGCGCTCGCGTTCCTGGTGCTCCGCAGCTCCTTCCGGCGCTCGCGGCTCGGTGTGTCGGGTCCTCGTGGCGAGTCGATGCTCGTCGACCTGCGCGACCGGATCCTGTCGCAGGGCATGCTGCCGCCGCTGCCTGCGGAGTGGTACGCCGAGACCGCCCTGCGCTCGGCGGGCGGCACGCCGTTCGCCGGTGACTTCGTGGTGGCCTCGCGGCCTGGCAACGGGCGGCGCCTGGAGCTCGTGGTCGTCGACGTGTCCGGCAAGGGAGAGGACGCCGGCACCCGCTCGCTCCTGCTGTCGGGCGCCTTCAGCGGCCTGCTCAACGCACTTCCGCCGCGGGAGTTCCTGCCGGCGGCCAACGACTACCTGATCCGTCAGGACTGGGACGAGGGGTTCGCGACGGCGATCCACCTCTCCCTCGACCTGTGCACAGGGGACTTCGAGCTGCGGGCGGCAGGCCACCCGCCGGCCGTGCAGCTCGTCGCCGGAGCCGGGCGCTGGGTCGTGCACCCCTCGGAGGGCGGCACCGTCCTCGGTGTGCTCGAGGACGCCGAGTTCCCGGCGGTGACCGGCACGATGCGCCGCGGCGACGCGCTGCTGCTCTACACCGACGGCCTGGTCGAGAACCGCAGCCGCGACATCGCCCTCGGCATCGACCGCCTGCAGGGCCAGGGGGAGCGGCTGCTCCGCACCAGCATGGACGACGGCGCCCGTCGGCTGATCGACAAGCTGGGCTCGCGCAACGACGACCGCGCGCTGCTGCTGGTCCACCGCCGGTGACCTGATTCGGCCCGCTCGGAGCGGTGTGGCACGATGTCACCCGCGCATTTGCGCCCGTCCGCGGGTGCGACATGAGCACGCGGATGTAGCTCAATGGTAGAGCCACAGTCTTCCAAACTGTTTACGCGGGTTCGATTCCCGTCATCCGCTCCAAGGGCCCGGGAAGGGCCACTTGGCGGGGCGTAGCGTAGTGGCTAGCGCGCCTGCTTTGGGAGCAGGAGATCGCAGGTTCGAGTCCTGTCGCCCCGACAGCCACTGCAACGCAACAGACTCCCTGCATCACTCATCTATACCGAGGAGAAACACGGTGAAGAGCGCCGTCGAGACCCTGAACCCGACCCGGGTCAAGCTGACCGTCGAGGTCCCCTTCGAGGAGCTCAAGCCGAGCCTCGACGCGGCCTACAAGAAGGTCGCCGCGCAGGTCAACATCCCCGGTTTCCGCAAGGGCAAGGTCCCGCAGGCCGTCCTGGACCGTCAGGGCTACCGCGGCTTCGCGCTGGACGAGGCCGTCAACGCGGTCCTCCCGAAGGCCTACGGCGAGGCCCTCCAGGACAACAACCTCGAGCCCCTCGGCCAGCCCGAGATCGAGGTCACGAAGTTCGAGGACAACGAGGCTCTCGAGTTCACCGCCGAGGTCGACGTGAAGCCGGAGATCACCCTCCCGGCCTACGACGGCCTCGAGGCCGAGGTCGAGGACATCACCCTCACCGACGAGGACGTCGAGGAGCAGATCGTTGCCCTCCGCGAGCGCTTCGCGACGCTCAACGACGTCGAGCGCGCTGCTGCCGACGGCGACTTCGTGACGATCGACCTGGTCGCCAGGAAGGACGGCGAGGTCGTCGAGGGCGCCGAGGTCTCCGGCATGTCCTACAAGGTCGGCCGCGGCGGCATGCTCGACGGTCTCGACGAGGCGCTCGTCGGCATGGCCGCGGGCGACGAGAAGACCTTCGGCTCCGAGCTGGTCGGCGGCGAGCTGGTCGGCGAGGCCGTCGACGTCACCGTCAAGGTCACCGGCGTCCAGGAGCAGGAGCTCCCGGCGTTCGACGACGAGTTCGCCCAGCTGGCCTCGGAGTTCGACACGGCCGACGAGCTGCGCGAGGACGTGCGCACCCGCCTCGGCAACGGCAAGCGCCTGGAGCAGGCCGCCGCCGCTCGTGACGCCGTCCTCGAGAAGCTCCTCGACCAGGTCGAGATCGCGCTCCCGGAGACGATCGTCACCGACGAGCTCAACGCCCGCCGCCAGCAGGTCGAGCAGCAGCTGATGTTCGCCGGCCTCTCGATGGAGAAGTACCTCGAGGAGGAGGGCCAGACGCAGGACGAGTTCGAGGCCGAGCTCGAGCGTCGCGTCCGCGACGCGATCACCGCGCAGTTCATCCTCGACGAGGTCGTCAAGGCCGAGCAGTTCGGTGTGGAGCAGCAGGAGCTCACGAACCACGTGCTCATGCGCGCCCAGCAGCAGGGCCAGGACCCGCAGAAGGCGTTCGAGCACCTGCAGGAGCACCCGCACCACATCCAGGAGTACGTCCAGGAGATCCTCCGCGGCAAGGCGCTCGCCTCGATCGTCGAGGGTGCCACCGTGAAGGACGCCTCCGGCAACGTCGTGGAGCTGAAGAACCTGCGCCCCGATGGCACCATCGGCGAGCCCGAGGTCGCCGACGACGACACGTCGGACGCCTGAGGCTCATCTGCCTGACCCAGCATCGAGGCCCCGGGGACCGCACGGTCCCCGGGGCCTCGTGCCGTCCGCAGGCGCCCGTGGTGGCTGTCGCGTGACGGTATCCAGCGTGATCCGGACCGCAGTCCCCGCGTGACACGGACCGCAGCGAGTGCGCCGGGCGCCCTTGCGGTGGGAGACTTGTCCGGTGAACGCGTCCCCGCTCGTCCCTCTCGGTGACGACGAGTACGCCGTCTCCCTCCCGCCCGGTCAGCACCGGGGCCACCCGGACGCGCCGGACCCGTTCCGGACCGCCCAGCACATCGGTGAGGGCATCGCGGGGCGCGTGCAGTTCGGGCTGGGGCTGATCCGTGCGACCGCAGGCCTCGGCCTGCGCCTCGTGGCGCTGGGTCGCCGTCCGCTCGCGCTGGCCGCAGGCCCGCTGGGGCGCCAGCAGGTCCTCGAGCGGCAGAAGCTCACCCGGCCTCCGGTGGCCGTGCGGTTCCTCGACGAGGACCTCGAGCTGGAGACCGAGGACCTCGCTGTCGCCTACGGCGCCGAGGTCGACCCGATCGAGGCGGGTGACCACCTGGTGGTGTTCGTGCCGCAGCCGGGTGAGGACGAGCGGTCGTGGCGCCGTTCCGTGGAGGAGCTCGGCGGCACGTACGCCTCCCGGCTCTCCGGCCTGCTCGGCTGGACCCCGGTGCAGCTCCGCGTCGACGACACCGTCGGCATCGGCAACGCCGCCGTCGAGCTCAGCGGCGTGCTGCAGGAGCTGGTCGAGGCGTGGCCCACCGCCGTACGCCGGATCGCGATCGTCGCGCACGGCACCGGTGGCCTGGTCGCCCGTGGCGCGCTGGGCGTCGTCGCGCCGGGGGAGCGGCCGTGGGCGGACCTCGTCACCGAGCTCGTCGCGCTCGGCACGCCGCACCTGCAGGCTGCTCCGCAGCGCTTCGCCCGCGAGGCCGGACGCCGGCTCGAGGAGCGGCTCGCCGGCATCCTGGCGGCCGACGAGGAGATCGTCGACGTCCCGCCGCGCCGTGGAGTGCGCTACCTCCTGGTCACGGACCGTGCGATGGGGATGCCCAACCCTGCCGGTGCCGTGCTGGGCGGCATGCTCTGGTGGCGGCAGCGGGCGCTGCGCCAGGTCCGCCGGGCGCGCGACCTGTTCCCGACCGCCGAGCGCCACGAGGTCACCCTCGGTGCCCAGTCCCTCGTGAACCACCCCGATGTCCACCGCTCGCTGATGGACTGGCTGCGCTGAGCGTGTGACGCAGATCGAGTGGACAACTGTTCACTGAAAACGGACACTAGGCGTCATGTCCGCCCTTGAGCCCGCTCCCGCAGCTGCCCGTGTCGTCGCCACGGCGTCCACCGACGGAGCCACCCTCCACGGCACCGGCGCCCTCGCCGCGACGTACGCCGAGGACCTGCTGCTCGGCACCGTCCGCGACACCCACCTCGCGATCGCGAACCGTGTCTGGGGGCTGGTCAACCCGGCGACCGCCGGCGCCGCGAAGCCCTCCCAGCTCGTGCACGACGCCATCGCCGGCGGCATCTACGCGTCGCTGGGTGCCGGACTGCGTGCCGGTGCGAAGGTGCTCGACCGCCAGGACCGCAAGGGCCGCGGTCGACGCACCGAGGACCTCCGCCTCGGCCGGCACGTCACGTCCGTGGTCAACGGCCTGATCGGTGACCGGCTGACCGAGGACGGCAGCTCCAGCGCGATCCGGATGGCGGTGCGCGACGGCGGGCACGACGTGCCGATGACTCCGCAGGGCCTGCGTGCCGCGTTCCCGCAGGCCAGCGGGCAGGTCGTCGTCTTCGTGCACGGCCTCATGGAGCACGACGAGCACTGGGACCGTCGCGCCGACGAGCTGCCGTCGTACGGCGCGGCCCTCGCCGCCACGGGGGAGTGGTCGCCGGTCCGGCTCCGCGTCAACACCGGCCTCTCGATCGCCGAGAACGGCGTCGCCCTCGCAGCCCTGCTGGACGAGCTCGTCGCGGGCTGGCCCGCGCCCGTGACCCGCATCGCGCTCGTGGGCCACTCCATGGGCGGCCTGATCATCCGCCGCGCCTGCGTCGTCGACACCGGCGCGCCGGAGCCGTGGCGCGAGCTGGTCACGGACGTCGTCATGCTCGGCACTCCTCACCTGGGCGCGCCGCTGGAGCGGCTCGTCCACGGCGGTGCGTGGGCGCTCGGCAAGCTGCCCGAGGTGCGCTCCATCGGTCGCATCCTCGACACCCGCTCCGTCGGCATCTCGGACCTGCGTCGCGGCGTCCGCGACGAGGTCGCCCGGCTGCCGCACGTGCGCTACCACCTCGTGTCCGCCACCCTCGGCCCGACGGTCTTCCATCCCCTCAGCGTGGCGTTCGGCGACCTGCTGGTCCGCCACCCCTCGGCCATGGGACGCTCGGGCCGCATCGACCTCTTCCCGGGGGCCAGCACGCTGCACCTGCCCAACACCGACCACTTCGGGTTGCTCAACCACCCCGAGGTGCACCGCAAGCTGAAGGAGTGGCTCGCATGACCGAGTCCCGTCTGCCCACCCTCCCCGCCGACCGGGAGCTGCGCGCGGAGACCGTGGTCGACGCGCCGGTGGCGGCCGTGTGGGCGGCCCTGACCGACCTGAGGCGGATGCCGGAGTGGAGCCCCGAGCTCCTCGCCATGACCCCGCTCAAGCGCGGCGGCCTGCGGCTGGGCCAGTGGTACCTCGGGTGGAACCGCAAGGGACTGGCCGTCTGGCCGAGCCGCAGCATCGTCACCCAGCTCGACCCCGAGCGGACCCTCGCCTGGCACACGGCGACCTCGGGCGCGACCTGGATCTTCGAGCTTGCAGCGGAGGGGGAGGGCACGCGCCTCGTGCAGCGTCGCCCGGTGCCCCGGCTGACCTGGATCTCGCGGATCTACGCGCCCCTCATGCTCGGGGGCGGCGCCGCACACGCCGACGCCCTCGAGGCGGACATGGGTGTCACCCTGTCCCGGCTCAAGGCTGCTGTCGAGCGCCGCTGACCCGGTGCGGACCCCGCGGGGACCCCGCGCAGCCCCCGCTCGTGCGGCGAAATCTGCTGTCGGCGAACAGGGCGGTGTATGCCGTGGAAATGTCGGTCGCCGCGGCTACTGTCGGCGACGTGAACCAGATCTCCAGCCCCCAGATGGACGGCGGCACCTCGCCGTCGTACGGCCTCGACGCGGATGTCTACCAGCGGCTGCTCCGTGAGCGCATCGTCTTCCTCGGCTCCGAGGTGCGCGACCAGAACGCCAACGCGATCTGCGCGCAGCTCCTCCTGCTCTCCGCGGAGGACCCGGAGGCCGACATCTTCCTGCACATCAACAGCCCTGGCGGCTCGGTGACGGCGGGCATGGCGATCTACGACACCATGAACTACATCCCCAACGACATCGTCACCGTCGGCATGGGCCTGGCTGCGTCGATGGGCCAGTTCCTCCTGTGCGCCGGCACGCCGGGCAAGCGCTACGCCCTGCCCCACGCGCGCATCATGATGCACCAGCCGTCCTCCGGCATGGGTGGCTCCGCCTCCGACATCAAGATCCAGGCGCAGCAGTCGATCCACGTGAAGAAGGTCCTCACCGAGCTCATCGCCGAGCACACCGGCCAGACCGTCGAGCAGATCACCGAGGACGCCGACCGCGACCGCTGGTTCACCGCGCAGGAGGCCCTGGAGTACGGCCTCGTCGACCAGGTGATCAAGTCGGCCAAGGAAGCCGTCGACCAGGGCCGTCCGGCCCGCTGACCTGCCTCACTGACGAGAAGAGAAGACGCATGAACTACTACATCCCGCAGTGGGAAGAGCGCACGTCCTACGGCATCCGCCGGATCGACCCCTACGCCAAGCTCTTCGAGGACCGGATCATCTTCCTCGGCACCCCGATCAGCGACGACGTGGCCAACGCGGTCATGGCCCAGCTGCTCTGCCTCGAGTCGATGGACCCCGACCGCGACATCCAGATCTACATCAACTCGCCCGGTGGCTCGTTCACGGCGCTGACGGCGATCTACGACACGATGAAGTTCATCAAGCCCGACGTGCAGACGGTCTGCCTGGGCCAGGCTGCCTCGGCCGCCGCGATCCTGCTCGCTGCCGGCGCCCCCGGCAAGCGTCTCGCGCTGCCCAACAGCCGGATCCTGATCCACCAGCCCTACACCGAGGGCACGTTCGGCCAGACCTCCGACATCGAGATCCAGGCCAACGAGATCCTCCGCATGCGCGAGCTGCTGGAGAAGATGATCTCGGAGCACTCCGGCAAGGATGTGGAGCAGGTCAGCCGCGACATCGAGCGCGACAAGATCCTGACCGCCGAGGCGGCGCTGGAGTACGGCCTGATCGACGGCGTGCTCGAGTCGCGCAAGGCCGCGGCGTTCATCTGACACAAGTCGGCCTCCGTGTCGGGCCCCGAAAGGGCCCGACCGGAGGTACCGTCGACAAGCTGAACTGGTTGAGAGAAGAGGAACCCCGTGGCACGCATTGGTGACGGTGGCGACCTGCTGAAGTGCTCCTTCTGCGGGAAGAGCCAGAAGCAGGTCAAGAAGCTCATCGCGGGCCCCGGCGTCTACATCTGCGACGAGTGCATCGATCTCTGCAACGAGATCATCGAGGAGGAGCTCAGCGAGGGCACGGAGGTCGGCCTCGAGGAGCTGCCCAAGCCGCGCGAGATCTTCGAGTTCCTCAACTCCTACGTGGTCGGCCAGGAGCAGGCGAAGAAGTCGCTCGCCGTAGCGGTCTACAACCACTACAAGCGGGTGCAGGCAGGTGCGACGCTGGCCGGCAAGCACGCCAAGGACGAGGTCGAGGTGGCGAAGTCCAACATCCTCGTCATCGGCCCGACGGGCTGCGGCAAGACCTACCTCGCGCAGACGCTGGCGCGGATGCTCAACGTGCCGTTCGCCATCGCCGACGCGACGGCGCTGACGGAGGCGGGCTACGTGGGCGAGGACGTGGAGAACATCCTGCTCAAGCTGATCCAGGCCGCTGACTACGACGTCAAGAAGGCCGAGACCGGCATCATCTACATCGACGAGATCGACAAGGTCGCCCGCAAGGCGGAGAACCCCTCGATCACGCGTGACGTCTCGGGTGAAGGCGTCCAGCAGGCGCTGCTGAAGATCCTCGAGGGCACCTCCGCCTCGGTCCCGCCGCAGGGCGGTCGCAAGCACCCGCACCAGGAGTTCATCCAGATCGACACCACGAACATCCTGTTCGTCGTCGGCGGTGCGTTCGCGGGCCTCGACCACATCATCGAGCAGCGGGTCGGCAAGAAGTCGCTCGGATTCACGGCCGAGGTGAAGGGCCAGCAGGAGCGCGAGGAGCAGGACCTCCTCGCCCAGGTCCGCCCCGAGGACCTCACCAAGTTCGGCCTGATCCCCGAGTTCATCGGCCGCCTGCCGCTGATCGCGAGCGTCGCCAAGCTCGACGAGACCGCCCTCGTGCAGATCCTCACCGAGCCGAAGAACGCCTTGGTCAAGCAGTACCAGAAGCTCTTCGAGCTCGACGGGGTCGAGCTGGAGTTCACCGACGACGCCGTCAAGGCGATCGCGGTCAAGGCGCTCGAGCGCGGCACCGGTGCCCGTGGCCTCCGCGCCATCATCGAGGAGACCCTCCTCTACGTGATGTACGACGTCCCCTCCCGCGGCGACATCGCCCGCGTCATCGTCACCGGCGAGGTCGTCAACGACGGCGTCGAGCCGACGCTCGTCCCGCGCGACGAGGAGCCGAAGAAGAAGAAGTCGGCCTGACCGACCCGCAGCACCTGCTACGACCGTCCCGCACAGCGGGGCGGTCGTAGTCCTTTCGGGCCATTTCGCGGAAGTGTGCACCGGTCTCGCTCAGGAACGGGGAGACTTGACCCGAGGGAGCCAGCAAGGGAGGGGACCATGGACGCATCGCATGCACGGCCACTCACGGCCTACGCGGCACTGTGTGCTGCCGCGGTGGTCGTCCTCGTCCAGGGCATCTCGCCCGGCAACCCCGTTGCTGACTCGGTCGCGCGCGCGGGTGGTCCTGCGCCCATGTACGACGCCGTCCGCAGCGTCTCTCTCGCGGCCAAGGAGCTCGGGCACGTCAGCAGCGAGGTGGCCTCCGCGGTCGCCGGCACCGTCGTACCCGCCGTGGTGAGCGTGGTTCCGGTCTCGGGCCCGCACACTGCCTCAGGTGGCGGGCACCGCGCTGCGACGACCGGTCATGCATCCGCAGCCGTCACGGTGCAGACGGTCAAGCACGCCGGCCCGGCCGTCTCGGTCGCGCCGCGCAGCAGTGGCCCGACCCAGATGGGTCATCACCAGGCGAAGCGTGCGACCGCACACACGACCGCGCAGGCCCAGCGCAAGGCCGACCACGCCGCCGCCAAGACCCGTCGTGCCGCAGCCAAGGCCGACCGCAAGCCCGGCCACGCTGCCACGCGCGCCGCGCAGCACCCTCGCTGATCCCGCCGAGACGGGCCTCGTGCCGCGTCGAGACGGGCCTTGTGCCGCGACGATGGTGCGACCGACGTCTCGGCACAAGCCTCGTCTCGGCACAAGCCTCGTCTCGGCGCAGGGGAGTGGAACGGCGAACGCCGCGCCGGGGCACCCTGAGGGTGCGCCGGCGCGGCGTCCTGCGTGTCAGGCCTCGGGCTGCGCGGCCACCTCGGCGACGATCGTGAGGTCACCCTCGCCCTCGGTGTAGACGACGTCGCCGGTGATCTTGCCGGCGTTGCGCAGGTCCTGCTCGGCGCTCTTGACGATCGCGAGCACCGCAGCCGGGCCGGTGAACTCGACGCGCGACAGCTCCGTGCGCATCGACACCTTCGCCTGCGACTTCGCGCCACGGATGCCGCCGAGCGCCGCCGCGACGGTGTCGACGGCGGTGCCGTCAGCGGCCCCGGCCGAGCCCATCTCGAGGACCGTCGGCCACGCGGCGTGGTGGACGGAACCGGACTGCCACCACGACCAGACCTCCTCGGTCACGTACGGCAGGAACGGCGCGAGCAGGCGCAGCTGGACGTGGAGCGCCAGTGCCAGCGTCGCCTTGGCCGACTCCGAGCCGGCGTACGCGCGCTCCTTGACCAGCTCGAGGTAGTCGTCGCAGAACTCCCAGAAGAACTTCTCCGCGGTCTCGAGCGCGGTCGTGTAGTCGTACGCCTCGAACGCCTCGGTGGCGCGGCGGACGACCGCGGCGAGGCGCCCGATGAGGGCCACGTCGACGGCCTCGGTGATCGCCACGTTGTTGAGGGTGGTGGCCCCGACGCCGAAGTCGCTGCCGATGACGAAGCGCGAGGCGTTGAGCACCTTCATGGCCAGGCGACGGCCGACCTTCATCTGCGACTCGTCGAACGGCGAGTCGAGGCCCGGTCGTGCCATGGCGGCACGCCAGCGGACGGCGTCCGCGCCGTACTTGTCGAGGATCTCGGTCGGGACGACGACGTTGCCCTTGGACTTCGACATCTTCTTGCGGTCCGGGTCGACGACGAAGCCGGAGAGCATCGCGTGCTTCCACGGGACGGTCTTGTCCTCGTGGTGCGCGCGGACGACGCGGGAGAAGAGCCAGGTGCGGATGATGTCGTGGCCCTGCGTGCAGAGGTCCATCGGGTAGACGGAGGCCCACAGCTGCGGGTCGGACTCCCAGCCGCCGGCGATCTGGGGCGTCAGGGAGGAGGTCGCCCAGGTGTCCATGACGTCCGGGTCGCCGATGAAGCCACCGGGAACGCCGCGCTGCTCGGCCGTGTAGCCGGCAGGCACGTCGGTGGAGGGGTCGACCGGGAGCTGCGCCTCGGTCGGGACGAGCGGGTTGGCGTAGTCCGGCTCGCCATCGGCGTCGAGGGAGTACCAGACCGGGAACGGGATGCCGAAGAAGCGCTGGCGCGAGATCAGCCAGTCGCCGTTGAGGCCGGAGATCCAGTTGTCGTAGCGGTGCTGCATGTGCGCCGGGTGCCAGTCGATCTTCGTCCCGTCGGCGATCAGCGCCTCGCGCAGGTCGGCGTCGCGGCCGCCGTTCTTGACGTACCACTGGCGCGTGGCGACGATCTCGAGCGGCTTGTCGCCCTTCTCGTAGAAGTTCGTCATGCGCTGCGTGGGCTTGGGCTCGCCGTCGAGGTCGCCCGACTCACGCAGCCAGGTGACCATCTGCTCGCGCGCGGAGAACGCCGTCTTGCCCGCCAGGGACTCGTCGTACCTGGTCGCGGCGTCGCCGGAGAGCCACTCCGGGGTCTCGCGCAGCAGGCGGCCGTCGCGGCCGATGACCGTGCGGACCGGGAGCTGCAGCTCGCGCCACCAGGTGACGTCGGTGAGGTCACCGAAGGTGCAGCACATGACCAGGCCGGAGCCCTTGTCCGGCTCGGCGGCCTCGTGCGCGAGCACCGGGACCTCGACGCCGAAGACCGGCGAGGTCGCGGTGGTGCCGAAGAGGTGCTGGTAGCGCTCGTCGCCCGGGTGGGCGATGAGCGCGACGCAGGAGACGATCAGCTCGGGGCGGGTCGTCTCGATGAAGAGGGGAGTCCCGTCGGGCGCGTGGAACGAGACGCGGTGGTACGCGCCGGCGTACTCCCGGGACTCGAGCTCGGCCTGCGCGACGGCGGTCTGGAAGGTGACGTCCCACAGGGTCGGCGCCTCCTGCAGGTACGCCTCACCGCGGGCGAAGTTGCGCAGGAACGCCTTCTGCGACACCGCCTGGGCCTTCTGGCCGATGGTCGTGTAGGTCTCGTTCCAGTCGACCGAGAGGCCGAGCGTGCGCCACAGGGACTCGAAGACCTTCTCGTCCTCCTCGACCAGCTGCTCGCAGAGCGCGATGAAGTTGGGGCGGGAGATCGGGATCTGCTTCTTCGGGTCCGGCTTCTCCGGAGCAGTGAAGTCCGGGTCGTACGGCAGCGAGGGGTCGCAGCGGACGCCGAAGTAGTTCTGCACGCGGCGCTCTGTCGGCAGGCCGTTGTCGTCCCAGCCCATCGGGTAGAAGACGGACTTTCCGGTCATCCGCTGGAAGCGGGCGATGACGTCGGTGTGCGTGTAGGAGAAGACGTGGCCGACGTGCAGCGAGCCGGAGACGGTCGGCGGGGGAGTGTCGATCGAGTAGACGTTCTCGCGCGGCTGCGACCGGTCGAACTTGTAGGTGTCGTCGGCCTTCCACCGGGCGGCCCACTTCTCCTCGAGGCCCTCCAGCGCCGGCTTCTCCGGTACGACGACGGCGCCGGTGGGAGTGGCGTCGGGCGTCTCGGGGGCGGCGTTCTGGGGAGTCTCAGTCATGCGCGGGAGTTTAGTTGCGGCGGTCGGCACGGCGAAAACGCATCGGTGCAGTTGGGACGCGCCTCGGCGGCGCGTGCTCGGCACGGTCCGTGCCCTGCGGCACGCCCTAGACTTGCCGCCGAGATGACTGACTTCCCTTACGAGCCTCAGGGCCGTCCTGCCGAGACCGTCGCCGAGGCCGAGGACGCGCTGCTGTCGCGGTGGCCCGAGACCCGGCTCGAACCCTCGCTCGACCGGATCCTCGCGTTCACCGAGCTGCTCGGACGACCGCAGGACAGCTTCCCGGTGGTGCACCTGACCGGCACCAACGGCAAGACCTCCACGTCGCGCATGATCGACACCCTGCTGCGCACGCTCAACCTGCGCACCGGCCGCTTCACCAGCCCCCACGTCGAGAAGATGAGCGAGCGGATCAGCATCGACGGCGAGCCGCTCAGCGACGAGGCGTTCGTGGCGACGTTCAACGAGGTCGCCCCCTACCTGCAGCTCGTCGACGCGACGCAGCCGCACCCGATGAGCTTCTTCGAGTCCGTCGTGGCGATGGCGTACGCCGCGTTCGCCGACGCGCCCGTCGACGCCGCCGTGGTCGAGGTCGGCATGGGGGGCTCCTGGGACGCCACCAACGTGGTCGATGCGAAGGTCGCGGTCGTCCTGCCGGTCGCCATGGACCACGCCCAGTACCTCGGCGACACGCTCGTCGACATCGCCCGCGAGAAGGCGGGGATCATCAAGTCCGGCTCGACCGTCGTCCTCGCGCAGCAGACGCCGGAGGTCGCCGCGGTGCTCCTCGAGCGGGCGGCCGAGGTCGGCGCCACCGTCGCGCGCGAGGGCATGGAGTTCGGCGTCGTCTCGCGGGTGCCCGCGGTCGGCGGCCAGCACCTCTCCCTCCAGGGCCTCCGTGCCCGCTACGACGACCTCTTCCTGCCGCTCTACGGCGCCCACCAGGCCCAGAACGCCGCCGTCGCCCTGGCGGCGGTCGAGGCGTTCCTGGGCGAGGGTGCGCTCTCCGTCGACGTCGTCCGCGAGGCGTTCGCCCAGGCCACCAGCCCGGGCCGGCTCGAGGTCGTGCGCCGCTCGCCCACCGTCGTGCTCGACGCGGCGCACAACCCGCACGGTGCCGCGGCCAGTGCCGCCGCGCTGCAGGACTCCTTCGCCTTCGAGCCGCTCATCGGCGTGATGGGCGTGATGGGGGACAAGGACGTCGAGGGAGTGCTCGCTGCGTTCGAGCCCCACGTCGCCCACCTCGTCTGCACCCAGAACTCCCTGCCCCGCTCGATGTCGGCCGCTGACCTCGGTCGGCTCGCGGTCGGCGTCTTCGGCGAGGACCGGGTCACGGTCGAGCCGGACCTGCGCGATGCGATCGACCGGGCAGCCGCGCTGGCAGAGGCGGGGGCTGCGTTCGGTGAGTCCATCGGCTCCGGTGGTGTCCTCGTCACCGGTTCTGTGGTGACCGTGGGCGAGGCGCGCGCCCTGCTCGTGCACAAGGACGACGCCATCGACCGCGCCGCCGCGCGCACCGCCGAGCGCATCGCGCTGCGCCAGTCGACGCCGATCGACACCGCCGACTGGGAGGACGAGGCATGAGCGAGAACCAGCCGCTCGACGACAACATCGCCGAGGACATCGCCAACCGCAAGATCACCGGTGCCCGCCGCGCCATGTGCGCCGCGATCCTGACGCTCGAGGCGATCGCCTTCGGCCTGGTGACGCCGGTCCTGCTCACGCTGACCTCCCTCTCCACGCCCCTCGCGCTGCTGATCGGCCTCGGCTTCGTCGTCGCCTGCATCGTGCTGGCCGGCATGCTCAAGCGTCCCGGCGGCTACTGGGGCGGCCACGTCGTGCAGGTGCTCGCCTTCGGCCTCGGCCCCGTCGTCGCGATGATGTACGTCGTCGGTGGCCTCTTCGCGCTGCTGTGGTTCACGGCGTACTGGCTCGGCGGCAAGATCGAGCGCGAGAAGGCCGAGGCCTGGGCCGCGTGGGACGCCCAGCAGGCGCAGTCCCGGTCGTGAGCGGGGACGCCGCGCGGGCGAAGGCCGTCGGCAGCTGACCTGCACGAACCGACACGTTGGCGGCCGGCCCTGCGGGCACCCGGGGACGATCCGCCCACCTGCGGGCCGAACGTGTCGGTTCACGCGGGCAGCTAGCCTCGGGGCATGGCACGTGTTGTCCTGGGAGCGGTGGCAGCGGAGATGACGGTCCCCGGCGGGCACTGCGTGAGGAGCGGAACGGCCACGGCGGAGAGGCACACCGTGCGGGCCTGGCTCGTTCCCGGACGGCCCCGGGTCGAGCTCCCGCTGCAGCACGCGCGCCACGACGCGTACGGGCGTGGCATGCGGAGTGCGGCGGTCATGGCCGTCGCCGGCATCGCGGGGACGATCTGGGCAGCGACGACCGGGCGCGACCACCCCGCGGGCTTCCTGCTCCTCACGCTCGCTGCACTGCTCCTGACAGCGGTCAACCGCCTCGCGACGATGGTCGGCTTCGGCCAGGACGCCGACGGCAACGTCGTCATGACCCGGGTGCACCCGTCCGCTGCGGCAGCCGTCCAGCGGGCGCAGGAGCGGGTTCGCTAGGGTCTGACCCATGACCCAGCGCACCCTCGTCCTCGTCAAGCCCGACGGCGTCCGCCGCGGTCTCACCGGCGAGGTCCTCCGCCGCATCGAGGCGAAGGGCTACACCCTCGTCGCCTGCGAGCTGAAGCAGGCCACCCGCGACATGCTCGCGCAGCACTACGCCGAGCACGAGGGCAAGCCGTTCTACGAGCCGCTCGTCGAGTTCATGCTCTCGGGCCCGGTCACTGCGGCCGTGTTCGAGGGCGAGCGCGTGATCGAGGGCTTCCGGGCCCTCGCGGGCGCCACCGACCCGACGGTCGCCCTGCCCGGCACCATCCGTGGCGACCTCGGTCGGGACTGGGGCCTGAAGGTCCAGCAGAACATCGTGCACGGCTCCGACTCCGAGGAGTCGTCGGCGCGCGAGATCGCGATCTGGTTCCCGGGCCTGGCCTGATGTCCGTACGCCGACGGGCGGCCGCTCTCGCGGCACTCGTCGGCCTCGGCCTGACCGGCTGCTCTGCCCGGGGACTCGGCGTCGCGGACCCCGTCGCCGCCCCTCGTCCTGACGGGGCACCGGCACGCTGCCACGGTGTGGCGTACGACGACGTGCGCGGGCGCGCTGCCGACCTCATGCGGCCTCCGCTGCAGGAGCACCCCGTCCAGGCAGCCGTCTGCGCGGCGTACTGGGTCCCGCAGGTGGACCGCGCCTTCGTGCCGCAGGCGCTCGCGGTCGACGGCCGACGAGTCTTCGTCGGTGGCTATCGCTGGGAGCGGGCCTTCGGCAACCGCAACTGCCAGGTCGCGGTGCTCGACCAGCGCACCGGTGCGGTGACGGCGTTCGAGGACCGTCTGTCGCTGCCGTCCGGCGACTACTGCCGCCACGGCGGGGGTCTGGAGCTCGACGGCGCGGGCCTGTGGGTGCTGGAGACGCGTCGGCTCTGGCTGCTCGACCCCGACCGGATCGGCCACGGGGGCTCGCTGCGGCAGGTCTGGATGCTGCCGAAGGGCGTGCGCGGGTCGACCCTGGTCGTCGACGGCGACCGGATCGGAGTCGGCGGCTACCGGCCCCACCGGGGAACCCGACTGTGGTGGTTCGACCGCAGCGAGACCATCGGCAGCGCCACCATGCCGGCTCCGGTCGCGGGGATGGAGCTGCCCTCGCGCCTGCAGGGGCTGGGGGACGGCCCGGGAGGGATCTGGGTGAACCGCAGCAGCACCCACTGCGCCGAGCTGGGGACGCCGGACGGTCGTCGTCTGGCGTTCGTGCCCGGGTCGGAGGACGTGGAGCTCCGTGGCCGCGACATCTGGACGGTGAGCGAGTCCGCCACGCAGGGCTATCTCGACCCGCACGAGCTGGTCGTCCCGCAGGTGCTGCGCCTGGACCGCGGCCAGGTCGAGCGCGCCCCGCGGGCCGACTGCGACTTCTGACCGCCGACGGGTCCGGGGTTGACACGGCGCCCGGCCCCTCCGGCACCACCCGGACGGGTGGTCTCGACCCGGGGGTCTGCCCGAACCCGGAGCGGATGCCTCCCGGGCAGGCAACGGTCGAGGCATGCGTCCCTCCTCCCTCCCGGCCAGCCTCGTCGCCACCGGCGCGCTGGTCCTCCTCGCCCCCTCCGCCTTCGCCGACAACCTCGTCGTCACCGACGAGCTCCACGCCTCGACTGGCTCCCTCGACCTCGGTGCGGTCTGCCTCGGTGAGGCCGCGTCCGATGCCGTCGCCTTCACGCTGCGCCACAACGGCTCCGACGCGGCGCAGGTGTGGGCCGACTCGACGCTTGTCTCCATCACCACGGCCGGCGCGTCGGCAGGCGGCGCGAGCGTCTCCGCGACCCCGTCCTCGGCGACCACTCCGGCGGGCTGGAGCACGTCAGCACCCAACTCCGCCACCTACGCCGACGCGTCCACCGTCACTGTCACCGTGCCGGCGGGCGCAGCGACCGGTGCGCACGGTGCGACGCTCACCTTCACCGCGAGTGGAACCGGCGCCTCGCGGGCCACGGTCAGCCGCACGGACACGCTCGACGTGAGCTGGACGGCGGTCGACTGCACGCCGGTGGTGACCAACCGCGCTCCGGTCGTGGCTGCCCAGGCAGCCGACGCCAACGGGAACGAGGGCGACACCCTGGCCACCACGGGCGGCTTCACCGACCCCGACGGTGACCCGCTGGTGCTCACGCAGACCGCCGGTGCGGGAGTGATCACCGACCACGGCGACGGCACCTTCTCCTGGAGCCTGGCCACCGTCGACAACGGCGGCGGCACGGTGACGGTCCAGGCCAGCGACGGCGTCCTCACAGCGACCCAGAGCTTCTCGTGGTCTGCGGCGAACGTCGCCCCCGGAGTCGGCCCCCTCACCGCGACGTACGTCGACGCCTGCACGGCAGCGGTCAGCGCGCCGTTCACCGACCCGGGCACCGCCGACACGCACACGGCCTCGATCAGCTGGGGCGACGGTGCGACCACGGGTGTCGACCCCGCGACCTCGCCGGTCACCGGCTCACACACGTTCGGCGCCGGCACGTTCACCGTCGGCGTCAGCGTGACCGACGACGACGGTGGTACCGGCTCGGCCTCCCTCACGGGCGGGTTCGCCACGAAGAACACCCCGAGCGCGCTGCTGCAGCCGATCAATGCGACCGGCACCCGGAGCACCTTCAAGCTGGGGTCGACGGTCCCGGTGAAGATCACGGTGAAGGACTGCTCCAACGCGACGGTGAGCACGCTCGCCCCCACGGTCAGCCTGACCCGGCTCGACACGCAGGCAGACGGCACCGTGAACGAGATCGCGGCCGACAGCGTGGCCACCAACGGCCTGCAGATGCGCTGGGATGCAGCGGCGCAGCAGTACGTCTACAACCTCTCGACGAAGCTGAGCCAGCAGACGGGTGCCGCCCTGACCGCGGGCACCTACCGGATCACTGTCATCGACCCGAGCTTCTTCGGATCGACGAGCGCGGTGGTCGACCTGCGCAAGTGAGCTGAGCCCGGCACGGGGCCCGTCGCGCCTGCGGCGGGCCCCGTGGTGCGCCCGGAACTGACCATTCGGGTCATGTCGGCCACACGCGCGGCGAGCCTCCCGGTTTCGCCCGCTCCGGCTCCTTAACCTCGTGGGCGAGTGCGGCGGGTCGACGGCGTACTCACTTCCCCTTCACTCGACCAGAGGCACAGCAACCATGGCGAACAGCTTCATCGGACGCGACATGGCCGTCGATCTCGGCACGGCCAACACGCTGGTCTACGTCCGTGGCAAGGGCATCATGCTCGACGAGCCCTCCGTGGTCGCGCTCAACGACTCGACCGGCGAGGTCATCGCCGTCGGTCACGAGGCCAAGCGCATGGTCGGGCGCACGCCTGACAACATCAGCGCCATCCGCCCGCTGAAGGACGGCGTGATCGCCGACTTCGACGCGACCGAGCAGATGCTGCGCTTCTTCATCCAGCAGGTGCACCGCCGCCGCTACTTCGCCAAGCCCCGCCTCGTCGTCTGCGTGCCCTCCGGCATCACCGCCGTCGAGCAGCGCGCCGTCAAGGAGGCCGGCTACCAGGCCGGTGCCCGCCGGGTCTACATCGTCGAGGAGCCGATGGCCGCGGCCATCGGCGCCGGCCTGCCCGTCCACGAGGCGACCGGCAACATGGTCGTCGACGTCGGCGGCGGTACGACGGAGGTCGCCGTGATCTCCCTGGGTGGCATCGTGACCTCGCTGAGTGTCCGCACCGCCGGTGACGACCTCGACCAGGCGATCATCGCCTGGATGAAGAAGGAGCACTCCCTGATGCTGGGGGAGCGCACCGCCGAGGAGATGAAGATGACGCTCGGCTCGGCGTTCCCGCTGAGCAAGGAGCCCGAGGCCGAGATCCGTGGGCGCGACATGGTCTCCGGGCTGCCGCGCACGGTCGTCATCTCGAGCGCGGAGCTCCGCCAGGCGCTCGAGGAGCCGCTGCACAGCATCGTCGACGCGGTCCGCACGACCCTCGACCAGACGCCGCCCGAGCTCGCTGGCGACATCATGGACCGTGGCATCGTCCTCACCGGTGGTGGCGCCCTGCTCCGTGGCCTCGACGAGCGGATCCGCCACGAGACCGGCATGCCGGTCCACGTGGCGGAGGACCCGCTGACCAGCGTCGCTCTCGGCGCGGGCAAGTGCGTCGAGGAGTTCGAGGCCCTCCAGCAGGTGCTCGTCTCGGGTCCGCGGCGGTACTGATGGCGGCACGCGAGAAGCGCTGGCGCGGGCTCGACCGCCTGGAGCCGGCGGACCGGTCGTCCCGGTCCACCCTGGTGGCCCTGGTCCTGACCTGCGCGACCCTGATCACGCTGGACCACGTGGGTGGGGCGCTCGACCCGGCGCGCCGGCTCGTCGGCGAGGTGGTCGGCCCCGCCGAGGACACCGCCAACGGCATCGTGGCTCCGTTCGAGGCGATCCCGCGCTGGTTCCACACCAGGAACGGGCTCGAGGACCGTGTCGCCGAGCTCGAGGCACGCAACGCGCAGCTCGAGCAGCAGGTCGCCACGACGGCGCTCGACCGCAACCGCCTCGCGGAGTACGACGGCCTGGCCGGCACCGCGACCACGCTGGACCACGTGCTCGTGCCGGCCCACGTGATCGCCTACGGGCCGGCCCAGTCGTTCTCGCAGACGGTGACCATCGACGCCGGCACCTCCTCGGGCATCCACGCCGACCTCACGGTGCTCAACAACGACGGCCTCGTCGGTCGTGTCCTCTCGGCCACGCGCACCACCGCGACCGTCGTCCTGCTGCTCGACCGCCACTCGGTGGTGGGCGGGCGGCTCGGCGGAAGCATGGAGGTCGGCTTCCTCCAGGGCCGCGGCCAGCTGTCGGGCGACGCGACGCTGGACCTCAAGCTCAACGACGGCGCGTTCATCGCCAACGAGGGCGACACGGCCGTGACGTGGGGCAGCGAGGACGGCGCCCCGTACATCGCCGGTGTGCCGATCGGGAAGGTCACCGCCGTGTACTCCAGCCCCCGGGAGACCTCCCGACGCGTGGAGATCAAGCCCTTCGTCGACTTCACCTCGCTCGACCTCGTCGGCGTCGCGGTGCCGTCGGGCACCCACTCGGACCGTCGGCTCGTGAAGCCCGGCGCGGGCACCGTGACCGCGGGCCAGGACAAGGAGAGCGGCCGATGAGCCTGATCCGCGGCTTCGTCGCCCTTCTCGTCCTCCTCGTGGCCGTCGTGCTCCAGGTGACCTTCTTCCCGCACCTGGCCTGGCACGGCGTCGTCCCCGACCTGGCGCTGCTGGTCGTGGTCGCCGCGGGGCTCACGCGTGGCCCTCAGTTCGCCGCGGTCCTCGGCTTCACCGGCGGCCTCCTCCTCGACCTCGCCCCGCCGGCGGACCACTATGCAGGGCGGTGGGCGCTCGCGCTCGTCGTGGTCGGCTACCTCGTCGGTCGCCTGCGCGTACCGGGGCAGGGCGGTCGTCCCGAGCCGGTGATGGTCGTGGCGGCCGCGGCGGCGGCGTCGTTCCTCGGCACCTCGCTCTTCGCGCTCACCGGGCTGCTCCTGCGTGACCCGGTCGTCTCCGTGCCGGACATGCTCCAGGTGATCCTGGTGGCCCTGGTCTGGGACGTCCTGCTCACGCCGCTGCTCGTCCCGGCGCTGATGGTCCTCTTCCGCCGCACCGAGCCGGCCCGGGTCTCGCTGGCATGAACTCGCGTCCCACCTCCGCCGCGGCCGAGCGCAGCCGCATGCGGCTGGTCGTGCTCCAGGCACTGGTCCTCGCGCTCTTCTCGACCCTGCTGGTGCGGCTCTGGTACCTCCAGGTCGCCTCCGGCGACGACTACCGTGCCAAGGCCGCCTCGCAGTCCGTGCGGGAGGTCGTCGTGCAGCCGGACCGCGGCCTGATCGTGGACGCCCAGGGGCGTCCGCTGGTCGCCAACCGCAGCTCGTGGGTGGTCTCCATCGACCGGACGACGCTCGGCCAGCTCTCCACCGACGAGCAGGACCTGCTCCTCGAGCGGGTCGCCAAGGCGCTCCACCACAAGGTCAAGGACGTCCGGGCCCGGCTGCTCAACTGCGGTACCGAGGGCTCCGTGGCCGGCACGTGCTGGAACGGCTCGCCCTTCCAGCCCGTCCCCGTCGACGACGACGTCGACCAGCAGACCGCCCAGCTCATCCGCGAGCAGGCCGAGGACTACCCCGGGGTGGTGGTCCAGGAGCAGTCCGTCCGCGCCTACCCGCGTCCGTACGGGGTCGAGGCGGCCCACGTGCTCGGCTACCTCAGCCCGGTCACCGAGGACGAGCTCACCGCCGCAGAGAAGAAGAGCGACCTCTCCGTCAACGGTGCCTCCCAGGTCGGCCGCGCCGGCGTGGAGAAGGAGTACGACGCCTACCTCCGCGGCATGCCCGGCTACCAGCACGTCGCCGTCGACTCGAAGGGCCGCGTGCTGGGGGAGTCCGGGCGCGACGACGCCGTGCCCGGCGACACCCTCGTCACCTCGATCGACGCGAAGGTGCAGGGCGTCGCCGAGTCGGAGCTGCACAAGGCGATCCTCGCCGCTCGCGCCCGCACCGACCGCAACGGCGTCCACTACCGCGCGGACTCCGGCGCCGTCGTCGTGCTCGACGCGCACACCGGGCGGGTCATCGCCATGGCCAGCGAGCCGACGTACGACCCGGGCATCTGGGTCGGTGGCATCACGCAGAAGCAGCTGAGCCACCTGTACTCGGAGAAGGCCGGCACCCCGCTCCTGGCGCGTGCGATGCAGGGCCAGTTCGCGCCGGGCTCCACCTGGAAGCCGATCATGACGGTCGGCGCGATGCTGAACGGCATGGGGCCGGACACCCGGCTCAACTGCTCCCCGTCCGTGCAGATCGGCAACCGCGCCTTCGGCAACTACGAGTCCGAGTCGTTCGGCATGATCGACTTCAAGACCGCCATCACCGTCTCCTGCAACACCTTCTTCTACCGCGTCGGCCTCCACTTCTGGCAGAAGTACGGCTCCGACCCGGCCAACGAGAACGCCAGGGACCCGCTCGTCGCGGAGGCCAAGAAGTTCGGGTTCGGCAAGGCCACCGGCATCGACATCCCCGGCGAGGCGTCCGGCCGCATCGCCGACCGTCACTGGAAGCGCGCCTACTACGACTCGATGAAGAAGTACTACTGCGGGCTGGCCAAGCACCCCGGCGACGCATCGGCCTTCGTGAAGCTCTTCGCGAAGGAGTTCTGTGCCGAGGGCTACCTCTACCGCGCCGGTGACGCCGCCAACTTCGCCATCGGCCAGGGCGACACGATCGTCACCCCGCTGCAGCTCGCCCGGGCGTACGCCGCCCTGGCCAACGGCGGCACCCTCTACCGCCCGACCGTCGGCAAGGCGATCGTCGACGCCGACGGCAAGCTGGTGAAGCGGATCGAGCCCGTCGCCCAGGCGAAGGTGCGGATCCCGAGGAGCGTCCTGGCCTATGTCCGCGATGCCATGAACAACGTGACCCTGGCCGGCACCCTGGCCGGCACCTTCGCCGGCTGGCCCCAGGACAAGGTGACGATGCACGGCAAGACCGGCACCGCGGAGGTCTACGGCAAGCAGACCACCGGTTGGGTCGGTTCGTACACCAAGGACTACGTCGTGGTGTCGATGATCAGCCAGGCCGGCACGGGTGCGGGCGCCAACAGCGTCGTCGTCCGCAAGATCTGGGACACACTCTACGGCTTCGGTGAGGACGCGAAGTCGTCCAGGCCCGCGATCCCCGGCGTCACCGAGACCGACGCCCTCCCGGTCTTCTCTCCCGACGGCGCGATCCTGCCGCCGGCCCGCAAGGAGAACGAATGAGCACGCAGCGTCCCGGCCTCGGCCGGCACGGCCTCGACTGGATCCTCATGGGGTCGGTCCTGGTCCTGACCTTCCTCGGCGCGCTGCTGGTGTGGTCGGCGACGAGCGAGCGCGACTCGCTCACCGGCGGCGACCCGACGGCGTTCCTCCGCAAGACGCTGGTCAACGTCGCCATCGGCCTGGTCCTCATGGTGATGGTGCTCGCCACCGACCACCGCTGGGTGCGGATCCTGGCCCCCTTCGTGTACGTCGGGTCGCTGGTGGGACTCGTCCTCGTGCTGGTGATGGGCTCGACGATCAACGGCTCGAAGTCGTGGGTCCAGCTCGGCGGCATGTCCATCCAGCCCTCGGAGTTCGCCAAGCTCGCGGTGATCATCGGCATGTCGCTCTTCGTCGCCGAGCGCTTCGAGGGCCGCTCGCGCCGCCAGGTCGGCACGGGTGAGGTGATCGGCATGCTGGTGATCGCCGGCCTGCCGGCCGGCCTGATCCTGCTCCAGCCCGACATGGGCACCACGCTCGTGCTCGCGGCGACCGTCTTCGGGGTCCTCTCGGTCGCCGGCGCCCCTCCGAAGTGGCTGCTCGGCCTCTTCGCCGGCGGCCTGCTCGGTGCCACCGTCGCGATCCGGCTGCACGTCCTGAAGCAGTACCAGATCGACCGGTTCCTCGCCTTCCTCAACCCCGACCTCGACCCGCGCGGCGCGGGCTACAACGTCGAGCAGGCGCGCACGGCGGTCGGCAACGGCGGCTGGTTCGGCCAGGGTCTCTTCCACGGCTCGCAGACCCGCTCGGGCTTCGTGCCGGAGCAGCAGACCGACTTCATCTTCACGGTCGCCGGCGAGGAGCTCGGCCTCATCGGCGCCGGCATCCTGATCGGCCTGATCTGCCTGATCGTCTGGCGCGCGCTGGTCATCTCGCGCGAGTCCCGCGACATCTTCGGCCGTGCCGCCGCGGCAGGCATCGCCTGCTGGTTCGCCTTCCAGGCGTTCCAGAACATCGGCATGTGCATGGGGATCATGCCCGTCACGGGCGTCCCGCTGCCGTTCGTGTCGTACGGCGGCTCGTCGATGTTCGCCGGCATGCTCGCGGTCGGGCTGCTGCAGAACATCCACCTGCGCGGGGCGCCGGCGCTGCCGACGCGTTTCTCGCCGGCGCGGGTGTTCACGACGCGCTGAGCTGTCGGCCTGGGGGCCTCCGCCCGTCCTGCGTCGGGCCTGCGCCCGGCCTGCGGGAGACCCCGCCGGGATCCATCCACTCGCTCGTTCCGCGCTCGCTCCCGCCAGACCCAGCCCGCCGGCGGGGTTCCGTCTTCCTCCGGCCGGGCCCCCTCAGCGTGGGTTGCGGCCGGTACGTCGGCCCGTGGCCTGGTCAGCCGAAGAGGCCGGTGCTGACGAGGCGGTCGCGGATCTCGTCGTAGTGGTCGAGGAGGACCTCGGTCGAGTAGTGCTTGTCGTCGCGCCACACGGGGATGCCGTCGAGCACGGCCTGGCAGACCGGGTAGGTCGGGCAGACGATGTCGTTGATGTTCGTCGTGAAGACCGAGGGCGAGCGGACGTCGAGGGTGTGCACGAAGTCATCGGTGAGCGGCGGCGGGGGAGCGGTGACGGCGCAGTCGCCGACCGTCCTCGCACCCGAGAGGCACTCGAGGGGATTCACGCCGTCGTAGCGGACGATCCAGGAGTCGATCGCGAGGGCCTTGGCGCCGTCGCGCTTGATCGTCTGCAGCGACGAGGTGATGGTGTCGAGGTTGAGCTGGTCGACGCCTGCGGTGCTGCCGGTGGTCGAGATCAGGCCGTGCTCCCAGGAGTCCGCCGAGCGCGGCATCTCGGTGAGCACGACCAGGTCGATGTCCATCTTCTGCAGGAGGCCGCCGTAGAGCGCCGAGCGGGCGGCGGTGCAGCCGGACTGCTCGTCGGGCGCGGCGTAGCGCGAGATGACGCCCTCCTGCCACGGGCAGGCGGCGACCATGCTGTAGGCGAGGGTGAAGTTCTTCTCCTTCGCGAGCTTCAGCATGAGGGGAGCCATCACCCGCGCGTGGCTGTCGCCGACCAGCATCACCTTCAGGCCGCTCGTGCCCGTGTGGGCGATGCAGCTCGTGGTGTCGATGAGCGTGCAGTACGACGTGTCGAAGCCGCGGCTGCTGCTGATCGCCTCCCAGTCGATGTGCGGGACCGGGTCGCCGGGCTTGGCGATCTCGCCGACGCGGCCGTTGGTCGTCTTGCCGACGGCGGTGCCGGTCAGGGCCGGCGCGGCCGCGGCCGGGGCGGACGCCAGCGCGGGCCGGGTGTCCGACTTCAGCACGCCCGGGAGCACGGCGTACGCCGTGAGCACGGAGCAGGTGAGGCCGACGAGGACAGTCGGCGCGCTGAACCGGCCGAGCAGCGCGGAGCGGCGCACGGGGTGCTCGAGCAGCTCGTAGGAGAGCGCGGCCAGGCCGGTCGCGACCGCAGCGGTCAGCAGCGCGACCACCCACGGGTCCACGTCGACGCCCGCGAGAACGAGGAGCAGGACGGGCCAGTGCCACAGGTAGGTGCCGTAGGAGATCCGGCCCAGGTAGGAGATCGGCCGCAGTGACAGGAAGCGGTCCAGCGAGGGGCTGGTGCGGGTCATCACCGAGAGGACGAGGCCGACGCCGAAGAGGGTCGCGAGCAGGCCCCGCACGCTCACGGAGACGTCGACGAGGCTCGTCGAGACGAGGAGGAGGCCGGCCAGCATGGGCCAGCCCGCGTGGCGCAGTGCGCGGCGACGGCCGGCGAGGTGGCGCCAGGCGATCGCCGCGAGCACGCCGGCGAGGGGCTGGTAGATGCGCGAGTCCGTGCCGTAGTAGGCGTGGTCCGGGTTGGCCTGGGCCCACCAGAGCTGCGCGCCGACCGAGGCGAGGAAGAGGAGGCCGACGCCGGTCACGAGGGCGGGACGCCACCGCTTCTTCAGCGCGACGAGCCCGAGCAGCACGAACGGGAACCCGACGTAGAACTGCTCCTCGACCGAGAGCGACCAGAAGTGCAGGTACGGCGAGGTGTTCACGTCGGCGCCGAAGTAGTCGCCCGTGCTCTGCAGGAAGCGCCAGTTCGCGACGTAGAGCAGCGAGGCCTGGGCGTCGCCGACCCACGCGAGCCGGCGTACGACCGGTGCGACGAGCAGGAAGACGGCGGCCGTGGCGACGACCACGACCAGCGCTGCCGGCAGCAGGCGCCGGATGCGCCGCCCGAAGAAGGCAGCCAGCCTGATGGTGCCGGTCGTGTAGCGCTCCTCGAGGAGGATCGAGGCGACCAGGAAGCCGGACAGCACGAAGAAGAGGTCGACCCCGATGAACCCGCCATCGGCCCAGACCAGCTTCGCGTGGAAGCACAGGACGAGGTAGACCGCCACGGTCCGCAGCCCGTCGAGTGCGGGACGGTGCTGCCAGGCCATGGGGGGAGGTTAGTCGAGGGTCCCCCCGGAGAACGATTCGTCTGTTTCGCCGAGCGTGTGGTGGCGCCGTAGTCTTGTGGGCGTGTCTGCGTCTGTCTTCCCCCGGCTCGAGCCCCTGCTTTCTGGTGTCCAGAAGCCGATCCAGTACGTCGGCGGCGAGCTGAACTCCACCGTCAAGGAGTGGGACTGCGCGCCCGAGGGCGCGACGGTCCACTGGGCGCTGATGTACCCCGACGCCTACGAGGTCGGCCTGCCCAACCAGGGTGTGGCGATCCTCTACGAAGTGCTCAACGAGCGCGACTGGATCGTCGCCGAGCGCACCTACTCGGTCTGGCCGGACCTCGAGAAGGTCATGCGTGAGCACGACATCCCGCAGTTCACGGTCGACGCGCACCGCCCGATCCGCGACTTCGACATCATGGGCCTGAGCTTCTCCACGGAGCTCGGCTACACCAACATGCTCAACGCGCTGGACCTCGGTGGCATCCCGATCCACAGCGCCGACCGCACCGACGAGGACCCGATCGTCCTCGCGGGCGGCCACGCGGCGTTCAACCCGGAGCCGATCGCCGACTTCATCGACGCCGCCGTGCTCGGTGACGGCGAGGAGGTCGTGCTCAAGATCTCCGAGATCATCAAGGAGTGGAAGGACGCCGGCTCGCCGGGCGGCCGCGACGAGCTCCTCATGCGCTTCGCCGCCACGGGCGGCATCTACGTCCCGAAGTTCTACGACGTGACGTACGACGAGGCCGGCGCGATCGCCTCCGTGGCGCCCAACCGTCCAGGCGTTCCGGAGCGGGTCACGAAGCACACGCTGATGGACCTCGACCAGTGGCCCTACCCGGCCAAGCCCCTCGTGCCGCTGGCCGAGACGGTCCACGAGCGCTTCTCCGTCGAGATCTTCCGTGGCTGCACGCGCGGCTGCCGCTTCTGCCAGGCCGGCATGATCACGCGCCCGGTCCGCGAGCGCTCGATCACCACCATCGGCGCCATGGTCGAGAACGGCATCCGCCAGTCCGGCTTCGACGAGGTCGGCCTGCTGTCGCTGTCCTCTGCCGACCACACCGAGATCGCCGAGGTGGCCAAGGGCCTGGCCGACCGCTACGAGGACTCCAACGTCTCCCTCTCGCTGCCGTCGACGCGTGTGGACGCGTTCAACATCTCGCTGGCCAACGAGTTCTCGCGCAACGGTCGGCGTTCCGGCCTGACCTTCGCCCCCGAGGGTGGCTCGGAGCGCATGCGCAAGGTGATCAACAAGATGGTCACCGAGGAGGACCTGATCCGCACCGTCGCAGCGGCGTACTCGCACGGCTGGCGCCAGGTGAAGCTCTACTTCATGTGCGGCCTCCCCGAGGAGACCGACGAGGACGTCATGCAGATCGCCGAGCTGGCCAAGAAGGTGATCCAGAAGGGTCGCGAGGTCACCGGCCACAACGACATCCGCTGCACCGTCTCCATCGGTGGCTTCGTGCCCAAGCCGCACACGCCGTTCCAGTGGGCGCCGCAGCTCGACGTCGAGACCACGGACGAGCGCCTGCGCAAGCTGCGCGACGCGGTGCGCGCCGACCGTCGCTTCGGCCGTGCCATCGGCTTCCGCTACCACGACGGCAAGCCCGGCCAGGTTGAGGGGCTGCTCTCCCGGGGCGACCGCCGCGTCGGCAGGATCATCGAGACCGTGTGGCGCGACGGTGGCCGGTTCGACGGCTGGTCCGAGCACTTCTCCTACGACCGCTGGGTCGCCTCCGCGGCCACCGCGCTCGAGGGCACCGGCGTCGACCTCGACTGGTACACCACCCGCACCCGCGAGTACGACGAGATCCTGCCGTGGGACCACCTCGACTCCGGTCTCGACAAGGACTGGATGTGGGCCGACTGGGAGGACGCGCTCGCTGCCGCCAACGGCGAGGACATCGAGGTCGAGGACTGCCGCTGGACGCCGTGCTACGACTGCGGCGTGTGCCCCGAGATGGGCACCGAGATCCAGATCGGCCCCACCGGCCAGACCCTGTTGCCGCTCTCCGTGGTGGGCGCGGGCCAGCCGGGCATGGTCACCCAGGTCGTCCACTGACCTGCTGAGGGCCGGCCGCACCTCTGGGGTGGCCGCCGGGGTGGCCCGCGGGTGCACGATGGTCGGGTGGACGCCAGGACACTGCACCGGGCGACCGTCGACCGCTGGCAACAGCTGCTCGACGGCGTACCCGACGACGCGTGGGCGGCGCCCACGCCCTGCGCGGAGTGGGACGTGCGTGCGCTCGTCAACCACGTCGTGGGAGAGGAGCTGTGGCTGCCGCCGCTGCTCGCCGGCAGGACGATCGCTGAGGTCGGGGACCGCTTCGACGGTGACCTGCTGGGCGCGGACCCGAAGGCCGCGGGCCGGCGCGCCGCAGGCGCAGCGGCCGAGGCCGGCGAGGGCGTGGCCGACGGCCAGCGGGTCCAGCTCTCCTATGGCGAGGAGGCCGCCAGCGAGTACCTGATGCAGCTCGCGGCCGATCACCTCGTGCACGGGTGGGACCTCGCCGCGGCGTCGGGTCAGGACCGGCGCCTGGACCCCGAGCTGGTGGACGCCGTCGCCGCCTGGTTTCGCGACCGTGAGGACATGTACCGGGCCGGCAACGCGATCGGCCCGCGGGCGACCTCGGCAGGGGATCCGCAGGCAGAGCTGCTGGCCGCCTTCGGCCGGACCGCGGACTGGTCGCCGGGCTGAGCGCGGCCACGCCCAGCCCGGCGGGTGTCAGTGTGCGACGGGGTCGGAGTCGAGCGTTCCGTCGACGGCCTCGATCCAGCAGGCCACCGGGCTTCCGGCCCTGATCGCCCGCTGCTCGCTCGCGGCGGACACCTCGACCTCCTCGCCGGAGATGTCCAGGCGCGGGTGCCCCTTGACGACGCGGCCCTCGACCCCGGGGAAGGCGCCCGCGACGCGGGTCAGGCAGAGCCCGATCGACGTGCGGTGCGCGGCGACGTCGGCGGCGGTCGGGGTGAGGACGGCGAAGATCTGGGCGTTGTGCTCCACCGAGCAGCCGGTGTCGATCATCGTCACGTTGCTGCCCTTGCTGGTGACCGCGACGCACTGGCCGGCCTCGGCGTTGTCCGGCGTGACGACGCGCTGGCCGACCGCGAAGATCACGATGCCGACGACGGCGGCGAGGAGCGTGCCGATGACGCCGAGCACGAGGCCCGTGACCGCCATCCAGCGTCCCCTGGCCTTGCCGGGTCCGGTCTTGACGATGCCGATGATGCCGAGCGGGATGGCGAAGATGCCGAGGCAGCAGGTCAGCGCGCACACGAATGCGGCGATCGCGACGCCGCTGTACGACGCGCTGCCGTCGTTCGGTCCGCCGTAGGCCTGGTACGCCGGCGGCGGGTAGCCGCCTCCCGGGGGAGCGGGCGGAAACCCCGGGGGAGCGGGCGGAGGTGGCACGGCGCCTGCGCCGGGCGGGACCGGCGGGACGGGCGGCGCCGGCGGCATGGGCGGCGCCGGGGGCGTCGGGGGCGCGGGCGGCGCGGGAGGCTGGCCGGGCTGCTCGGGCTGCTCGGGCTGAGGCTGGCCCGGGTACGACGGAAGGTTCATCGGTCACTCCCTGTGAAGACGGCACCCCGCAACGGGGCCCCGTTCTGCTGGCGGACGAAGCAGGCGACGGGGACCCCGGGGGTGGGGTCCTTGTCGGTGAGGGCGAGGGGACGGACCTCGAGGTGGCGCGCGGCCAGGGCCGAGGCGTCGACGCCCAGGTCCTCCGCCGCCTCGAGGCACCGTGACGCGACCGCGTCGAGGTCCTCCCCGGGGCTGATCGTGCGGAGGGCGAACACCTCGGCGTCGTGCAGACGGCTGCAGCTGAGCGCGTCGAGGTGCTGGAGGCTGGTCCTTCCCCGGGCGAGGTCGGTGCTGGACAGGCAGGTGCCGACGGTGATGTCCGGGAGGGTGGCGGGGTCGTGGTGGACGAGCCTGCTCGTGAGCACCGCGCAGCTGCCGATGACGGCAGCCGCGGCCGCGAGCCCTGCCAGCAGGGTCCAGCGCACGCGCCGGGCTGGTGGCGCGGTGTGGGCCGGCTCTGCGTCCTCGACCGGCGCCCGGTGGCCACGCCAGGTCGGTTGCTCGGCCACAGGCACCTTCCACGGATAGCGACGGATCGTCGGACGGCAGCGTATCGCCGCGTGACCGGGCGCGGACGGGCAACGGCCGGATCCTCGATATCCTCCTCCCGTGCGTGAACAGCCCGAGCAGCAGGCCCCTCCGGTCCAGCGACTGCGGATCCGGTATGCCAAGCGTGGCCGCCTCCGCTTCACCAGCCACCGCGACTTCAGTCGTGCCTTCGAGCGCGCCGTCTTCCGCGCCCGGATCCCGATGGCCTACTCCTCGGGCTTCAACCCGCACCCGCGGATCTCCTACGCCGGCGCCGCGCCGACGGGCTCCGCCAGCGAGGCTGAGTACGTCGAGATCGCGCTGCGTGAGGTCGTCGACCCGGCCGGTGTGCAGGCGCTGCTCGCCGAGGCACTGCCCGACGGCCTCGACGTCCTGACCGTCGTCGCTTCGCCGGGCGGGTCCCTCGCCGACCGGCTGGAGGCGAGCCGCTGGCTGATCGACCTGGCCGTGCCCGTCGCCGAGGCCCAGGCCGCGGTGGCGACGTTCCTCGCTGCCGACGAGGTTCTCGTCGAGCGCATGACGAAGAAGGGGCTGCGCTCCTTCGACTGCCGCGCGGCGGTCCTCGCCCTCTCCGTGGAGGCGGGGGAGCGGGGCAGCCGCCTCGACGTCGTGCTGCGCCACGGCGTGCCGAGCGTCCGCCCGGACGACGTGGTCACCGGCGTCGGGCTCGTCGACGGCGCGGGCGCGCCGCTCTACACGCGTCTGGCCCAGGGGCCCCTGGAGGGCGACGCCACGATCGGCGACCCGCTGGCCTGAGGCGAAGAATCGGGCTCCGCGAGGCGGTGTGCGATACTCCCCAGTGACCGACGTCTCTTCCGCACCCGCGGGCGGGATCGAGGTCCGACGACGTTCTCGCCGGCCCGGCCGGCACAGTGGTGAAGGTCGTCACCACGCCGCGACGCGGCCCCTCGACTGGTGACAGCAGCGCGGGGCACAGCGACCGCGGCAGGTGGCAGACACGCACGACTGACGCGCCCCGAGCGGGGGACTCGCCGCCAGAAGAAGGCTTTCGCACCACGTCCGGGTGACCGGTCGGGGGTGCCGAACACGACGTACGTCGGACGGATCCAGGGGTCCGCCGGCGAGGAGCTCCGATGAGCGAGACCACCACCGAGCAGAACACCGCAGCAGAGAGCGTGGAGGCCGCCGAGGCGCCCGCGCCCGCGAAGAAGGCGCCGGCCAAGAAGGCGGCCGCGAAGAAGGCGCCGGCGAAGAAGGCGGCCGCGAAGAAGGCGCCGGCGAAGAAGGCCGCTGCCGCGGAGGCGACCGCCGAGCCGGTCGCCGCCGAGGGCGACGCCCCGGTCGAGAAGGCTGCGGCGAAGAAGGCGCCGGCCAAGAAGGCCGCCGCCAAGAAGGCCGCCGCCAAGAAGGCGCCGGCCAAGAAGGCGCCGGCCAGGAAGCCTGCGGCGAAGCCCGTCGACGAGGCGCTCCCGCTGGACGCCTCCCCGATCACCGATGCCGCCGAGGCGGCCGAGGCGCCGGCAGCCACCGAAGCCGCAGCGACCGACGCCGGCGCCACCACGGTGCTCTTCCAGGCGCCGGAGACCCCGAAGCGCACCCGCACGCGCAAGCCCGCTGCGAAGAAGGCCCCCGAGCCCGTCGCCGAGACCGGGCCCGAGACGCCGGCCGAGGCGGCCGACCAGGTCGCCGGCGCCGTCGAGGTCCCTGCGGAGGACGCCGCTGCCGACGTCCCGGCCGGCGAGGCGCAGGAGCAGGCCGACGTCCCGGCCGGCGAGGCGCAGGAGCAGGTCGACGCCCAGGAGGCCGACGCCGAGGAGACCGACGCCGAGGACGGCGACGAGGCCGAGGACGCCGAGTCCGACGACGAGGGCCAGCCCCGCAACCCCAACCGTCGTCGTCGCCGCCGTGGCGGCCGCCGTCGCCGCAAGCCGGGCGACGCCAACGGCGAGGGCAACGGCGAGGCCGCTGCGGACAGCGAGGGCGCGGAGACCACCGAGTCCGGCGAGGACGCCCCCGCGGAGGCCGGGACCGACAACGACTCCGAGGGCGACAGCGAGGGTGGCGACGGCACGAGCACCCGCCGTCGTCGTCGTCGCGTGCGTGCCGGCGAGTCGGCCTCCGGCGAGGGCGACGACCCGGAGAACACCGTCACCCGGGTCCGCCAGGGACGCTCCGCCGAGGACCAGATCACCGCTGTCTCGGGCTCCACCCGCCTCGAGGCCAAGAAGCAGCGCCGTCGTGAGGGTCGCGAGGCAGGCCGCCGCCGCGCCCCCATCGTCTCCGAGGCCGAGTTCCTGGCGCGCCGCGAGGCCGTCGAGCGGGTCATGGTCATCCGCCAGCGCGAGGACCTGACCCAGATCGCCGTGCTCGAGGACAAGGTCCTCGTCGAGCACTACGTCGCCCGTGAGTCGCAGACCAGCCTCATCGGCAACGTCTACCTCGGCCGGGTGCAGAACGTCCTGCCCTCGATGGAGGCCGCGTTCATCGACATCGGCAAGGGCCGCAACGCCGTCCTGTACGCCGGCGAGGTCAACTGGTCCGCCCTGGGCCACAAGGAGGGCCAGCCGCGCAAGATCGAGAACGTCCTCAGCTCCGGCCAGACCGTCCTGGTCCAGGTCACCAAGGACCCGATCGGTCACAAGGGCGCCCGCCTCACCTCGCAGGTCTCGCTCGCCGGCCGCTTCCTGGTCTACGTGCCCGACGGCACCACAAGCGGCATCTCGCGCAAGCTGCCCGACACCGAGCGTGCCCGCCTCAAGGCGCTGCTGAAGGAGATCGTCCCGGACACTGCGGGCGTCATCGTGCGCACGGCCGCGGAGGGCGCCGCCGAGGACGAGCTGACCCGTGACGTCGAGCGCCTCAAGGCCCGCTGGGAGGAGATCGAGAAGCACACGCAGGGCGACGCGAAGGGCAACGCCCCGCGCCTGCTCTACGGCGAGCCGGACCTCACCCTCAAGGTGGTCCGCGACCTCTTCACCGAGGACTTCTCCAAGCTCGTCATCCAGGGCGACGACGCCTGGAACACCGTCCAGCAGTACGTCGCGCACGTCGCCCCCGACCTCGAGGACCGCCTCGAGCAGTACGCCGGCGACGACGTCTTCGCGACGTACCGCGTCCAGGAGCAGATCGCCAAGGGCCTGGACCGCAAGGTCTGGCTGCCGTCGGGCGGCTCGCTGATCATCGACCGCACCGAGGCGATGACGGTCGTCGACGTCAACACCGGCAAGTTCACCGGCTCCGGCGGCAACCTCGAGGAGACGGTCACCAAGAACAACCTCGAGGCGGCCGAGGAGGTCGTGCGCCAGCTCCGGCTGCGCGACATCGGCGGCATCATCGTCGTCGACTTCATCGACATGGTGCTCGAGTCCAACCGCGACCTGGTCCTGCGTCGCCTCGTCGAGTGCCTCGGCCGCGACCGCACGCGCCACCAGGTCGCCGAGGTCACCTCGCTCGGTCTCGTGCAGATGACGCGCAAGCGGATCGGCACCGGCCTGCTCGAGGCCTTCTCCGAGACCTGCGAGCACTGCCACGGCAGCGGCCACATCACCCACGCGATGCCGATCGAGCCGAAGAAGTCCGACGACGGCGGCAACCAGCGCGGGGGCAACCGCCGCAACCGTGGCCGCGGTGGCAACGGCGCTCAGCAGGAGCAGGGCGCCAAGGCGCCGTCGCCGGCCGACGTCGCCGCGATCGCCCACGCCCCGGAGGACGCGGACGCCCAGGCGGCTGACGCGGTCGCGGAGGCGGCCGTGGATGCAGTCGTCGCGACGCCCGCCGTCGACGAGCCCACGCAGGACGCCGCGCAGCCCGATGCCCAGGACACGGCTGCTCCCCGCGAGGCGGCCGTCGTTCCCGAGTTCCTGCCCGGCGAGCCCGACCTCCGTGAGCTCCGCGCCCAGCAGAAGGCCGAGGAGGAGGCTGCCGCCGCGGCCGAGGCCGAGCGCAAGGCCGCCGAGGCTGCCGAGCGCAAGGCCGCCCGTGACGCCGAGCGCCAGGCCCAGCGTGAGGCGCGTGCCGCCGAGCGCAAGGCCGCGGCTGAGGCTGCCGCCCTGGCTGAGGCCGAGGAGGCCGCTGCCTCGGAGGAGGTCGCCGCGGCCGACGACGCCGATGCCGCGCTCGACGAGGAGCCGGTCGTCGCCGAGCCCGAGGTGGAGGTCGCTGCCGAGGTCACCGGGACCGTCGCGCCCCCCGCCACGGAGGAGGCCAAAGGCGACCAGGTCGAGGTTCCGGCTGCTCCGGCCGCGACGACGACGGTCGTGACCCGCCAGCGCCGTGCCGTACGCCGGGCTGCCGGGTCCACGGCCGGGGCCGCCCCCGAGCCGGTGCAGATCGTGGTCGCTCCGCCCGTCGCGGTCGAGCCGGCCGCTGCTCCGGAGCCGCCGCGGGTGATCACCCGGACCCGGAAGGCTGCGACGCGTGCTGCTGGTGCGGGCGTCGCGACGGACGCAGGCGAGCAGGCGGGGGAGACGGCCTCGGCCGAGCTCCACGTGCCCGTCAAGAAGAACTCCCGCAAGCGGTAACCGGAGCTGTGGCGGCAGGGGCCGCAGGCGAGGGACACCTCGTTTTGCGCCTCTGCCGCTGCTCCCGTACTCTTGACCCTCGGTGCGTTGAGAAGCGCACCCGTCATTCCCTGTGCGGCCCCGGTGCCGGAGAGCCCCAGGGAAGCCTCCAGTTTTCAAGCAATGATTCGTTAGGAGACCGCGGTGTACGCGATCGTCAAGGCTGGCGCCAAGCAGCAGAAGGTTGCCGTGGGCGACGTCATCGAGATCGACCTCGTTTCGGCCAAGGCCGGCGAGTCCGTCGAGATCCCCGTCGTTCTCCTCGTCGACGGTGAGGCCGTGACCTCCACCGGTCTCGACAAGGCCTCCGTCTCCGCTGAGGTCCTCGGCGGCTTCAAGGGCCCGAAGATCATCATCCAGAAGTACAAGAACAAGACCGGCTACAAGAAGCGCCAGGGTCACCGCCAGAAGTACACCCAGGTCAAGGTCACCGCGATCAACGCCTGACGGCGTCGCGGACGAGAACTTCGAACAGATCCCAGAGGACTGAACAATGGCTCACAAGAAGGGTGCCGCGAGCACCAAGAACGGTCGTGACTCGAACGCCCAGCGCCTCGGCGTGAAGCGCTTCGGTGGCCAGCTGGTCAACGCCGGCGAGATCATCGTCCGCCAGCGTGGCACGCACTTCCACCCCGGCTCCAACGTCGGCCGTGGTGGCGACGACACCCTCTTCGCCCTCGCCGCCGGTGCGGTCGAGTTCGGTACGAAGCGCGGCCGTCGCGTCGTCAACATCGTCCCGGGCGAGTGACTCTGACGTCACTCATCTGAGTCTTCATCGAAGGGCGTCCCACTCGCTGGGGCGCCCTTCGGTATTTTCTAACCTGCGCCGTCCGGCGCACCCCCAGAAGCGGAGTAACCCATGGCTGTGCCCACGTTCGTCGACAAGGTGACGCTGCACGTCGCCGCCGGACGTGGCGGCCACGGCGTCGCCTCGGTGCACCGGGAGAAGTTCAAGCCCCTCGGCGGCCCCGACGGCGGCAACGGCGGCCCGGGTGGCTCCGTCATCCTGCGCGTCGACCCCGACGTGACGACGCTGATCGACTACCACCACAGCCCCAAGCGCAAGGCCTCCAACGGCGGCGGCGGTGCCGGTGACCACCGCAACGGCGCCCACGGCCAGGACCTGATCCTCCCCGTCCCGGACGGCACGATCGTCAGCCTCCGTGACGGCACCGTCCTCGGCGACCTGCTCGGCGCCGGCACCGAGATGGTGGTCGCCCAGGGCGGCAAGGGCGGTCTCGGCAACGCCGCGCTGGCCAGTGCCAAGCGCAAGGCCCCCGGCTTCGCCCTGCTCGGCGAGCCCGGCGACGAGCTGGAGATCGTGCTCGAGCTGAAGGTCGTCGCCGACATCGGTCTGGTCGGCTTCCCGTCGGCCGGCAAGTCCTCGCTCATCGCGAGCATCAGCCGGGCCCGGCCCAAGATCGCCGACTACCCGTTCACCACCCTGGTCCCCAACCTCGGCGTGGTCCGTGCGGGCGACACCACCTTCACGGTCGCCGACGTGCCGGGCCTGATCGAGGGTGCGGCCGAGGGTCGCGGCCTGGGCCACGACTTCCTGCGCCACATCGAGCGCTGTGCCGCGCTGGTCCACGTGATCGACACGGCCAACATCGAGCCCGGTCGCAACCCGGTCGACGACCTCGACGTGATGGAGGGCGAGCTCCACCGCTACGGCGGTCTCGAGGACCGTCCGCGCCTGGTGGCCCTCAACAAGATCGACGTGCCCGACGGGCGCGACATCGCGTCGTTCGTGGTCGACGAGCTCCGCGAGCGTGGCCTGGAGGTCTTCGAGGTGTCCGCCGCCTCCGGTGAGGGCATGAAGGAGCTGATCTTCGCGATGGCGAGGATCGTCCAGGCCTCCCGCACCGAGAAGCCCGAGGTCGAGCCCACCCGCATCGTGATCCGTCCGCGCAGCGCCGACGGTGCCGACGACTTCACCGTCACCCGCACCGACGAGGGCTGGCGCGTGCGGGGCGAGAAGCCGGAGCGCTGGATCCGCCAGACCGACTTCAACAACGAGGAGGCCGTCGGCTTCCTCGCGGACCGCCTCAACCGGCTCGGTGTCGAGAAGCGCCTGCTCGAGGTGGGTGCGGTCGAGGGCGATGCCGTCATCATCGGCGCCGAGGAGAACTCGGTCGTCTTCGACTTCAAGCCGGAGCTCGACGCCGGTGCCGGCGAGATGCTCGGCCGCCGCGGCGAGGACCAGCGCCTGCGCGAGGACCGCCCCGCGGCGCAGCGTCGTCGCGACATCCAGGAGGCCATGGAGGAGAAGGGCGAGCACGAGACGCGTGCCGACGTCGCCCGTCGCCTCGACGCGACCCGCGGTGGCACGTCCGGTCCGCTGTCGTACGAGATCGGCTCCGCCGAGGACCCGGACTGGGCCGAGTCGGACCCGGACTCCCTGACGTGAGCACCCGGACCGAGGTGACCTCGGCGGCGCGCATCGTCGTCAAGGTCGGCTCCTCCTCGCTGACCACCGCCGCCGGCGGCATCGACCCCGAGCGCGTACGTCGCCTGGTCGACGTCCTGGCGGGCGTGCGCGCCCGCGGCACCGAGGTGGTGCTCGTCTCGAGCGGTGCCATCGCCGCGGGCCTGGCGCCCCTCGGCCTGAAGAAGCGCCCTCGCGGCCTCGCGGCCCAGCAGGCGGCTGCCTCCGTGGGTCAGGGGCTGCTGGTCCACCGCTACACCGAGGAGCTCGCGCGCCACGGCCTCATCGCGGGCCAGGTGCTGCTCACGGTCGACGACGTCACGCGCCGCGCGCACTACCGCAACGCGCACCAGACCCTCGCGGAGCTGTTGCAGCTCGGGGTGCTCCCCGTGGTCAACGAGAACGACACCGTCGCGACGCACGAGATCCGGTTCGGCGACAACGACCGCCTGGCCGCCCTCGTCGCGCAGATGGTCCACGCCGACCTGCTCGTGCTGCTCTCCGACGTCGACGGCCTGTACGACGGCCACCCGTCGCAGCCGGGCACCCGGATGCTGCACGAGGTCCGTGGCGAGGCCGACCTGGCCGGGGTGCAGATCGGCTCGGTGGGCGCAGCGGGCGTGGGCACGGGCGGCATGGTCACCAAGGTCGAGGCGGCCCGCATCGCGACCGGGGCGGGCATCCCCGTCGTCCTGACCTCGGCCGACAACGCCTCGGCCGCGCTGACCGGCGACGCGGTCGGCACCCTCTTCCACGCCACCGGCAAGCGGCGTCCGACGCGGCTGCTCTGGCTGGCCCACGCCACCGAGCCCAAGGGACGCCTCCTGCTCGACGCCGGTGCCGCTCGCGCGGTCGTGTCGCGCGGTGCCTCGCTGCTGGCAGCCGGCCTGACCGGCTGCGAGGGGGCGTTCGAGGCCGGGGACCCGGTCGACCTCGTCGACCCCGCCGGCGCCTCCGTGGCGCGCGGGCTGGTCAACTTCGACGCGTCCGAGGTGCCGGGCCTCCTCGGGAAGTCGTCGGCCGTGCTGCTGCAGGAGTTCGGCGAGGGCTACGACCGCGTCGTCGTCCACCGCGACGACCTCGTCCTGCTCTGACCGTAACCTTGGCTCTGCCATGACCTACCTCGACCACGCTGCGACCACCCCGATGCGCCCGGAGGCGATCGAGGCCATGGCTGCGCAGTTCGGGAAGGCCGGCAACGCCTCGTCGCTGCACGCCTCGGGCCGCGCCGCGCGCCGGATCGTCGAGGAGTCGCGGGAGCGGATCGCCCAGGTGCTCGGCGCCCGGCCGACCGAGGTGGTCTTCACCTCCGGCGGCACCGAGGCAGACAACCTGGCCCTCAAGGGCCTGTGGTGGTCGCGTGCGCGCCGCCGGGTGGTGTCGACCGCGATCGAGCACCACGCGGTCCTCGACCCGCTGGAGTGGCTGCGCGAGCACGAGGGGGCCGAGGTGACGCTGCTGCCCGTCGATGCGGGCTGCCGCCTGGACCTGGCCGCCCTGGACGCCGCGCTCCGCGAGCCAGACGACATCGCCTTCCTCTCCGTGATGTGGGCGAACAACGAGACCGGTGTGCTGCAGCCGCTCGACGAGGTCGTCACGCGGGCGTCGGCCCTCGGCGTGCCGGTGCACAGTGACGCGGTCCAGGCGGTCGGCGCTGTGCCGGTGGACTTCGCTGCGAGCGGCCTCGACGCGCTGACGCTCACCGGCCACAAGATCGGTGGGCCCTACGGCGTGGGCGCCCTGCTGGTGCGGCGTGACCTGGAGCTGACTCCGCTCCAGCACGGAGGCGGGCAGGAGCGCGACCTGCGCAGCGGGACCATCGACGTACCCGCCATCGCCGGCTTCGCCGCCGCCGTCGAGCTCGCCGTCAAGGAGCAGGCCGACGCCCGGGCCCGGCTCGCCGCCCTCCGCGACGAGCTCGTCGCGGGTGTCCTCGGTGCCGTCCCCGATGCACGCGTGCACGGCGACCCCACCCAGCAGCTTCCGGGCCACGCCAACATCGGCTTCCCCGGCTGCGAGGGCGACTCGCTGCTGATGCTGCTCGACGCCCAGGGGGTCGAGTGCTCGACCGGCTCGGCCTGCAACGCCGGCGTCCCGCAGCCCTCGCACGTCCTGCTGGCCATGGGCTGCAGCCCGGAGGAGGCGCGCGGCTCGCTCCGGTTCAGCCTCGGCCACACCTCGACCGGCTCCGACGTCGCCGCCCTGGTCGCCGCGATCGGCCCGGCCGTCGAGCGCGCCCGCGCCGCCGGCGTACGACGGTGAGGGCGCGATGAGGGTCTTGGCAGCCATGTCGGGCGGCGTCGACTCCGCCGTGGCCGCGGCGCGCGCCGTCGAGGCCGGGCACGACGTCACCGGCATCCACCTCGCGCTCTCGCGCAACCCGAGGTCCTACCGCTCCGGTGCACGCGGCTGCTGCACCATCGAGGACAGCAACGACGCGCGCCGCGCTGCCGACGTCCTGGGCATCCCGTTCTACGTCTGGGACATGAGCGAGGAGTTCCACGAGGGCGTCGTGGAGGACTTCAAGGCGGAGTACGCCGCCGGCCGCACGCCCAACCCGTGCCTGCGCTGCAACGAGAAGATCAAGTTCGCCGCGGTGCTGGAGCGCGGCCTCGCGCTAGGCTTCGACGCCGTCGTCACGGGCCACTACGCGACGCTGCGCACCGGACCCGGAAATGTGGTCGAGCTGCACCGGGCAGCCGACGGAGCCAAGGACCAGTCCTACGTGCTCGGCGTGCTGACCCAGGAACAGCTCGCGCATTCGTTGTTCCCGCTGGGCGACACCACGAAACCTCGCATTCGTGAGGAAGCGGCGCGCCGCGGCCTGCTGGTCGCGGACAAGCCCGACTCCCACGACATCTGCTTCATCGCCGACGGGGACACCGGCGGCTGGCTCACCGAGAAGCTGGGAGCCGACGCCCCCTCCGCGGGATCCATCGTCGACACCTCCGGCGCCGTGCTGGGTGAGCACGCGGGCACCCACCACTTCACGATCGGACAGCGCAAGGGGCTCCGTCTCGGCGTGCCCGCCCCCGACGGCAGGCCCCGCTTCGTGCTCGACATCGAGCCGGTCTCGGGCACGGTCACCGTCGGCCCGCGCGAGGACCTGCGCGTCGACGGGCTCACCTGCATCGCGCCCCGCTGGTGTGGTGCCGTGCCGACCGCGCTCGACGGCCCCGAGGTCACCGTCCAGCTCCGGGCACACGGCGCCGAGCACCGCGCCCGGGTCACCGTGGGGTCGTCCGCCCCAGCCCTACCTATGGCTAGGGCTCAGGCGGACGACCTCGTGGAGATCGAGCTCCTCGAGCCCGCGTCCGGCATCGCCCCCGGCCAGGCGGCGGTGATCTACGACGGCACCCGGGTCGTGGGCTCCGCGACGATCGCGGCCACGCGGCGTACGGCTGTGGGGGAGGGCGCATGACCGCCACCGGCATCGGCTCGATGCCCGGCGGTGACGTGCTGGCATCCGAGGACGACAACGCCCGGGAGTACGCCGAGGCGGTGCGGGTCGTGCTCGGCGAGCTGCCTGACTTCGCGCACCTGCCGGAGCTGCCGGGGCGCGGCGCCGGTGCCTCGATGACCGGCCGCGCGCTGGCCCTGGTGACCGAGCTCGGCGTCGACCTGCAGCCGGCCGGCTGGCGGCTGACCGGGTCTGGCTCGGGCATCGACCACCGCCGGGCGCGCTCGCTCCTGGGCCGTGACCTCGACGTCTTCGAGGAGCACGCGCAGGGCCTCGCCGGTCCCGTGAAGGTCCAGGTGTGCGGTCCGTGGACGCTGGCGGCGACCGTCGAGAAGCCGCGCGGCGACAAGGTCCTCGCCGACCACGGCGCGCGACGCGAGCTGGCCGAGGCCCTCGCCCTGGGCGTGGCCGACCACGTCGCGGACATGCGCCGCCGGGTGCCGGGGGCGACCGAGATCGTCGTCCAGGTCGACGAGCCGGCGCTGCCGGCCGTGCTCGCCGCACAGGTCCCGACGGCGTCGGGCTTCGGCAAGCACCGGGCGATCCACCCGCCCGAGGCGTCGGGCGCCCTGGAGACCGTGCTGTCAGCCGTCACGGGCGCCGGAGCGACACCTGTGGTGCACTGCTGCGCGGGCGAGGTGCCGGTGGACCTGATCCGCGGCGCGGGGGCGCGCGGCGTCGCGGTCGACCTGGCCGCCCTGCGCGCGTCGGCCTACGACGGCGTGGCGGCCGCCCTCGAAGCGGGGGAGCGGGTGCTGCTGGGAGTGGTCCCGACGCTCGACCCGGCCACGTCGCTTACCGACAAGGCGGTGGCGGATAAGGCGCTGCGCTTCCTGGACATGCTGGGGCTCGAGCCCGTGCCGGGGCTGGTGCTCACGCCCGGGTGTGGCCTCGCCGGTGCCTCGCCCGCGTGGGCGCGCCGGGCGCTCGAGCTCGTGGCGTCGGCGTCGAAGCACCTGCGCTGACGCCGGAGTCGGCGGTGTGTCGGCGGTGTGTTTGCGGACTGTCGGCGGTCTGTGGGCGAGGCGCTGCCCGGCGCCGTACGGTCTGCCCATGCTGACCTCTCCACGTCGCCTGGCCTCCGCCGTCACCGCGGCCCTGGTGGCTGCCGGGATCCTCACCTCCTGCGGCGGCACCGACCTGCACTCCGGTACGTCCGCGGCGGCGACCTCGGAAGCGCTCGTCGCGGTGGCGTTGAGCCACCTGACCCCCGAACCCGACGAGATCCAGCTCCGCGAGGCTGGTGCGCCGATCGACGACATGGGCACCAAGGACCCCTCGCTCGGGGGACTCCTGCGCTGGAAGCCCGATCCGGACTGGACGCTCGACGTGCAGGTGCAGCCGGTCCCGAAGGACGGCCCGTCGTGCGCCCGGCTCGGCTGCGTCCCGCTGGGTGATGCAGAGCTGAGCTGGCAGGAAGGCAGTGAGGACGCGCCTCCGGCCTTCACGGTCTCTCTGGTCCGCGGTGGGGAGCTCCGGTCGGTCGCCTACGAGGGCGGCATGGAGGGCGACCCGCGGACGAGCCGCCTGCCCGTCGACCTGAAGGAGCTGGAGGAGATCGTCACCGACCCGGCGTTCTCGTTCCACACCACCACGGCGGCTGTCGAAGCCGGCGTGAAGCTCCGCGCATCGCTGCCCGCGAACAAGGCCGCGGAGCGCGAGCAGAGGGAGTGGGAGGCAGCGCCGGTCATGACGCCGCGTGCCCTGGCCGCCACGGTGGAGAAGGACCTGCGCGAGGTCAGTGGTCTGCAGGACGCCATCGTCTCCGGGCGGGAGTCGGTCTTCCGCGAGCCCGGCGGCCCGCTGCCGGACGGGACCTGGGGCATCGCGCTGACCCTGCGTGACCGCACGCGGATCCACGTGACCATGCTTCCCGAGCCCGACCCGTCGTCCTCCGCGTGCCAGCCGGCGCTGCACTGCACGAAGGTGCCGCAGAGCGACGACGTCCTCGCCTGGCGTTCCGACCTCGCCGGCGTCTTCCGGTCGGACGAGAAGCGCAACGTGCACATCTGGGTCGAGGGGCCGCGGTTGCGGCGGCTGGACCGGCGGGCGCTCGAGGACGTCCCGGCCACCGACCCGGCCCGGGCTGCGCTCCTCGCGGCGCTCCACTACCTCCCGGATGACCCGGCCCTCGCCTGGAAGACGACGCGGGCGATGATCCGCGCGGGTGACGAGCTGACCTGGTTCCACGACTGACCGCCCGAAATGCGGCACGCGGCCACCCCCGATCGGGGAGTGGCCGCGTGCGACGGCGTACGGCGGGTCAGCCGATGTGGACTCCGCCGTGGCCCTCGGCGTCCTGGAGCTCCTCGTGCTTGACGTTGAGGAAGACCCAGATGATCAGCGAGGCGCCGAGCATCAGGAACGTGCCGACCAGGAAGCCGTGCGTGGCGCCGGTCGGGAACGAGCCGAGGTAGGTCACGCCACCGAAGAGCTCCTTCACGTTCTCGACGCCGGCCTTGGCCAGCGCGGCGGCCTGCGTGGCGGCGGGCTGGTTGTTCCACCACGCGAAGAAGCCGGTGTGCAGCGCGCCGCCGATCTTCTCCGCGTGGGCGTTGCCGAAGTGGGCGCCGACGGTCGACAGGACCGCCAGACCGAGCGCGCCACCGACCTGCTGCATCGTGTTGAGGACGCCGGAGCCGATGCCCGAGTCCTCGTGGCGCAGGTGGTGCACCGCGGTCAGGGTGAGCGGCACGAAGACCGCGCCCATGCCCAGGGCCATGATCGTGATGAACGGCATGATCTGGGTCCAGTAGTTGATGTCGTCGCCCAGGTGGTGTCCCGGCTGCAGTGCGGCGAGGACGTCGCTGGCGCCGTCCGGCACCGAGAGGCGCGAGAAGCCGAAGAGCGCGGAGGCGGCGACCAGGGTGCCGACGCCGGCGATGAGCTTCGGGTCGATCCGCGTGACCAGGTTGGACACGACACCGGCCGAGATCACCATGCCGAAGCAGAACGGCAGGAACGCGAAGCCGGTGCGCAGCGGCGAGTAGCCGATGACGTTCTGCATGTACTGGGAGAGGAAGAAGAACATCGAGAACATCGCAGCCGGCATCAGCATCATCGCGACGAACGACGCCGCACGGGTGCGGTTGGCGAAGACGCGGAACGGCAGCAGGGGCTCGGCGACCCGCGACTCGACCACGATGAACGCGACGAGCAGTACCGCAGCGGCGACGAGTGCGCCGATCGTGGATCCGGCGCCCCAGCCGTAGTCCTGGTTGCCGGCCCGGGTGAGGCCGAAGACCAGCGAGACCAGGCCCGCCGTGCCGAGGACGGCGCCGGGGACGTCGAGGCGGCCGTCGTGGCGGTCGGACTCGGGCAGGATGCGCGGCGCGAGGAAGGCCGCGGCCAGGCCGATCGGGACGTTGATCAGGAAGGTCAGGCGCCAGCCGTGCACGTCCCAGCCGAAGATCGACGGGTTCGAGCCGGTGAGCCAGCCGCCGAGGATGAGGCCGATGGCCGCGCCGACGCCGGACATGGTGGCGTACATGGCCATGGCGCGGTTGCGCTGCGGGCCCGGCGGGAACGTCGTGGTGATCAGCGACAGCGCGGCGGGGGAGGCCAGTGCGGCGCCGAGGCCCTGGAGGCCACGGGCGCCGAGCAGGAGTCCCTCGTTCTGGGCGAGGCCACCCAGGAGCGAGGCGACCGCGAAGACGGTGAGACCGATCATGAAGGCGCGGCGGCGACCGAAGAGGTCACCGAGGCGGCCACCCAGGAGCAGGAAGCCACCGAAGGCGAGGGCGTAGCCGGTCACGATCCAGGTCAGGTTCGTGCCGGTGATCTCGAGGTCGCGGCCGATGAACGGGATCGCGATGTTGGCGATGGTGGCGTCGAGGACGACCATCAGCTGCGCGACGCAGATGAGGACGAGGGCCCAGCCGAGGTGCGTGGAGCCCTTGACGGGCTCCTGCTCCTCGATCGGGTCGAGTGCGACGTTGGACATGGGGTTCCTTACGAGTCGGGTCAGGCGACGGTGTGGGTGGCAGCGGGAACGATCAGCTCGTCGACGATCCGCGTGACCAGGTCTTGGTCCGGGATCTCGCCGAGCATGAAGGCGCGGTGCAGGCAGATGCCGGCGAGCGCCGGGGCGAACAGGTCGATCGGCAGGTCGCCCCGGATCTCGCCACGCGCCTTCGCGCGCTCGTAGATCTCGAACGACACGGCGACCTTGGGGCCGATGACCTTGGTACGGAACTCCGAGGCGAACTCGGGGTCGCGCTGGATGGCGGTGAGCACGCTCGAGAAGAGCGAGAGGGCCTGCGGCTGGATCATCCCCTCGGGGCCGCAGTACGCCGCGATCAGGTCCTCGCGGAAGCTGCCCGTGTCGGGGGTCTCCGGCGCCGGCTTGGTCAGCAGGAGGGCGTCGATGACGAGGGAGACCTTCGCCTCCCAGCGACGGTAGAGCGTCGCCTTGGATGCCTTGGCCCGCTTGGCCACGGCATCCATGGTGAGCCGGTCGTAGCCGACCTCCGAGAGGACCTCGAGGGTGGACTCGAGGATCTCGCGCTCGCGGTCGCCCTCGACGCGCGGCCGGCTGCCGTGCCCGGTGAGGGAGGACATCATCATGGGCTTCTCCGTGCAAGTAGAACGAAACAGTTTCGTTTCGTCAGACGGTACGACATCGTTTCATCCCATGGCAACCCCGGGATCGTCGTGCTGGTGCCGACGACCTCGCCGACGCCCCTTGAACGACGCCCGATCGCGCGCTATTTCGATGGGTGGGCAGTGAGAACACCTGCCCCGACAACCACACATCGGAGGTGAACCACCATGTTGCTTCGGACCGACCCGTTCCGGGACTTCGACCGGCTCGCCCAGCAGGTCATGGGCGCCGGCACCACGTCCCGGCCCGCGATCATGCCGATGGACGCCTGGCGCGAGGGCGATCGCTTCGTCCTCGAGTTCGACCTGCCCGGCGTCGCCCCGGACACGCTCGACATCGACGTCGAGCGCAACGTCCTGACGATCCGCGCGGAGCGTCCCTCGCGCAGCGGTGACTGGGAACCCCTTGCAGCCGAGCGGCCGCGCGGCCTCTTCAGCCGCCAGCTCGTCCTGGGGGAGAACCTCGACCTCGAGCGCATCGACGCGTCGTACGACGGCGGCGTGCTGCGACTCGTCGTCCCCGTGGCGGAGAAGGCCAAGCCCCGCAAGGTGCAGATCAGCCACGGTGCCACCCAGGTCGGCGGCGGTCGTGACGCGGCCCAGATCGAGACGAAGGAGACGCACGACGCCGGTTCGTCGAGCTGACCTCCGGTGATCGGCCGGGCGGGCGGGAGCGGGTGTGCTCGCCCGCCCGGTGCCGTGCCGGTGCCGTGCCGGTGCCCGTGGCCGGTGCGCCGTGGCCGGTGCGCCGTCGTCAGGGCACTGTCGTCAGGGCGCGAGGACGTCGAGCACGGACCCGGCCGCGAACGCGTTCCAGCGTCCGCTGGCCCGGAGCAGGTAGTGGCCGGCATCGCCGAGATCGTGGAACTCCGCCGAGCGGGCGACCGTGCGCGAGCGCTCGACGTACGCACGGCTCTGGGCGAACGAGGTGATCCGGTCGCGCCGACCGTGGCCGACGACCAGGTGGCGGTCGCGCAGTGCCGCGACGGGCTCGCCCTGCGGCAGCCAGGGAGCCAGTCCGACGACGCCGCGGACCGACGGGTCGTCGGCGACGTGCACGGCGGTGCGCGCTCCCATGGAGTGGCCCAGGAGGGCGACCGGCAGGTCGAGCTCGCGGCGCACCGTCTCCAGCGCCCACCTCGCGTCGGCGAGCGGTGAGGGCCGCGCCGGGTCGTTCCAGCCGCGCACGCGGAAGCGCAGCAGCCAGACGGCCACGCCGGCGGCGTGCAGATCGGGGCTGAGTGCGCGCTGCAGGGCCCGTGCCCGCTGCCACGACGCGCTCCGCCCGTCGACAGCCCGTGTCGAGCGGACCGCGCCCCCGTGGAGGACGAGCGCCACCGCGCGCGGTGGTGTGGGCGGGTCGCTGCGGGTGAGCAGGGGGTCGGGCACGGGGTTCCTCTCGCGGATGTCTCGGCTCTCTGGTTCGTCGCGGGGCGGCTTCCGGATGGGTCCGGTTCCCACCATCCTCCGCCCTGCCGCAGGGTGTCGGTGCCGCACGGCAAGATGGACCCCATGACCGAGCCGCTGGACGCCACCGACTCCGCCACTGCCCGCCACCGCGAGATCAGCGAGCAGATCGAGGGGGCCTCCGACGCCTACTACCGCGACGGCACCTCGCCCCTCTCCGACGCGGCGTACGACGCCCTGCTGGCGCAGCTGCGCGACCTCGAGGAGCAGTTCCCCGAGCTGATCACGCCCGACAGCCCCACCCAGCGGGTCATGGGGAAGGCCTACACCGACTTCGCGTCGTACGACCACCTCCGGCGGATGGAGTCGCTCGACAACGCCTTCTCCGCAGACGAGCTCGCCGCCTGGTTCGACCGCGTCGTCCGCGACAGCGGCACCCGGCCGGAGCTGCTCTGCGAGCTCAAGGTCGACGGTCTCGCCATCAACATCCTCTACACCGACGGCGTCCTGACCCGTGCCCTCACGCGAGGCGACGGCACGACGGGCGAGGACGTCACGCCCAACGTGCGCACGATCTCGTCGGTGCCCCACCGCCTCAAGGGCACGCCGGAGTTCCCGGTGCCGGCGCTGGTCGAGGTGCGTGGCGAGGTCTACCTGCCGACCGTGGTCTTCGAGGAGATCAACGAGCAGCAGGCTGCGGCGGGCAAGCCCCTCTACGCCAACGCCCGCAACACTGCCGCCGGCTCCCTGCGCCAGAAGGACCCGGCGGTGACGGCGTCGCGTCGGCTGACCATGGTCTGCCACGGCATCGGCGCGCGCGAGGGCTTCGACGCGAGCACCCAGTCGCAGGCCTATGCCGCCCTGGCAGCCTGGGGCCTTCCGGTCGCGCCGACGGTGAAGGTCGTGCCCGGGCTGGCCGAGGTGCAGGAGTTCATCGACTTCTACGGCGAGCACCGCCACGACGCCACGATCCTCGACCACGAGATCGACGGGGTCGTGGTCAAGGTCGACGACGTGGCGCTGCAGCGCCGGCTCGGGTCGACCAGCCGCGCGCCGCGGTGGGCGATCGCGTTCAAGTACCCGCCCGAGGAGGTGCACGCCAAGCTCCTCGACGTCCTCGTCAACACCGGCCGCACGGGCCGGGTCACGCCGTTCGGACGCATGGAGCCGACGAAGGTCGCCGGGTCGACGGTCGAGATGGCCACGCTCCACAACTTCCACGAGGTCGCGCGCAAGGACGTGCGCCCGGGCGACACCGTCATCCTGCGCAAGGCGGGCGACGTGATCCCGGAGATCCTCGGCCCCGTCCTCGCGCTGCGGCCGGAGGGTCTGCCGGCGTGGGTCCCGCCCACGACCTGCCCCGCCTGCGGCACCGAGCTCGTCGAGCAGAAGGCAGGCGACAAGGACCGGCGCTGCCCCAACCACCGCGACTGCCGGGCCCAGGTGGTCGAGCGGATCAACCACGTCGCTGGTCGTGGCGCCTTCGACATCGAGGGGCTCGGCTACGAGGCGGCGATCGCGCTGCACCAGGCGGGGGTGGTGGCCAACGAGGGCGACGTCTTCGACCTGACCCCGGAGAAGCTCCTGCAGGTGCCGCTCTTCACGCGTGCGCCGAAGAAGGGGGAGGAGGGGCCTCAGCTCACCGCCAACGCCCTCAAGCTGCTCGCCAACCTCGACGCGAGCAAGCAGGCGGCGCTGTGGCGCGTCCTGGTCGGGCTCTCGATCCGGCACTGCGGGCCGAGCGCGTCCCGCGCCCTCGCCACCCGGTTCGGCTCGATGGAGGCGATCCGGGCGGCGACGCTCGAGGAGCTGGCCGAGACCGAGGGGGTCGGCGCCGTGATCGGCGAGGCGGTCATCGAGTGGTTCGGCGTCGACTGGCACCGCGAGATCGTCGAGAAGTGGGCCGCCGCCGGCGTACGCATGGAGGACGAGCGCGACGAGTCCGTCGAGCGCACGCTCGAGGGACTCACCGTCGTCGTGACCGGCGGTCTGGAGGGCTTCACGCGCGACTCGGTCAAGGAGGCGATCATCGCCCGCGGTGGCAAGGCCGCCGGGTCGGTGTCGAAGAAGACCGACTACGTCGTCGTCGGGGAGAACGCCGGGTCCAAGGCGGCGAAGGCGGAGGAGCTCGGCCTCACGATCCTCGACGAGGAGGCGTTCGTGCGCCTGCTCGCCGGCGGCCCGGCTGCACTGGAGGGTTAGCCCGAAGCCCGGAGATGTCTCGCCGCCGGCTGACGACAGGCCTCCCCGCTCGCCGGACCCGGCCTCGCCGCCGCTCACCCCGACCGGCACGGCCGGGTCGCTTCACGCATCTGTCAGCAACGAGACCTAACCTGCCGCCATGGACCTTCTCTCGGGGCTGCTCTTCGCGGCCGTCGTCCTGCTGGTGCCCGCGACGATCGGCGTCTTCGCGATCCGTGACGCGGGGCGCCGGCGCGCCGTCGAGTCGCCCGCCGGCCGGGGCCTGGCCGCGGCGCTGGTGGTCGGGCTCCTCGGGGCGCTCGTCGCGGCGCTCCTCGGCCGTGCTCCCGGCCAGGTCGCCCTCATCGGCCTGCTGCTGGCTGGCAGTGTGGCGGTCTGGGCGCCCGTGGCCCGTGACCGGGCGACCCGGGGCCTCGTGGCGTGGGCGCTCTCCCTCGACGTCGGCGTGGGCTACCTCGTCTACGTTCTGGTCTGGATGGCCGGCGCCGACCTCGGCACGGGCGAGTGGGTCGGCGGCGTCCTCCTGTGGCTGCTCGAGGCGTTCGTCTTCCTGATCGGCGTCGGCTACCTGTGGGAGCTCGTCGACGTCCTCGCGCGCCGCCAGTGGTCGTCGTACGTCGACGCCTCGGGAGCGCTGCCCACGGCACGACGACCCTTCGTCTCGCTGCACGTGCCCACGCACAACGAGCCGCCGGACATGGTGATCGCGACCCTGGAGTCGCTCCTCGCGCTCGACTACGACGACTACGAGGTCCTGCTCGTCGACAACAACACCGACGACGAGGCGCTGTGGCGACCTGTCGAGGCGTTCTGCGCGCAGCACGACCGGCTGCGGTTCCTGCACCTGGCCGACTGGCCGGGCTACAAGAGCGGCGCCCTCAACGAGGCGCTCCGGGTCACCGACCCGCGCGCGGAGGTGATCGGCATCGTCGACGCCGACTACCTCGTCCGCCCGGACTTCCTGGCCCGCTGCGCCCCGCTGCTCGCAGACCCGACGGTCTCGTTCGTGCAGACCCCGCAGGACTACCGCGACTGGGAGGAGGCGGGCTACTTCCGCCGCCTCTACTACTCCTACGGCTACTTCTTCGACGTCTCGCAGCGGTCGCGCAACGAGCGCAACGGCGCCATCTTCGGCGGCACCATGGGGCTGATCCAGCGCGCGCAGCTGGAGGCCGTCGGTGGCTGGGACGAGTGGTGCATCACCGAGGACGCCGAGCTCTCCCTGCGGCTGCTGCGCGGCGGTGGGCGCGGCATCCACATCGACCAGTCGTTCGGCCACGGCATCATGCCGCTGACCTTCGAGGCCCTCAAGCGCCAGCGCTACCGGTGGTGCTTCGGCGGCATCCAGATCCTGCGGATGCACTGGCGCTCGCTGCTGCCCGGCCGACGCACCGCTGCCAACCAGCTGACGATGGCCCAGCGGTGGGCCTACTTCGTCGGTGGCCTGCAGTGGTTCGGGGACCTCGCATCCGTGCTGTTCACCGGCTTCCTGCTGGCCGGCGCCATCGGGCTCGTGACCGGTCACTCGATCGTCGTCCGGCAGCTCTCCGGCCTGATCCTGCTCTGCCTCGTGGCGCTCGTCGTGCTCGGCGCCGTCCGGTCGCTCGCGCTGGTCCGGCGTACGTCGGGGGCGACGTGGGCGGAGGCGCGCGGTGCGTTCGGGCTGTGGCTCGCGCTCGGCCTGACCGTCGCCCGTGCCTCCGCCAAGGGACTGGTGGCGCGCGAGGGCGCCTTCCTGCGTACGCCGAAGGTCCGCGGGGAGCTCGGATGGCGGCACGCGCTGCGGGGCAACCTGACCGAGAGCGGGATCGCGCTGCTCTGCCTCGCCGGTGCCGTCGTGAGCCTCGGGCACGGGGGAGCGACGGGCATCGTGATCGGCGTCCTGCTGCTGGTGCACGCGCTCGGCTACGGGCTGGCACCGGTCAACAGTCTCGCCGCGATCCGGGCGGACCTGCCCGAGGACCTGCGTCGCCGGCGCGCCTCCGGGCTCCGGTCGTGGACCGGCCCGGCCGCTCGTCGCGGCGGCATCCTGGTCGCGCTCGTCGCGACCACCTGTCTGGGCCTTCTCGTCGTCGCTGCGCCGGTCGGTGCTCCCGACCTGACGCCGACGAAGGACCGGATCGCGGGGGTGGTGCCGCGGATCAGCGACGACACGACCCGGCACCCGCGTCCGTCCGTCACCGGCTCCGCCACGCCGGGTGCCTCGCTGTCGGCCACTCCGACCCCGGGTGTGCCGGCGACGCTGGCGACCGCGGCGCCCACCTCGGCCGCTCCGGCACCGACGTCGGCGGCACCCACGCGCACGGTGCGTGCGACGCCCACCGTGGCGCCGACGCCGACGGTCGTGGCCGGGAAGCCGACCGCGTCGCCGACCCGCAAGCCGGCGACCTCGGGGCCGCCGACGGCCCGGCCGACGGGCCGTCCGTGACGCCGGCGCCGGGCGTCAGCGAAGCAGGCTGACCACCAGGTCGGCGACGGCCTGCTGTTCGGCCGCACGGGGGTGGTAGAACATCGCGACTCCCGGCGCGCTGGTGCGGCCCTGGATCCACGGGTCCGACGCGCAGATGTCGTGGCCCCGGGTCGCGGTGTAGGTGTCGACGTAGGTCGCATCGCCCTGGGCTGCTGCGCGCTCGAGGTTGTGGTTCAGGTGCTGCAGGACGCGCCGTGCGTAGGCGACGTCCCCGGTCGCGAGCCCCAGCTCGTCGCAGGTGCCCGTCGCGGGGAAGATGTCCGGGTAGCCGATGACCAGGACGCGCGCGTTCGGCGACCGGCGGTGGATCGTGTGCAGGGCGTCCACCATCTGCTGCCGGCCCTGGTCCAGGACCTGCATCACCTGGTCCGTGCCGCTGCGCTCGAAGTAGTCACGGCAGGGAGAACCGTGGGGATCGCTGGCTGTCAGCCGCGGGCAGTCGAGGAACCACGCCCGCGACGCAGCCGGGTTGGCGCCGAGCCCGATCGTCACCAGGTCGGTGTGGTCGGTGAGGCCGTCGAGCTGGGGCGGTACCGACGGCGCCTGCGCGGTGGTCAGCTGCTCGAACTGGGCCTGGCTGCAGGTCCGGTCGTCGACCGAGGCCCCGACCTCCTGCCCGATGAGCGTCGGGTAGTTCACCGCAGAGCGCATGCAGACGTCGCCCGGTCGCTGCGGGGCGACGAGCGGGGCCGCGCTGTAGGAGTCGCCGAGCGCGACGTAGTCGTCGATCGGGGCCATCGGCTGCGTGCCGGGCGCCGACGAGGAGCTCGTCCTCGTGGGTTCTGCCCGGTCGGGAACCGGTGCTCCGCATCCCGCGAGGGACGCTGCCAGCGCGAGTGCGGCCGCCGTCGTCACCACGCGGCTGAGCCTGGGTCGCTTCGCCATGTCCACCTCCGCCGCGAGGGTAGCGGGGGTGTGGTGGACCCGTGGCTCCGCCGGTGGGGCCGACACCTAGGATGATCCGCATGCCTGAACTGACCCGCGACGAGGTGCGCCACCTGGCGGATCTCGCCCGGATCGACCTCAGCGATGCTGAGCTCGATCACCTCGCCCCGCAGCTCAACGTCATCCTCGAGGCGGTCGCCTCGATCCAGGGAGTGGCCGGCGACGACGTCCCCGCGACGTCCCACCCGATCCCGATGACCAACGTCTTCCGCGAGGACGTCGTGACCCCCGGCCTCACCGCCGAGCAGGCGCTCGCGATGGCGCCCGCCGCCGAGGAGCAGCGCTTCAGCGTCCCGCGCATCCTGGGGGAGGAGTGACCATGAGCTGGATCCACACGACCGCCGCCGAGCAGGCCGCTGCCCTCGCCGCGGGTGAGGTCACCAGCGTCGAGCTGACGCAGGCGCACCTCGACCAGATCGCCGCCACCAACGGCGAGCTGAACTCCTTCCTCCACGTCGACGCCGACGGTGCGCTCGCCCAGGCGGCCGCGTCGGACGCGCGCCGTGCCGCCGGCGCGCCGCTGCACGAGCTCGACGGCGTCCCGATCGCGATCAAGGACGTGCTCGCGACCGAGGGGCTGCCGACCACCGCTGGCTCGAAGATCCTCGAGGGCTGGATCCCGCCGTACGACGGCACGGTCACCGCGAAGATCAAGGCCGCCGGCCTGCCGATCCTCGGCAAGACCAACATGGACGAGTTCGCCATGGGCTCGGCCAACGAGAACTCCGCCTACGGCCCGGTCAAGAACCCGTGGGACCACACCCGGATCCCGGGTGGCTCGGGCGGCGGCTCGGCGGCTGCCGTGAGCGCCTTCCAGGCCCCGCTGGCGATCGGCTCGGACACCGGCGGCTCGATCCGCCAGCCCGGTGCGATGACCGGCACCGTGGGCGTGAAGCCGACCTACGGGTCGGTCTCGCGCTACGGCGTCATCGCGCTCGCCAACTCGCTCGACCAGCTCGGACCGGTCACCCGCACGGTCCTCGACTCCGCCCTGCTGCAGGAGCTGATCGGCGGCCACGACCCGCTCGACTCGACCTCGGTCGCCACGGCGGTCACCGGTCTCGCCGACGCCGCCCGCCAGGGTGCGGCGGGCGATCTCGCCGGTGTCCGGATCGGCATCGTCAAGGAGCTCCAGGGCGACGCGTGGTCCGCACCGGTCGTCGAGCGCTTCGACGAGTCGATCGAGATCCTCAAGGGCCTCGGTGCAGAGGTCGTCGAGGTGAGCCTGCCGAGCTTCGTGCACGCCATGGCCGCCTACTACCTGATCCTGCCGGCCGAGTGCTCCAGCAACCTCGCCAAGTTCGACGCGATGCGCTACGGCCTGCGGGTCACGCCCGAGGGCGACCCGAGCGCCGAGGACGTCATGAAGGCCTCCCGCGACGCGGGCTTCGGCAACGAGGTCAAGCGCCGCATCCTGATCGGCACCTACGCCCTGTCGTCGGGCTACTACGACGCCTACTACGGCCAGGCGCAGAAGATCCGCACGCTGATCATCGAGGACTTCAAGAAGGCATTCGAGCAGGTCGACGTGCTGGTCAGCCCGACCGCGCCGACGACCGCATGGGCGCTCGGCGAGAAGGCCGACGACCCGCTGGCCAACTACCTGCAGGACCTCGCCACCATCCCGGCGAACCTCGCCGGCGTCCCCGGCATCTCGATCCCGTCGGGCGTCTCGTCGGCCGACGGTCTGCCGACCGGCATCCAGTTCCTCGCGCCGGTCCTCGAGGACGCGCGGCTCTATCGCGTCGGTGCCGCCCTCGAGGCCGCGCTCACGAAGCAGTGGGGCGCCGCGATTGCCGCTCCGGCGTACGCCAAGGAGGCGTGAGATGACCCAGACGATCGTCCCCTTCGAGAAGGCGCTCGCGGCGTACGACCCGGCCATGGGCCTCGAGGTCCACGTCGAGCTCAACACCAACTCGAAGATGTTCTGTGGCTGCCCCACGGAGTTCGGCGCCGAGCCGAACACGCAGGTCTGCCCGACGTGCCTGGGCCTGCCCGGCGCGATGCCGGTGGTCAACGGCAAGGCCGTCGAGTCGGCGATCCGGATCGGTCTCGCCCTCAACTGCGAGATCGCCGAGTGGTGCCGCTTCGCGCGGAAGAACTACTTCTACCCGGACATGCCGAAGAACTTCCAGACCTCGCAGTACGACGAGCCGATCGCCTTCGACGGCTGGATGGACGTCGAGGTCGAGGGCGAGACCTTCCGGGTCGAGATCGAGCGCGCCCACATGGAGGAGGACACCGGCAAGTCGACCCACGTCGGTGGTGCCACGGGCCGGATCCACGGTGCCGAGTACTCCCTGGTCGACTACAACCGTGCCGGCATCCCCCTCATCGAGATCGTCACCAGGCCGATCCTGGGAGCGGGGGAGAAGGCGCCCGCCGTCGCTCGCGCCTACGTGGCGCAGCTCCGCGACCTGATCGTGGCCCTGGGCGTCTCCGACGCCCGCATGGACCAGGGCTCGATCCGTGCCGACGTGAACCTCTCGCTGGCTCCGAAGGGCTCGGACAGGCTCGGCACCCGCTCGGAGACCAAGAACGTCAACTCGCTCCGCTCCGTCGAGCGCGCGGTCCGCTTCGAGATCGGCCGCCACGCGGGCATCCTCGACGCGGGCGGCTCGGTCGTCCAGGAGACGCGCCACTTCCACGAGGACACCGGCGAGACGACGTCCGGGCGCGAGAAGTCCGACGCCGAGGACTACCGCTACTTCCCGGAGCCGGACCTGGTGCCGGTCGCCCCGTCGCGGGAGTGGGTGGAGGAGCTGCGTCGCACGCTGCCCGAGAACCCGACTGCCAGGAAGGCGCGCCTCCAGGCGGAGTACGGCTTCACCGACCTCGAGATGCGCGATGTCTGGGCTGCCGGTGCGCTCCCGCTGATCGAGGCGACCGTCGCCGAGGGTGTCGCCCCGCAGGCCGCGCGCAAGTGGTGGGTCGCGGAGCTGCTGCGGCGTGCCAACGAGGCCGGTGTCGAGCTGGCCGAGGTCGGTGTCACGCCGGCGCAGGTCGCTGCCGTCCAGGCACTCATCGACGCGAAGACGATCAACGACAAGCTGGCGCGGCAGGTCTTCGACGGGCTCATCGCCGGCGAGGGGACGCCCGAGGAGGTCATCGAGAAGCGCGGCCTCGCGCTCGTCTCCGACGACGGCCCCCTGATCGCCGCGATCGACGACGCCCTCGCGTCGCAGCCTGACCTGGTCGAGAAGATCAAGGGCGGCAACATGGGCGCCATCGGCGCGATCATGGGGGCCGTCATGAAGGCGACCCGTGGCCAGGCCGACGCCGGCCGCGCCCGCGAGCTGATCCTCGAGAAGCTGGAGTTGAGCTGAGCAGAGGCGAGCTTGCTCGGTCTCTGCCGGCGAAGTGATGGCCGGGCGGGGCTCGTGCGCGCCGGGATGGGGCCTGTGCAGCGCTTCGCGCGGCACGGGCCCCGTCTCGCGTCGGCACGGGCCCCGTCTCGGCGCGAACAGGGCGCCTGCGCGCGCACGGGCGTCGCCGGATCGTTACCGGACGGCGTACGTCAGTCGGCGACCTGTGACAGCGTCGGAGGGAGCGGGTCCGCCTCCGGGGCGTCGGGAGGGAGTGCGCCGGCGGCGGACCCGGACACCTCGGATCGCGCACCCAGCCGGGCGGCGAGGAACTCCTCCACGACGATCCGCTGGGCCCGCGTGCGGGCCAGGGCGGTGCTCGCCACCATGGCGTTGCGGCAGGCCTGCTGCTGCGCAGCGGTCGCCCACGAGTCGACGAGGGCGGCGACGCGCTGGCGGGGGACCTGGAAGACCACAGCTGCTCATTCGGGAGAGTCGGTGAATCGGGACATTTGCGAGGGTAGCGACGCTCCGGTGGGGCGCCAATCCCGACGCGCGCGGTAGCGCTGCTCTCCAACGAGTGTGGGGTCGCGGGTGCCGTGCGTCAGTCGCGGGTGACCGCGATGACCGTCTCGGCGACCCGACCACGCGGGCGGACCGGGTTCTTGCGCACCCAGGCCTCGGCCTCGGGGCCGGCGGCGTCGAGCAGTGCGGCGTTCGCGACGACGCGGCCGGGGAACCTCTTGGCGACCTCCGAGAGGCGGGAGGCCTCGACCACGGGGTCGCCGATCAACGTGTACTCGTAGCGCTCGGCGACACCGACGTTGCCCGCCACGACCTCGCCGGCCGTGACGCCGATGCCTGCCGGCACCTCCGGGAGCTCGTCCTGCAGCCGGCGGCCCAGCTCGCGCGCCGCGTGCAGCACCTTCCGCTCGAGGTCCTCGACCTCGGTGGGCACGCCCCACACCGCCAGGGCGGCATCACCTTCGAACTTGTTGATCCAGCCGTCGTGCTGGTGGACCACGTCGATCACGATCTCGAAGAATCGGTTGAGGAGCATGACCACCTCGCCCGGCTCACGCTCGGTGGCGAGGGTGGTCGAGCCGATGACGTCGGTGAAGAGAACGCCGACGTAGCGGGCCTCGCCGCGCAGGCGTACGCCGCCCTCGAGCGCCGCCCGGGCCACGTCGTCGCCGACGTGGCGGCCGAACAGGTCGCGCATGCGCTCGCGCTCGCGCAGGCCCGCGGCCATGTCGTTGAACCCGGCCTGCAGGACGCCGATGTCGGTGCCGTCGTAGATCGGGAGGTGGACGTCGAGGTCGCCGCGCTCGAGCTGGGCGAGACCGAGGCGCAGCTGGCGGACCGGGTCGCTGGTGGCCCGCCCGGCGAGCAGGATCATGAGCCCGCCGACGACCAGGGCGATCAGGGCGATCACGATCATCGTGCGGGCGATCTGGTTGACCGTCACGTTCGTGTCGTCGGTGAGGAGCCGGGACCCGACCATGACCAGGCCCACGACGGGGGCTGCCGTGCCGAGCGCCCAGGCGAACATCGTGCGCGTCACCACGGTGCGCAGCCGCGCCCTCTCCGGTACGCCGTTGCGCAGCGCGACGCTCGCGAGTGGCCGGATCAGCCGCTCCGCGACCAGGTAGGCCAGCGCGCTCGCACAGATGCCGGCGATGAGCACGATCTGGCCGACGGACCAGGCGCCGTTCCAGCCCAGGCGCCAGGCGTTGAGCAGCATGAAGGTGACGACGCCGAGCATCCACCCGCGCGCGTGGAACGCGAAGGCCGTGCGGGGCACCGCGAGCAGTGCCAGCTTCTCGTCGTCGGTCGGGCTGCGACGCGCCTCGAGCCAGCTGACGACGGGCTCGACCTGCCGGAAGGCCCACCAGTGGCCGAAGACGGCGACCGGCCAGGCGAGGGAGACGATGATGACCGCGTTGAAGGCGATCCAGTCCGCATCGATGTCGACCGGGAGCGGGATGACGAAGAGCGCGAGGGCGGCGACGAGCAGGACGCCCATCAGGTTGATGCTGACCAGCGTGAGGCTGGTGAGCAGGCGTGCCTGCGACGTGAGCGACAACGCCAGGAAGCGCTGTCGTACCTCTGCCCGCATCGTCACAGGGAGAAGGTACCGACCCGCGGAGCTCAGTGGAGCGGGGTGGCCAGTCGCGTGGTCGTGCCGCGGCCCCGGAGCTGGACCGGCTTGCGCTCGTGCCAGTGGTCCGCCTCGTCGCCGGCTGCGTCGAGGAGGGCGGCGTTGACGGCCACACGCTTCGACCGCTCCTTGGCCAGGTCCGTGAGCCGCGCCGCCTCGTTCACGGGGTCGCCGATGACGGTGTACTCGTAGCGTTCCGCAGCGCCGACGTTGCCCGCGACGGCAGTGCCGGCCGAGACGCCGATGCCGGCGTCGAGCTCGGTGACCTCGCGGCGGAGGCGGTCCGCCATGACCCGGGCGGCGCGGAGGGCCTGCGCCTCCATGTCGGGGACCGCGGTCGGTGCGCCCCATACGGCCAGGACGCCGTCGTCCTCGAACTTGTTGATCCAGCCACCGTGCTCGTGGACCACCTCGACGACCACCTCAAGGAACCGGTTGAGCAGGCGCACGACCTCGCCCGGCGAGTGCTCGCGCGCGAACGTCGAGACGCCGACGATGTCGACGAAGAGCACCGCCACGCGGCGCGACTCCCCGCCGAGCTGCACGGTGCCCTCCAGTGCGCTGCGCGCCACGTCGGGTCCGACGTGGCGGCCGAAGAGGTCGCGCAGCCGCTCACGCTCGCGCAGGCCCGCCACCATCGTGTTGAAGCCGGCCTGGAGGTGACCGAGCTCGGTGCCGTCGTAGATCTGCACCTGGGAGCTCAGGTTGCCCCGGGAGACCTCGGCGAACGCCTCACGGAGGCCGCGGACCGGGTCGGCGCTGGCGCGGGCGGCGGCGTACGCCGTGGCGCCGCCGACGGCCAGGGTGAGCAGGCCGAGGACGAGCATGGTCACGGCGAGCTGGTGCACGGAGACCAGCACGTTGTTGGCCAGGGTGTTGACGCCCACGAGGACCACGCCGAAGAGCGGTGCGCCGGTGCCGAGCAGCCAGGCGAACATGGTGCGGGCGGCCACCGAGCGGACCCGCACCCGCTCCGGGACGCCGCGGCGCAGCGCCTGGCGGGCGAGCGGGCGGGCCAGCCGCTCGGTGGTGAGGTAGGCGACGGACGCGACGCCGAGGCCGGACAGCGCGACGATGCCGCCCAGGACGAGCCCGAGCCACGCGTCGTAGAAGGCGTTGTAGACGCCGAAGACGACCGTGGCCATCGCCCAGAAGAGGGCATGGTGCACGAACACGCGCTCCGGCGCGTTGAGCACGTGTCGCTGCTCGTCGGGCCAGGGACGCCGGCCCTCCACGAGCCAGTCGAGCGTCTGGTGCACGAGGCGCAGGCCGACGGCGAGCCCGTACACGCAGATCGCCGGAAGCAGGAGCACCAGCAGCTCGAGGTTGCGGATCGCCTGCTCGGAGTCGTAGACGACCGGCAGGGGCACCACGAGGATCGAGAGCAGGAAGGCGAGGGCCGCTCCGCCGACGTTGATCACGATGACGGAGGCGATGACGCCGATCTTGAGCCTGGCGTCGAGCGACAGGCCCGACCAGACCGCCTGCCCTCGTCGAATGCTCACGGGGAGAAGGTACCGACTCGCGCCCTCGCTGCGGCGACTAACCTTGGTCCATGCCCACTCTGCGTTCTGCCACCTCCACCTCGGGCCGCAACATGGCCGGTGCCCGCGCCCTCTGGCGCGCGACCGGCATGACGGACGGCGACTTCGGCAAGCCGATCATCGCCATCGCGAACTCGTTCACCGAGTTCGTCCCCGGCCACGTGCACCTGCGCGACCTCGGCAAGATCGTCGCCGAGCAGATCGAGGCAGCGGGTGGCGTCGCCAAGGAGTTCAACACGATCGCCGTCGACGACGGCATCGCGATGGGCCACGCGGGCATGCTCTACAGCCTGCCGAGCCGCGAGCTGATCGCCGACGCGGTGGAGTACATGGTGGAGGCGCACTGTGCCGACGCCATCGTCTGCATCTCCAACTGCGACAAGATCACCCCGGGCATGCTGCTGGCGGCCCTGCGCCTCAACATCCCCGTCGTCTTCGTCTCCGGCGGCCCGATGGAGGCCGGCAAGACCACCGCGATCGAGGGCATCGTCCACTCCAAGCTCGACCTCGTCGACGCGATGGTGCTGGCGGTCGACGAGCGCGTCAGCGACGAGGTTCTCGACACCGTCGAGCGCTCGGCGTGTCCGACCTGCGGCTCGTGCTCCGGCATGTTCACCGCCAACTCGATGAACTGCCTCACCGAGGCCATCGGCCTCTCCCTGCCGGGCAACGGCTCCACGCTCGCCACCCACGCCAAGCGCCGCGCCCTCTTCGAGGAGGCCGGCCGCCTCGTCGTGGACCTGTGCAAGCGCTACTACGAGCAGGACGACGAGTCCGTCCTGCCGCGTGCGATCGCCTCGCGCGCCGCCTTCGAGAATGCCGTCGCCCTCGACGTCGCCATGGGCGGCTCGACCAACACGGTGCTGCACCTGCTGGCTGCCGCCCGCGAGGCCGAGCTGGAGTTCGACGTCCACGACATCGACGCCATCTCGCGCCGGGTGCCGTGCCTGTCGAAGGTCGCACCCAACTCCCCGAAGTTCCACATGGAGGACGTCCACCGCGCCGGTGGCATCCCGGCGCTGCTCGGTGAGCTGCGTCGCGGTGGTGCGCTCAACGAGGACGTCCACTCGATCCACTCGGCGTCTCTCGACGAGTGGCTGGGGGAGTGGGACATCCGCGGCGAGAAGCCGTCCGAGAAGGCGCTCGACCTCTTCCTCGCCGCCCCGGGCGGTGTCCGGACGACCCAGGCGTTCTCCACGGAGAACGTCTGGAGCTCCCTCGACACCGACGCCGAGGAGGGCTGCATCCGCGACTTCGCGCACGCCTACTCGAAGGACGGCGGCCTCGCCATCCTCTCCGGCAACATCGCGGTCGACGGCTGTGTCGTGAAGACGGCCGGCGTCCCGGAGGAGTGCCTGACCTTCACCGGCACCGCCATCGTCTTCGAGTCGCAGGACTCCGCCGTCGAGGGCATCCTCTCCAAGAAGGTGCAGCCCGGCCACGTGGTCGTCATCCGCTACGAGGGCCCGAAGGGCGGCCCGGGCATGCAGGAGATGCTGTACCCGACGTCGTACCTCAAGGGCGTCGGGCTGGGCCAGAAGTGTGCGCTCATCACCGACGGGCGCTTCTCGGGTGGCTCCAGCGGCCTGAGCATCGGGCACATCTCGCCGGAGGCGGCCTCGGGTGGCCTGATCGCCCTCATCGAGGACGGCGACACCATCTCGATCGACATCCCGAAGCGCACGATCCACCTGGACGTCGAGGACCACGTGCTGATGGAGCGCCGCCTGGTGCAGGAGAAGCGCGACAAGCCCTACACGCCGGCCACCCGCGACCGGAAGGTGTCGGCTGCGCTGCGTGCCTACGCCTCGATGGCGACGTCGGCCTCCGACGGCGCCTACCGCCGCGTTCCCGAGTGACGATCCCGACCAGGCCGCCGGTCGGCCCGGCTGTGCCGGGCTGGTCGGTCCGCCCCACCCCCGAGGCAGTGCACCTGCAGGGCCGGTACGCCTCCCTGCGGCCACTCACCTCGGCCTCCTACAGCGAGCTGTACGCCGCTCTCGGCGGCGAGCAGGCGGCCCCGCGGTGGACCTACCTCCCCGCGGAGCCGCCTCGGGACCTGCCGTCCCTCTGGATGCTGATGTCGACGCGGCTGGAGGCCGACCCTGCGACGTTCGCGGTCGTGGGGGAGGACGGCCGTGTGGCCGGCACGTTCGCGCTGTGCACGGTCGACGAGTCCAACGGCTCGGTCGAGCTCGGATGGGTGCTCTTCGGTGAGGCGCTGGCGCGCACCCGTGCCGCGACCGAGGCCGTGCACCTGGTGCAGTCCCACGTCTTCGAGGAGCTCGGTTACCGCCGCCTCGAGTGGAAGTGCGACAGCCTCAACGAGCCGTCGCGCCGGGCAGCGCTCCGGTTCGGCTTCACCTACGAGGGCACGTTCCGTCAGCACCGGGTGGTCAAGGGCCACAACCGCGACTCCGCCTGGTTCTCGATCACCGACTCCGAGTGGCCGGCCATCCGTGAGCGCCAGCTGGCCTGGCTGGATCCGGAGAACTTCGACGCCGACGGCGTCCAGCGCACCTCGCTCCGCCCGCACGGCAGCGCCCGATGACGCCGCAGATCCGCCGCCAGGTCCTCGCGGCCGTGGCGCTGGTCCTCGTCGCGGTGCTCGCGCTGGTCCAGTCGGCCGGCTCGGTCGACGAGCACCGGGCCCGGGCGCGCACGGCGGATGCCAGTCCTGTCGACCCGGTCTCCCCGGCCCTGGAGCGGGGCCGGCTCTTCGACGGGCGGATGTTCGTCGCCTACTACGGCACCGTCGGCACGCCCGTGCTCGGCACGCTGGGCGAGGCGGCGCCCTGGAAGGCGGCAGCACGGGTCGAGAAGGCGGCTGCGCCGTTCCGTCGTGCGGGCCTGCCGGCGCAGCCCGTCTTCGAGCTGATCGTCACCATCGCCGACCGCTACGCGGGTGCGGACGGTGACTACAACCACGACGTGCCCGCGGTCGCCGTACGCCGGTGGATGGCCGCCGCCCGCCAGTCCGGCGCGCTCCTCGTCCTCGACGTCCAGCCCGGGCGAGCGGACTTCCCCAGCGTCGCCAGGCGCTGGGCGTGGGCCCTGAAGGACCCGAACGTGGGCCTTGCGCTCGACCCCGAGTGGCGCATGCACGGCAGCCAGGTGCCGGGACACACCATCGGCTCGACCACCGGGTGGGAGATCAACCTGACCTCGCGCTGGCTGCAGGACTTCGTGGTCGCGCGCCACCTCCCGCAGAAGCTCTTCGTGGTCCACCAGTTCCGGCGCGACATGATCCGGGGGATCGACATCGTCCGGGACCGTCCCGACCTGGCGGAGATCCAGCACGTCGACGGCTTCGGCACGCCGCGCCAGAAGTACGCGACCTACCGCGCCGTCGCGCGACCCGACCTCTTCCGGATGGGCTTCAAGCTGTTCTACGACGAGGACACCCCGATGCTGTCCGCGCAGCGGGTGATGCGGATCCGGCCCCGGGTGGACTTCGTCAGCTTCCAGTAGCACGGTGGAGGCATGACCTCTCCCCAGAGCGACCTCATCGAGCGGTCCGCGTTCGACGACGCCGGCCTGACCGACTGGCGGATGTTCCTCCGGGCCCTGCACACGCGCTACGACCCCGGCTCGTACGCCGCCGGCCTGGCGCTGGTCGCTGCGATCGGCGCCGCGGCTGAGGAGCAGGACCACCACCCCGACCTCGACCTGCGCTGGGGCCACGTCAACGTGCTCCTCACCAGTCACGACAGCGGGGGAGTGACGGTGCGCGACCTGCGGCTGGCGCGCCGGATCAGCGAGATCGCGGCCGCCGCGGGGGCCGTCGCCCGTCCGCAGCTGGTCCAGCGGATCGAGATCGCGCTGGACACCGCCGACTGGCGGCGGATCCGTCCGTTCTGGAAGGCCGTACTGGGCGGGGCCGACAACCCGCGCCTGCCCGACGAGGTGCGGGACCCCGACGGAGCGACGCCGACGCTCTGGTTCCAGGAGACGGAGCCGCACGAGACCCCGAAGCAGCGCTTCCACCTCGACATCCGGGTGCCGGTCGACGTCGCGGGCGAGCGCATCGCTGCCGGCCTCGCGGCCGGGGGTGTCCTCGTGAGCGATGAGAGCGCTCCCGACTTCGTCGTCCTCGCGGATCCGGACGGCAACCGGGTCTGCATCGGCACCAGCTGACGAGGCGGCTGGCCAGCCGCGGGGCCGCCATGATGTGGGACCGGCGTACCGAATCATGGGACGACGGTCATACTTGCTTGACGCCTCCTTACCCGGCAGCGAGTCTTGACGCATGCGCACTCTTGTACGCACGCGACGCGTGGACTGAAACGGACACAATCCCGATCAGTGCATGCGTATCCCCTCGTCGCCGGCAGGCCGAGGGGTTTTTTGTTGGACTCACACTTCGGAGAAGGAACACGGATGAGCGAGAGCGTGACGGGCGCCCAGAGCCTGGTGAGGTCTCTGGAGCACGCCGGCGTCGAGGACATCTTCGGCTACCCGGGCGGCGCCATCCTTCCGGCGTACGACCCGCTGTTCGACAGCTCGATCCGCCACATCCTGGTCCGCCACGAGCAGGGTGCCGGCCACGCGGCCGAGGGCTACGCCGCGGCGAGCGGCAAGGTCGGCGTCTGCATGGCGACCTCGGGTCCGGGCGCGACCAACCTGGTCACCCCGATCGCGGACGCCTACATGGACTCCGTCCCGATGGTCGCGATCACCGGCCAGGTGCCCGAGGCCCTCATCGGCACGGACGCCTTCCAGGAGGCGGACATCCGCGGCATCACGATGCCGATCACCAAGCACAACTTCCTGGTCACGGACGCGGCGGAGATCCCCCGCACGATCGCGGAGGCGTTCCACCTGGCCTCGACGGGTCGGCCCGGTCCGGTCCTCGTCGACGTCACCAAGTCGGCGCTCCAGGCGATGACGTCGTTCGCCTGGCCGACCGAGATCACGCTCCCGGGCTACCGTCCGGTGACCCGTCCGCACGCCAAGCAGATCCGTGAGGCCGCCCGGCTGATCGCTGCTGCCCGCAAGCCGGTCCTGTACGTCGGCGGCGGCACGATCCGCTCCGGCGCGCACAAGGAGCTCCGCGCCCTGGCCGAGCTGACCGGCATCCCGGTCGTCACGACCCTGATGGCCCGGGGCGCCTTCCCGGACAGCCACCCGCAGCACCTCGGCATGCCGGGCATGCACGGCACGGTCTCCGCCGTCGCTGCCCTGCAGAAGTCCGACCTGATCATCAGCCTCGGCGCCCGCTTCGACGACCGGGTGACCGGTGACCTCTCGACGTTCGCGCCGGGTGCGCTGATCATCCACGCCGACATCGACCCGGCCGAGATCGGCAAGAACCGCCACGCCGACGTCCCGATCGTGGGTGACGTCAAGGAGGTCCTGACCGAGCTCATCGCGCAGCTCAAGGCCGACGGCCAGCAGGGCGACTACGAGGGCTGGGTCGCGTTCTGCGCCGGCATCAAGAAGCAGTACCCGCTGGGCTACGACGCTCCGGCCGAGGGCCTGGCCCCGCAGTACGTCATCGAGCGCCTCGGTGCGATCTCCGGTCCGGAGACGATCTTCGCGGCGGGCGTCGGCCAGCACCAGATGTGGGCTGCCCAGTTCATCTCCTACGAGAACCCCAACACCTGGCTCAACTCCGGTGGCGCCGGCACGATGGGCTACTCGGTGCCCGCTGCCATGGGTGCCAAGGTCGCCTGCCCGGACACGACCGTCTGGTCGATCGACGGTGATGGCTGCTTCCAGATGACCAACCAGGAGCTCGCGACCTGCGCGATCGAGGACATCCCGATCAAGGTCGCCGTGGTCAACAACGACAACCTCGGCATGGTCCGGCAGTGGCAGACGCTCTTCTACAAGGAGCGCTACTCCAACACCGACCTGCAGAAGCACGACAAGCCGGTTCGCATCCCCGACTTCCCGAAGCTCGCGGAGGCCTACGGCTGCGTCGGCCTCTCGTGCGACTCGCCGGCCGAGGTCGACGCCGTCATCAAGAAGGCGATGGAGATCGACGACCAGCCGGTCGTGATCGACTTCCGGGTCCACAAGGACGCGATGGTCTGGCCGATGATCGCCGGTGGCGCCAGCAACGACGAGATCCAGTACGCGCGCGACCTCGCGCCCAAGTTCGACGAGGATGACCTCTGATGGCCCGTCACACCCTCTCGGTCCTGGTCGAGAACAAGCCCGGCGTCCTGGCCCGCATCGCGGCGCTCTTCAGCCGTCGCGGCTTCAACATCGACTCGCTCGCGGTCGGCCCGACCGAGCACAGCGACGTCTCGCGCATGACCATCGTGGTCAACGTCGAGGAGACCCCGCTCGAGCAGGTCACCAAGCAGCTCAACAAGCTGATCGAGGTGCTGAAGATCGTCGAGCTCGACGGCAGCGCCTCGGTCAACCGCGAGCTGCTCCTGGTCAAGCTCAAGGCAGACGCCGAGAGCCGTGGCCAGGTCCTCGACGTGGTCCAGCTCTTCTCGGCCGACGTCGTCGACGTGGCCCCGGACGCGGTCACGGTCCAGCTGGTCGGCAGCAGCCAGCGACTCTCCGACTTCCTCAAGGTCGTCGAGCCGTTCGGCATCCGCGAGCTGGTCCAGTCGGGCATGGTCGCGATCGGTCGTGGCCCGCGCTCGATCTCGGAGCGCACCCTGCGCCCCGTCGCAGTTCCGACCCCGCCGCCCGCTGCCGGCTGAGTCCCCAGCCGGCCGCCGGCCGGGTGTCCCCCTGACAATCCCTACGTACAACCCCACCAGAAGGAGAGCCCATCGTGGCTGAGATGTTCTACGACGACGACGCCGACCTGAGCCTGATCCAGGGCAAGCAGGTCGCTGTCATCGGTTACGGCAGCCAGGGCCACGCCCACGCCCTCAACCTGCGCGACTCCGGCGTCGACGTGCGGATCGGCCTCAAGGCCGACTCGAAGTCGATCGCCAAGGCCGAGGCCGAGGGCCTGCGCGTCCTGACGGTCGCCGAGGCCGTGGAGGAGGCTGACGTCATCGTCATCCTCGCTCCCGACCAGCACCAGCGGAAGATCTACGCCGAGGACATCAAGCCGCACCTCGCCGAGGGCGACACCCTCGTCTTCGGTCACGGCTTCAACATCCGCTTCGGCTACATCGAGGCCCCCGAGGGCGTCGACGTGATCATGGTCGCCCCGAAGGCCCCGGGCCACACCGTCCGCCGCGAGTACGTCGCGGGCCGCGGCATCCCGGACATCATCGCCGTCGAGAAGGACGCCTCCGGCAACGCGCTGGAGCTCGCGAAGTCCTACGCGAAGGCGATCGGCGGCACCCGCGCCGGCGTCATCATGACCACCTTCACCGAGGAGACCGAGACCGACCTGTTCGGTGAGCAGGCCGTCCTCTGCGGTGGCGTCTCTCAGCTCGTCATGTACGGCTTCGAGACCCTGACCGAGGCCGGCTACCAGCCGGAGGTCGCCTACTTCGAGTGCCTCCACGAGCTCAAGCTCATCGTCGACCTGATGTGGGAGGGCGGCATCGCCAAGCAGCGCTGGTCCGTCTCCGACACGGCCGAGTACGGCGACTACGTCTCGGGCCCGCGCGTCATCGACCCGCGCGTCAAGGAGAACATGAAGGCCGTCCTCGCGGACATCCAGTCGGGTGCCTTCGCGAAGCGCTTCATCGACGACCAGGACGCCGGTGCCCCGGAGTTCCTCGAGCTCCGCGCCAAGGGCGCTGCCCACCCGATCGAGGAGACCGGCCGCAAGCTCCGTGGCCTCTTCTCGTGGAAGCAGCAGGACGCCGACTACACCGAGGGCTCGGCCGCGCGCTGACCCGACGCCACGTCGTACGACGACGCCCCCGACCGGACCCGGTCGGGGGCGTCGTCCCTTTCAGTCGCGTGTCACTTGACCTCGGTGCGCAGCACGAGCCGCAGGCCGACGAGGAAGGGCACGACGATCCAGAGCAGGGTCGTCACGCCGAGCTGGGTCCACTGCTCACCGGTCAGTGCGCTGTCGAAGAGCAGGAAGCGGGTCTGGTTGAGGTCGAACCAGCCGGCGTGGTCGGCCCACCACTGCTGCGAGGAGGCCAGTGCGCCGGAGACGCCCGGGAGCACGAAGTTCACGACGAAGTAGCCGACGACGGCGGCGGGCGAGCTGCGGAAGAGCAGGCCGAGGGCGAGGCCCAGCAGCATGCCGAGCTCGTTGGCCAGGACGATCTTCGCGAACGATGCGGCGCTGATGTCCCAGATCGCCTCGTTGCCGGTCACGAGCGAGGTCACCACGTTGCCGAGGGCGCCGATGCCGAGCGCGAGCAGCATCGAGACGACGCCGATGGCGAGCACGTCGACGACCTTCGCGCCGATGACGCGTGGCCGGCTCGGCACGAGGGTGAACGTCGTGAGCGCGGTGCGCTGGCTCCACTCACTGGTCACGGCCAGCACGCCGATGACCGGGAGCACGATCGACATCGGGCTGCCGACAGCGGCGGCGAAGGAGTCGAAGGAGAGCGAGTCGCGGTCGCCGAGCAGCACGGTGACCACGGTCGCGATCACCGACGCGATCACGATGCTCGCCATCAGCCAGAACCCGGCGCGGGTGTCGAACATCTTCTGCAGCTCGACCAGGAGCACCCGGCCGAATGGGATCGGCTCCGGCGTACGCCGTGGCGCGCGGCGTTCGCCTGCGACGGGGCGGGCGTCGGGGGAGAGGGTCTCGGTGCTCATGCTGCGTTCCCTTCGCGGGCGGTGGTGGCGGTGAGCTCGAGGAACATCTCCTCGAGGCGGGCCCCGTCGGCGGCGCGGAGCTCGCTGACGGCGATGCCGGCGGCGAAGGCGATCCGGCCGATGTGGCCGGCGTCGCCGCTGACCAGCAGGGCGCCGTCGGCGGGCGTGGACTCCAGGCCTGCGCCGACCAGAGCGGTGTGGAGGCCGCGCAGGTCGTCGGCGCGGACCAGGGTCTCGGCCGACGCGAGCAGGTCGGCCTTGGTGCCCGAGGCGACGATCCGGCCGTGGCCGATGACGACGATGTCGTCGGCGACGACCTCGATCTCGTTGAGCAGGTGGCTGGAGAGGAGCACGGTGCCGCCCTGGTCGGCGAAGCCGCGCAGGAGGTCGCGCATCCAGCGGATGCCGGCGGGGTCGAGGCCGTTGGCCGGCTCGTCGAGGATCAGCACCTCGGGGTCGCCGAGGAGTGCGGAGGCGATGCCGAGGCGCTGGCGCATGCCGAGGGAGTAGGTGCGGACTCGGCGGCCCGCCTCCTCCTCGGTCAGGCCCACGGCGGCGAGGAGGTCGTCGACGCGGGACCCGGGCAGGCCCATGAGGCGCGCGTTGATGCGCAGCACCTCGCGGCCGGTGCGGCCGGCGTGCTGGGCCGAGGCGTCCAGGAGGACGCCGACCTCGCGGCCGGGGTTGGGCAGGTCGGCGAAGCGACGGCCGAGGATGTGGGCGGTGCCGGAGCTGGCCTCGGCGAGGCCGGCCATGATCCGCATGGTGGTGGACTTGCCGGCGCCGTTCGGGCCCAGGAAGCCCGTGACGCGGCCCGGCAGCGCGGTGAACGACACGTGGTCGACGGCGGTGTGGCGGCCGTACGACCTGGTGAGGGATTCGACGGTGATCATGGCTCCCACCCTCGTGTGCAGGCGGGGGCGGGCGCTTCGGGCACGCCCCCGGTGCCGACCCTGAGATCGCCGCGCCTGGCCTCAGGGACACATCGGGGGAACAAGGGGACACGTCACGTGGTTGTGCCCGCCATGGAGATCGAGATCTGGTCCGACGTCGTCTGCCCGTGGTGCTACATCGGCAAGCGCCGGCTCGAGAAGGCACTGGACGGCTTCGAGCACGACGTGACCATCACCTGGCGTTCCTTCCAGCTCGACCCGGGCGCACCGACGGTGCCGGTCGAGACTGTCGCGGAGGCCCTGGGCCGCAAGTACGGCGGGGGAGAGGCCGCGGGTCGGCAGATGATCGACCGCGTCGAGGCGGTCGCCGCGGAGGAGGGCATGCTCTGGCGGCACCACCAGTCGCAGCGTGTCGGCACCGTCGACGCCCACCGTCTCCTGCACCTCGCGCTGCACGACGGCGGTCCCAAGCTCCAGGGCCAGCTCAAGGAGCGCCTCTTCGCGGCGTACTTCGCCGAGGCGGCGAACGTCGCGGACCACGGCGTCCTGCGGAGCCTGGCGGCCGAGGCCGGCCTCGACGCCGCCCGTGTCGACGAGGTCCTGGCGGGCAGTGACTACCTCGACGAGGTGTACGCCGACCAGCAGCAGGCCGGCGCGTACGGTGCGACCGGTGTGCCGTTCTACGTGATCGAGAAGCGCTACGGCGTCTCGGGTGCCCAGCCCGCCGAGGCCCTGCGCCAGGTCCTCGGCCGCGCGTGGACGGACCTGCACCCGTCCCTCACGATCGTCGACGGCGACAACGCCTGCGGCCCCGACGGTTGCGCCATCTGAGACGGCACGAGCGTTCACCGTGCCGCCGCCGTGCGGCCGTGAAACCCGCCCGGGCTCCCCTCGGGGGTCCCTGTAGAGTGAGGGCCCGCGCACAGCGTCGTGCACGCCCCTCTGCGCCTTCTGCGCGAGGATCCCCGGAACCACACTCGCACCAAACGAGGGAATCGCTGTGAGCAAGCCTGTCGTCCTGATCGCCGAAGAGCTGAGCCCCGCCACCATCGACGCGCTGGGTCCCGACTTCGAGATCCGCAACTGCAACGGCGCCGACCGCGCCGAGCTGCTGCCGGCCATCGCCGACGTCGACGCGATCCTGGTCCGGTCCGCGACCAAGGTCGACGCCGAGGCGCTCGCCGCCGCGTCGAAGCTGAAGGTCGTCGCCCGCGCCGGTGTCGGTCTCGACAACGTCGACGTGAAGGCCGCCACCGAGCGCGGTGTCATGGTCGTCAACGCGCCGACGTCCAACATCGTCTCCGCCGCCGAGCTCGCCGTCGCGCTGATGCTCGCCGCCGCCCGCAACGTCTCGCCGGCGCACGCCGCGCTCAAGGACGGCGTCTGGGCCCGCTCGAAGTACTCCGGAATCGAGCTCTACGAGAAGACGGCCGCCATCGTCGGCCTGGGTCGCATCGGCGTCCTCGTCGCGCAGCGCCTCTCGGCGTTCGGCATGAAGGTCATCGCGTACGACCCCTACGTCCAGGCCGGCCGCGCTGCCCAGATGGGTGTCCGCCTCGTCGACCTCGACACCCTGATGGCCGAGGCCGACTTCATCTCCGTGCACCTCCCGAAGACGCCGGAGACCGTGGGCCTGATCGGCGCCGACCAGTTCGCGAAGGCGAAGAAGGAGCTCGTGCTCGTCAACGCCGCCCGCGGTGGCATCGTCGACGAGGCCGCGCTCTACGACGCGCTCAAGGAGGGGCGCATCGCGGCCGCCGGCCTCGACGTCTTCGCCAAGGAGCCGTGCACCGACAGCCCGCTCTTCACCCTCGACAACGTGGTCGCCACGCCGCACCTCGGTGCGTCGACCGAGGAGGCCCAGGAGAAGGCCGGCATCGCCGTCGCCAAGTCCGTGCGCCTCGCTCTCGCGGGTGAGCTGGTCCCCGACGCGGTCAACGTCCAGGGTGGCGTCATCGCTGAGGACGTCCGCCCGGGCATCCCGCTCACGGAGAAGCTCGGCCGCGTCTTCACCGCGCTCGCCGGCGAGGTCGCCCAGCAGATCGACGTCGAGGTCCGTGGCGAGATCACCGAGTACGACGTCAAGGTGCTGGAGCTCGCCGCCCTCAAGGGCGTCTTCGCCGACATCGTCGAGGACCAGGTCTCCTACGTCAACGCGCCGCTGCTGGCCGCCGAGCGCGGCACGGCTGTCCGCCTCGTCGCCGAGTCGGAGTCGCCGGACCACCGCAACCTGATCACGATCCGCGGCACGCTCGCCGACGGCTCGCAGGTCTCGGTCTCCGGCACCCTGGTCGGCATCCACCAGCGCGAGCGCCTCGTCGAGGTCAACGGCTTCGACGTGGACATCGAGCTCACCGAGCACCTCGCCTTCTTCCGCTACGAGGACCGCCCGGGCATGGTCGGCACGCTCGGCGGCATCCTGGGCGACGCGGGCGTCAACATCGCCGGCATGCAGGTCGCCCGTGACGCCAAGGGTGGCCAGGCCCTCGTGGCGCTGTCGGTCGACTCCGCCATCCCGGCAGAGACGCTGGCCAAGGTCGAGGCCGAGATCAAGGCCGAGTCGGTGCGCGCTGCCGACCTCACCGACTGACTCCACGCAGCAACACGTCGTACGGCCGGTCCCGTCGGGGCCGGCCGTCCGGCATTTCCTGGCCCGTACGGGTCACTGTGCCCCAGTTCATGAGCGCGGGGCCGTGACCCTGCGTGCAGGGGCGTCGTTGGGACTCGACAGCGCTGCTTCCCATCCGGGGGCAGGCATCGGACCTCCCGGAAGGCAGCCTCCTCGTGGACCGTCGACCTCGCATCCTGCTGCTCCTCGCAGTGCTGGTGGTGCCGTTCGGCGTCCTCGACGTGGCCCCCGCGCCGCACGCGGCTGCCGCAGACGGACCGAACTGCGGCACGACGGTCTACAAGGCCTCCGGCGAGGCGTGGCAGTGCACCTTCTCCGAGGGGTTCTCCAGCTCGACCCTCGACACGACGAAGTGGCGGCCGCTGCTCACGCGCAACACCGATGCGCAGACACCCGAGTGCCGGATCAAGGACAACCGGACTGTCGCGCTCGCGAACGGCGTCCTCAAGCTCACCGTCCGCAAGCTCTCCTCGCCGATGACCTGCACCACCAAGTCGGGCAGCACCTACCGGACGTCGTACATCGGGGGCGGGATCGCCACCAACGGCCTGTTCCACCTCACCTACGGTCGCGTCCAGTTCCGCGCGGCGATGCCGTACTACGGCGGCAGGGGCATCCACAGCGCGCTCTGGCTGTGGCCGGCGTACATGAAGTACGGCGAGAAGTCGGGCGAGCTGGACGTGGCCGAATGGCGTTCGTCGCAGCCGCACCGCGTCGTGCCGACGGTTCACTACAACGACGGGGGAGCGGACCCCGACATCACCAACTGGGCCTGCTACGTGGACAAGGTCTGGAACTTCCACACCTACACGCTGGAGTGGACGCGGGACTCGCTGCGGTTCCTCTACGACGGCAAGCTGTGCCTCGAGGACAGCTGGATCTCCGCCGACGGCCTGACCAAGCCGGCGCCGTTCGACGAGCCGTACTTCCTCATCCTCAACCAGGCCCTCGGGAGCGGGCAGAACGCCGTCACGTCGAGCACGGCCTTCCCCCAGTCGATGTCCGTGGACTACGTGCGGGTGTGGCGCTAGCCGCCTAGGGTCGACGGGATGCGCCCCCGTCTCGCGCCGTACCTTGCTGCGGCACTCGTCCTCCTCGCTGCCGGCTGCGCGCCGGGCGGCCCGGCCACGGCGCCGCCCCGCTCCGGTTCCAGTGCGCCTGCCTCGAGCCCGTGCGGCTCCCCGGCCCCCGCACGTCCGGGAGGAGGCACCTGGACGTGCGCGTTCGCGGACGACTTCGAGGGCGACCAGCTCGACTCGCGCCGCTGGCGTCCGCTGCTGACGCGCGACTCCGGGGTGGCCACTCCCGAGTGCCGGCTCGACCTCCCGGGCACGGTGGCCGTCGCCGGCGGCCTGCTGAGGCTGACGGCGCGCCGTCTCCCGCATCCGGTCCCGTGCCCCGTCGTCGGGCCGACGCGCTTTCTGGGTGGCGGTGTGAGCACACGAGGCCTGTTCTCCCAGACCTACGGACGATTCGAGATCCGGGCCCGGTTCCCGGGCGGGCCGGGAGCGGGCCTCCACAGTGCGCTGTGGCTCTGGCCGGAGCACAGCCTCCACGGCGCGAAGTCGGGCGAGATCGACATCGCCGAGTGGCGCTCGGCGCAGCCCTATCGGGTGGTCCCGACCCTGCACCTCGGTAGGGGATCCGCAGCCCGGTCCGCATCGAGCTGGCGCTGCTGGGTGCGGACGCCGGAACGCTTCCACACGTACGTCGCGGAGTGGGCGCCTCACCACGTCACGATCACCTACGACGGTCGCACCTGCCTCGACGTCCATCTCGACCGGTCGGCTGGCTCCCGGGCGCCGGATCCCTTCGACGAGCCGTACTTCCTCGTGCTGAACCAGGCAATCGGCGCAGGCGGGAACGCCCCGGGAGAAAAGGCCCGGCTTCCGGCCACGATGTACGTCGACTACGTCCACGTGTGGCGCTGAACCAACGCCAACGAGCCGATTCGACGCGAACGAGTGCAGACTGATCCAGCCGTTGTGTGACGCAGGTAACGGCGCGGTCGGTGTGATCCGTGTCATCTTTCGCGGGCACACCCGTCTCTTGGGCATGGGGGAGGCGCGGGTCAAGGGTGACCGTCGCGTTTTTGTCTCGGGGCCAGCACGCATCTGCTCGTCACTCGACTCGTGGGGGTCACACATGTTCACTCGCCTGCGCTCGCGCAGCATTCTCGCCGTGGCCGGCCTGACGGCCGCGACCGCGCTCGCCGTCGTCGGTCCGGGCGGCTCTGCCGACGCCGCCTGGGGGCCGTACTGCGGCAGCACCATCCGGAAGGCCGGGGGCGGCACCTGGAAGTGCACGTTCTCGGACGACTTCTCCGGGCGCTCGCTCGACACCACCAAGTGGTCTCCGCTGCTGACGTCCAACACCGGCGTCCAGACGCCGGACTGCCGCATCGACAACCCGGACACGCTGTCGGTCGGCGGGGGCTACATCTCGTTGTCCACCGTCGACACCGGCTCCGACTTCGTCTGCCAGGGCCCGTCCTGGTCGACCGACTTCACCACGCACTACCAGAGCGGTGGCATCACCTCGCGCAACAGCTTCGCCCAGACCTATGGCCGGTACGAGTTCCGGGCCGCGTTCCCGGGCAGCACCAGCGCCGGCCTGCACAGTGCGCTGTGGCTGTGGCCCAAGGAGCTCGTGTACGGCGCCGACTCCGGCGAGCTCGACGTGGCGGAGTACTACACCGGCGCGCCCGGGCGAGTGGTCCCGACGGTCCACTACGACGACGGTGGGCTCGACCCGGACAAGACCGACTGGCACTGCTACGTGGCGAACCCGGGGGCGTTCCACACCTATGCGATGGAGTGGACCCCGACCTCGCTCACGTTCCTGTACGACGGACAGACCTGCCTCGTCGACACCTGGCTGTCGGGCGCCCTGGCCAAGCCGGCGCCGTTCGACCAGGACTTCTTCATGATCCTGAACCAGTCGATCGGTGCGGGCTTCAACGCCCCGACGGAGGCGACGGAGTTCCCGGGCACCATGAAGGTCGACTACGTGCGCGTCTGGAAGTGACGGGTGTCACCCGGGCGGACCGAATCGTCTAGTCCGCCCGGGTCATTCCGCCCGCCTTCCGATGACGGGCGCTCTCCAGCCTGCCTACCGTCGGTAGCGGGGCCGCAGCTCAGGGAGGGGCAGCGGCAAGGGAGGGAAAAACATCATGTTCAATGCTGCGCGCCGGCGCTCGCTCGGGCGGGCCGCGGCCATCATCACCACGGTTGCCGCGGGTCTGGTCCCGCTTGCCGCCACGACCGCCCCGGCCCAGGCCCGGGGCTTCACCTACACCACGAGCCCGTACTGCGGGACGACCATCAAGAAGGCCACCGGGGGCTCGTGGAAGTGCTCGTTCTCCGACGACTTCAACGGGTCGGCGGTCGACGGCACGAAGTGGTCGCCGCTGCTCACCTCGAAGACCGGCGTCGCGACACCTGAGTGCCGGATCGACTCGAAGGAGACCATCTCGGTCTCGAACGGCGCCGTGCACCTGACCACGCTGCGCAAGCCCGGCTACGTGTGCTCGACCATGGCCGGCACCTACACGACGGACTTCGTCGGCGGCGGGATCCAGTCCAAGGGCAAGTTCAGCCAGACGGCCGGACGCTTCGAGGCCCGGATCCAGTTCCCCGGGAGCACGACGGCCGGCATCCACAGTGCCTGGTGGCTGTGGCCCGAGAAGCAGCTCTACGGCTCGCTCGGCGGGGAGCTGGACGTCGCCGAGTGGCGTTCGGGGCAGGCGGACCACGTGCTCCCGGCCGTGCACTACGACGAGGGCGGCGTCCCGTCGACGTTCGCCAACCTGGACTGCGTCGTGTCCACGCCGGGCGCGTGGCACACCTACGCGCTGGAGTGGGTCGGCGGCACGATGACCTTCATCTACGACGGTGCGGTGGTCTTGACGAAGCAGATCCTCGATGGCGGCGGCCTCGTCGCGCCGGCGCCGTTCGACGAGCCGTTCTTCATGATCCTCAACAACGGCATCGGCGGCGGGCTCAACGTCCCGACCGACAGCACGGCGCTGCCGTCGACCATGAACGTCGACTACGTGCGCGTCTGGAAGTGAGCCGGGGCTCAGCGACGGGTGGCGATGATCGCGGCGGCATCGGCGGCGACCATCACCTCGACACTCGTGAAGCGCTCGTCGCTGAGCCAGCCCTCGCGGAGGGTGTCGACGCGGCCGTCCGACACGGGTGGCCAGCCCGCGCACGGCACGAAGTCGTCGAGGACGACGATGCCGCCGGGCTCGACGAGGTCCGCGACCGAGTCGACGTCGACCTCGGTGGGGGAGCCGGAGTCGAGGAAGAGCAGCGAGAAGGGGCCCTTGTCCCGCAGTGTCGACCAGTCCGCGGCGAGGACCTCGACCTGCGGGTCGTCGGCGAAGATCTCCTGCGCTGCACCCGCGAGACGCGCGTCGAGCTCGGCGCTCAGGATCATCGCCCCGGGGCGTACGCCGCTGCGCAGCCAGGCGGTGCCGACGCCGCAGCCCGTGCCGAACTCGGCGAGCACACCCGACCGCGTCGCGGCCAGGGCCGCCAGCAGGCGGCCCGTCTCGTTGCGGCAGAAGGAGACGTAGCCGGCGCGCCGGGAGACGTCGAACGCACGCGCGACGACCTCGGGCAGCTCCAGCGGGGCACTCATGTCACGAGTCTTGTCGCGGGTGGGGCAGGTGAGACCTCGATCTCAGATCCTGAGCGACCTTCGAGAAATCCATGACACACGCCCGTAACACGCCGTACGGTATGTCCACCATGTTCGGCGTGCTCGTACTCATCGACTGCCGCGGCGAGGCCTGATACGGAAGGCCACCTCGTCGCGGTGTTCGGCGTTGCGGTCTTCCTTCTTCCTCACTCTCCACCCGCCACGTACGGAGCACGCTCATGAACTACCGCATCACCTTCTGGGGTCCGGCCAACCACAACCCGGAGAACCCGACCTCGTTCGAGGCCGTCTCGCACGCGCTTGACCTGCGAGACACCGCGGGCTTCGCGCCCGAGGACAACTAGATTTCGTTGACATGACCAGCATCAAGCTCGCCGTCATCCCCGGTGACGGCATCGGCCAGGAAGTCGTGCCCGAGGCACTCAAGGTCCTCGCGGCTGCCACCCCGGAGGGGGTGACCTTCGAGCAGACCCACTACGAGATCGGCGCGGAGCGCTACCTCGCCACCGGCGAGGTCCTGACCGACGAGGTGCTGGCCGACATCCGCACGAAGGACGCGATCCTCCTCGGCGCGGTCGGCGGCAAGCCCGGCGACCCGAACCTGCCCCCGGGCATCCTCGAGCGCGGCCTCCTCCTCAAGCTCCGCTTCGAGCTCGACCACTACGTCAACCTGCGTCCCTCGAAGCTCTTCCCCGGTGCCGCGTCCCCGCTCGCCAACCCCGGCGACATCGACTTCGTCGTCGTCCGCGAGGGCACCGAGGGTCCGTACACCGGCAACGGTGGCTCGATCCGCGTCGGCACCCCGCAGGAGGTCGCCACCGAGGTCAGCCTCAACACCGCGTTCGGCGTCGAGCGCGTCGTGCGTGACGCGTTCGCCCGCGCCCAGAAGCGCCGCAAGAAGCTGACGCTGGTCCACAAGACCAACGTCATCGTCAACGCGGGCAAGATCTGGACCCGCCTCGTGGCCGAGGTCGGCGCCGAGTACCCCGACGTCACCGTCGACTACCAGCACGTCGACGCGATGATGATCCACCTGGTCGCGAACCCGTCGCAGTTCGACGTCATCGTCACCGACAACCTCTTCGGTGACATCGTCACCGACCTCGCTGCCGCCGTCACTGGTGGCATCGGCCTGGCTGCCTCCGGCAACGTCAACCCCGACCGCACCACGCCGTCGATGTTCGAGCCGGTCCACGGCTCGGCCCCCGACATCGCGGGCCAGCAGATCGCCGACCCCACGGCCGCGATCGGCTCCGTCGCGCTCATGCTCGACCACCTCGGCTACCCCGAGGCGGCGGCGAAGATCGACGCAGCGATCGTCAAGGACCTCGAGAACCGACAGGGCCAGGGCCCGCGGAAGACCTCCGAGGTCGGCGACGCGATCGCGGCCCTCGTAGCCGGCTGACAGCCCGCTCCCACGTCATCGGGGCGCCGGGCACGAACGACGTGCCCGGCGCTCTTCCCATTTCCCCAACGGAGGTTGGATACCGTGAGCCCCATGCAGATCAGCACCACGCCGGCCCCGCAGCCGGTGGACGACGCCCGCCTTGCCGAGATCCTCGCGGACCCGGGCTTCGGCACCTACTTCACCGACCACATGTTCACGGTCGAGTGGACGCCCGAGAAGGGCTGGCACGACGCGCGCATCACGCCGTACGGGCCGATCACCCTGGACCCGGCCACTGCCGTCCTGCACTACGCGCAGGAGACCTTCGAGGGCATGAAGGCCTACCGCCACGAGGACGGCTCCGTCTGGACCTTCCGCCCGGAGGCCAACGCGGCCCGCATGGCGAAGTCGAGCCGGCGCCTGGCGCTGCCCGAGCTGCCCATCGAGGACTTCGTCCAGGCGGTCGACGCGCTCGTCGCCGTCGACGAGCGCTGGGTGCCGACGTCGGAGGGGGAGAAGAGCCTGTACATCCGGCCCTTCATGTTCGCCTCGGAGAAGTTCCTCGGAGTCCGGCCCTCGCACCACGTCACCTTCATGGTCATCGCCTCGCCGGCGGGCTCCTACTTCAAGGGAGGCCTGAAGCCGGTCACCCTGTGGCTCACCACCGAGTACACCCGCGCGGGCCGCGGCGGCATGGGTGACGCGAAGACGGGCGGCAACTACGCCTCGTCCCTCGTCGCGCAGCAGGAGGCGTACGCCCAGGGCTGCGACCAGGTCGTCTTCCTCGACGCCCAGGAGGGCATGTACGTCGAGGAGCTCGGCGGCATGAACCTCTACTTCGTCTTCAAGGACGGCCGCGTCGTCACCCCGGCGACCAGCGGCACGATCCTCGAGGGCATCACGCGCGCGTCGATCATCGAGCTGGCGAAGGGGCTGGGCCACACGGTCGAGGAGCGCAAGTTCTCCATCGACGAGTGGCGCGACGGCGTCGCGAACGGCGACATCGTCGAGATCTTCGCGTGCGGCACGGCCGCCGTCGTCACGCCGGTCGGCACGCTCAAGGAGGCCGGCCGCGAGACCCCGGCGCCGACCGCCGAGGCCGGTGAGCTCACCACCAGGATCCGCGAGGCCCTGGTCGACATCCAGTTCGGTCGCGCCGAGGACACGCACCACTGGATGCACAAGGTCCTCTGACGTGGAGGCAGTCCGCGTCGGGCGCTGGACCCTGGTTCGCCGGCTCGGTGAGGGCGGCATGGGGGTCGTCCACCTCGCGGAGGACGAGCGGGGCCGCCTCGCGGCGCTGAAGGTCCTGCGCCCGCACGTGGTCGGCGACGAGGAGGCGCGCGAGCGCCTCGAGCGTGAGGTCGCGACGCTGTCGCGGGTCGCCTCCCCGCTCGTCGCGGAGATCGTCGACTCCGACCCGTGGGGGCCCGTCCCGTACGTCGCCACCCGCTACATCGACGGGCCGTCACTCCACGACGAGATCACCGAGGCCGGGCCGTTCACCGGGCCGGACCTTCGCCGCTTCGCGATCTCGCTGGCCAAGGCGCTCCAGGCGGTGCACGGCGCGGGGGTCATGCATCGCGACGTGAAGCCGTCCAACGTCGTCCTCGACGGGATGACGCCGGTCCTCATCGACTTCGGCCTGGCGCGCCTGGGCGACGACACGAAGATCACGCGCACCGGCTTCCTGCTGGGCACGCCGGGCTACATGGCACCCGAGGTCATCGCGGGCGACGAGCCGGGGGCGCCGGCCGACGTGCACTCGTGGGCCGCGACCGTCGCCTTCGCCGGCACCGGCCGGGCGCCGTACGGCTCGGGCAACGCCATGGCGGTGATGGATCGCGTCCGTCGGGGCGACCACGATCTCGACGGGCTCGACCCGTCGCTGCGGATCGCTGTGGAGGCGGCCCTCGACCCCGACCCGCTGCGCCGTCCGACGCTGACCGCCCTGGTCCGTGTGCTCGATGCGCGCAACGCGGCCCTGCTGCCGTCCGGCGTCCCGCCCCGCACCGTCGCCGCAGCCCCCGCGACGCGCGTCATGCCGGTGGACGAGCCGCCGCTCGTCATCGACGACGAGGACGACCGTCCGCTCTGGTCCGAGGCGCCCGCCGGACGGCGCGTGCCCGTGGGGGAGCGGCTGCGTCGCTGGACGCTCGGTCTCGGCCTCCTGCTGCTCGTCGCCGCGGGTGTCGCCGCCGCCCCGATCCAGGTGCTCGCCGCCCTCGCGCTGGTGGTCGCCGTCCTGCGTTGGGGAGCCGTGACCGCCGACGGGCACCGCTCGCGTCGCGACGCCCGCGGCCGCCGCTGGTACGACGTCCCGCTGGCGTTCCTCAAGTCGCCCGTGGACCTGCTGGTCTCGCTCCCGGTGACCGTTCTGCTCTGGAGCGCGGCCGGTGTCGTCGGAGCCGTCGCCGTGCTGGCTGCGGCTCTCGCCGGCGCGCCGCGCCTGCAGTGGTCGGCCTGGGCGGGCCTCGGCGTCGGCTTCGGCCTGCTGCTCGGCCCGGGCTCCGCCCGGCTGCGGCGCCCCGTCCGGGGGATGCTCGCGCCCCTAGCCCGCACGGGCGGGGGCTGGCTGCTGACCGCTGCCGCGTTCGTCGCGCTGGGCGGCGCGCTGGCCTGGTCGGTCTGGGCGCACGGTGTCCAGTGGGCGCCGCTGCACGAGGCTCCCTGGGACCTCGACTGGCGCAGCCGGCTGCCCTGACAGCTGAGGGTCCGACGGCCCGGCCCACGACGTCATACGGCGCGCACCCCCGGGGTGCGCGCCGTACGACGTCGAGGACGCTGCGTGGGTCAGGCAGACGGGATGGTGGTCGCCCGCTGGCCGGGGACCCGCGTGCGCTGCCGCGTGACCTGGTTCTCGATCGCGAGGCGGCGCAGGGCGGTGAAGAACGCGTCGTAGAGAGCGGTGCCGGCGGCAGCGACCAGGGCACGCATGTGCGGGTCGGCCTCGATCACCGTCGCGACGTCGTTGCGGGCGACGTGGGACGCCGCCTCGGCGTAGACCCGCATGCGGTCAGCGGACGGCGCGACGCCGATGCCGTCGAGCGCGGTCAGCGTCTGGGCGAGCGCACCGAGGTGCGGTGAGTCCTCGCTGATGCTCCAGCCGACCTGGTCGACGAGCTCGCGGGCGGCGGTCAGGTCGAGCCGGTCACCGTCGATCCCGGAGGTGCCGGCGGTCGCGAGCGACAGCATCTCGACGGTGTCGAGCGGGGCAGCGTCGGCGTCGGCCTGCGGCGCCGCGAGGGCCGCGAGGACGCGCTGGATCTCGGCATGGCTGAGCTTGCCGATCTCGAGGAGGGCGCGCACGAGGCGGAGTCGCTCGAGGTGGCTCTGGTCGTAGATCGCCTGGGTCGCGCTGGTGGCCCGGCCTGCGTGCAGGAGACCCGTGCGCAGGTAGAACTTCACGGTCCCGACCGGCAGGTCCGCTGCCTGACTGAGCTGACTGATGCGCATGACGTGCTGCTTCCTCCCTAGTGCCCCCGCACGCGAGTCTACGTGGGCGCGAGCGGGCGCGCACACGACACGTGGCACAATGAACGTATGCAGCGCCACATTGCCATTGGCTAGCGCGTCAGCCGCCCCGGCCGACGCGCATACCTCTCGTCCGCGAGGGGTTTTTTTGTTGCTGCACCCGAACCACACGAGACCGACAGACAAGGCTGGGCCGATGGACCTGCAGGGCGCGTTCCACGTCTACGACACCACGCTGCGTGACGGCATGCAGCAGGAGGGGCTCAACCCCACCGTCGCGGACAAGCTCGCCATCGCGCGCCAGCTCGACGAGCTCGGCGTCGGCTTCATCGAGGGTGGCTGGCCGGGCGCCAACCCCAAGGACACCGAGTTCTTCCGCCGCGCCGCGACCGAGCTCGACCTCAAGCACGCGAAGCTCGCTGCGTTCGGGGCCACCCGCCGTGCCGGCGTACGCGCCGCGGATGACCCGCTGATCGCTGCCCTGCGCGACTCGGGTGCCCCCGTCGTCACGCTCGTGGCCAAGTCGCACGACCGCCACGTCGAGCTCGCCCTCCGGACCACCCTCGAGGAGAACCTCGCGATGGTCCGCGACACCGTCGCCCACCTCCGCGAGAACGGCCAGACCGTCTTCCTCGATGCCGAGCACTTCTTCGACGGCTACAAGGCCAACCGTGCATACGCGCTCGAGGTGCTGCGGGTCGCGTTCGAGGCGGGAGCGGAGGTCGCGGCCCTCTGTGACACCAACGGCGGCATGCTGCCCGCCTGGGTCTCCGACGTGGTCCACGACGTCCAGACCTCGACCGGTGGACGTGTCGGCATCCACTGCCACAACGACACCGGCACGGCCGTCGCCAACACCCTCGCCGCCGTCGACGCCGGAGCCACGCACGTCCAGGGCACCATCAACGGCTACGGCGAGCGCACCGGCAACGCCGACCTGATCTCCGTCGTCGCGAACCTCGAGCTCAAGCTCGACCGCCAGGTGCTCCCGCAGGGCCTCCTGCGCGAGGCGACGCGGATCGCCCACGGCATCGCCGAGGTCACCAACGTGCCTCCCGCCTCGCGCCAGCCGTACGTCGGCTCCTCGGCGTTCGCACACAAGGCCGGCCTGCACGCCTCCGCGATCAAGGTCGACCCGATGCTCTACCAGCACATGGACCCGATGGGCGTCGGCAACGACATGCGCCTGCTGGTCTCCGACATGGCCGGCCGGGCGTCGATCGAGCTCAAGGGCAAGGAGCTGGGCTTCGACCTCTCCGAGAACAAGGAGCTCGCGACCGCGATCACGAACCGGGTCAAGGAGCTGGAGTCGCAGGGCTTCAGCTTCGAGGCGGCCGACGCGTCGTTCGAGCTGCTCCTCGCCGAGATGGTCGAGGGCGAGCGTCCGGCCTTCTTCGAGATCGAGTCGTGGCGCGTGGTCACGGAGACCCTGCCGCAGGCGGCTGCCCACGGCGGAGGGGCCGGCGAGGCGGTCTGTGAGGCGATCGTGAAGCTCCATGCCCAGGGGGAGCGCTTCGTCCTCGTGGGCGAGGGCAACGGCCCCGTCAACGCGCTGGACCACGCCCTGCGCCAGGCGATCGGCCGGGCCTACCCCGAGGTCGCGAAGTTCGAGCTGATCGACTTCAAGGTCCGCATCCTCGACCAGGGCCACGGCACCGACGCGATCACGCGCGTGCTGATCGAGACCACCGACGGCACCACGTCCTGGGTCACGGTCGGGGTGGGTGCCAACATCATCGAGGCGTCGTGGCAGGCGCTGGTCGACAGCGTCACCTACGGTCTGCGCAAGCACCAGGCCTGAGGCCGCGGGGGCCGTGTGACCCAGATCTCGTTCCGGCGGGAATGCAGGTGCGGGAATCATGGTTGACGCGTCATACACCTGCTTCGCAACCCACCTCAGGAGATTCCCGTGACCAAGGTCCTCGCCCTCGTCGGCTCGCTCCGTGCCGACTCCGTCAACCGCAAGCTCATCGAGGCCGTGCAGGCGCAGGCCCCGGAGGGCGTCACCATCGAGATCGCCCAGGGCCTCGGCGAGATCCCGTTCTACAACGAGGACATCGACGGCGACGCCGCTCCGGCCGCCGCCCAGGCGCTCCGCGACCAGGTCGCCGCGGCCGACCGCCTCCTCTTCGTCGTCCCGGAGTACAACGGCTCCACCCCGGCCGTCGTCGCCAACGCCATCGACTGGGCCTCGCGTCCGTTCGGTGCGGGCTCCATCAAGGACAAGCCGACCGCCGTCGTCGGCACCGCTGTCGGCCAGTACGGCGGCCAGTGGGCCCACCAGGACACCCGCAAGTCGGCGGGCGTCGCCGGCGCGAAGATCGTCGAGGACATCGAGCTCTCGCACGCCTACGCGTGGGGCACCGACCCGTCGCAGGACGCCGAGACCGTCGCGAAGTTCGCCGACGCCGTCGCGAAGCTCGCTGCCGCGAACTGACGCTACACGTGGTGAGGGCGCGCCGCGCCGCTCGCCTCAGCTGAACCAGGTGGGAGCCTGGGCCCGGAACTCCTCCGGGTCCAGGCTTCCTGCGTTCTCCGGCAGGACGGCCACCACGGGTACGCCGGTGACGCGCGGCAGCTCGGTGCGGTTCAGTGTCTCCGCCTGGTCGGGCTCGGCCGGCCAGCTGCCGATGACGAGCCCCGCGGGCTCGAGGCCGGCATGGCGCAGGGCCTGGACGGTGAGCTCGGTGTGGTTGAGCGTGCCGAGGCCCGCGCGGGCCACCACGTAGACCGACACGGGCTCGCGCTTCGCCAGGTCTGCGGCCAGGTCGAGGAGGGTTCCGCCCTCGGTGTCGAGGCGAACGAGCAGCCCGCCCGCTCCCTCGACGAGGACCGTGGCGTGGTCGGTGAGGAGGTGGCGGATGGCGGTTGCGTGCTCGGCTACCCGGGGGAGCGCGACCTCCCGCAGGCGGGCCGCGGTGTCGGGGGCCAGCGGGTCGGCGAGCTCGACGAACTGCGCGGTCGGCGCTCCGGACAGGCGGGCCACGACATCGATGTCGCGCTCCTCGCCGTTGCCGGGCGCGATGCCGGTCTGTGCGGGCTTGACGACCAGCGGCCCGCCCAGATGGACGGCCAGTGCCGCCGTGGCGACCGTCTTGCCGACGCCGGTGTCGGTGCCGGTGACGATGACGATGCGGCTCATCGGTGCTCCTTGGCGATCCTGGTGACGACCTCGGTCGCGCGGGCCCAGTCGGCGTCGGGGACACCGGCGTTCGTGGTGATCCGGAGGCGGCTGATGCCGTCGGGGACGGACGGCGGCCGGAAGCAGGCCACGCGGACGCCCTCGTCGAGGATCGCGGCCTGGGCGGCCAGGGCGGCCTGGGGTGAGGGCATCGGCACCGAGAGGACGGCGCCCGCGGGTGCCTCGACGGCGAGGGCGTCGGCGAGGGCCCCGACCCGCGTGCGGATGACGGCCGGGAGGTCGGGATGGGCCCGCAGGTGGCGCAGCGATGCCAGGGCGCCCGCGGCTGATGCGGGCGCGAGGCCGGTGTCGAAGATGAAGGGGCGCGCGGCGTTGACGAGGTGCTCCCGGAAGCTCGCAGGGCCCAGGAGGACGCCTCCCTGGGCGCCCATCGCCTTCGACAGAGTGACGGTGACGACGACGTGGGGGTGGCCCGCGAGGCCCGCCGCGTGCACGAGGCCGCGGCCGCCGTCGCCCACGACGCCGACGCCGTGGGCCTCGTCGACCACGAGCAGGGCGCCGTGCGCGGCGCAGATCGCGGCCAGCTCCTCGAGGGGTGCGGCGTCGCCCAGCACCGAGTAGATCGACTCGACCAGCACGAGCGTCCGTCGACCGGGGTTCGCGGTGAGGATGCGCGCGACGTCGGCGGCGTCGTTGTGGGCAGCGACGGCGACCTCGGCGCGGCTCAGGCGGGCGGCGTCGATCAGCGACGCGTGCACGTGGGCGTCGGAGACGATCAGGTCGCCCCTGCCGACGAGCGCGGCCACCACGGAGAGGTTGGCGTGGTAGCCCGTCGAGAAGGCCAGGGCCGCCGGCCATCCTGCGAGCTCCGCGAGCTCGTCCTCCAGCTGCTGGTGCACCTCGAGCGTGCCGGTCACGAGGCGTGACGCACCGGCGCCGGCGCCCCAGGTGAGTGCGGCGTCCGCGGCGGCCCGGCGTACGTCGGGGTGGGTGGAGAGGCCGAGGTAGTCGTTGCCGGCCAGGTCGATGACCGGGTCGTGGGCGCCACGGGGCCTCAGCACGCGACGCAGGCCCGCGGCCTCGCGCTCCGCGACGCGGTCGGAGAACCACTGCTCCCAGCTCATGCGGTGGCCTCCAGGGATGCACGGGTCGCGGCGTGGATCGCTGCGACGATGGTGTCGACCTCGGTGTCGGTGCACACGTACGGCGGCATCGCGTAGACCAGGTCGTTGAACGGCCGCAGCCAGGCGCCTGCGGCGATCGCGGCGTCGGTGGCTGCCTTCACGTCCACCCGTTGCTCCAGCTGGACGACGCCGACCGCCCCGATCGTGCGCACGTCCTTCACGCCCGGCAGGTCGCGCAGGGACGCCAGTCCCGTGGCGAGGCGGCCGCCGATCCTGGCGACGGTCGCCCTCCAGTCCGTGCGGGTGAGCACGCGCAGCGACTCGACGGCCACGGCGCACGCGAGCGGGTTGCCCATGAAGGTCGGGCCGTGCATGAGGACACCGGACTCCGAGGCGGAGATGCCGCGCCCGACGGCCTCGGTGGTCACGACCGCCGCGAGCGTCAGGTAGCCACCGGTGAGGGCCTTGCCGAGGCACAGGACGTCGGGGCGCACCAGCTCGGAGACGAAGAGATGGCCCGTGCGGCCGAAGCCCGTGGCGATCTCGTCGAAGACCAGCAGCATCCCGAGCTCGTCGGCCACCTCGCGCATGACCTGCAGGCACGCGACCGGGTAGGGCCACATCCCGCCGGCGCCCTGGAGCAGCGGCTCGACGACGATGCCGGCGAGCTCGTGGGCGTGCTCGTCGGCCACCGCGCGGAACGCCGTCGCCCAGGCCTCGACCTCGGCCGGGCCCGCGTCGTACGCCGGAGGGCGCGGTGCGAAGACGTGCTCGGGGAGCACCCCGCGCCACATGCCGTGCATGCCCCCGTCCGGGTCGGTCACGGACATCGGATGGAAGGTGTCGCCGTGGTACCCGCCGCGCACGGTCAGGAACCGGCGTCGCTCGGGGCGACCGACGCCGCGCTGGTGCTGCAGCACCATCTTGAGCGCGACCTCGACCGCGACCGAGCCCGAGTCGGCGAGGAACACCTTGTCGAGGCCCTCGGGGGTCAGCTCGACCAGGGCGCGGCCGAGCGTGACCGCCGGGGAGTGCGTCAGCCCGCCGAACATGACGTGGCTGAACCGGTCGACCTGGTCCTTGACGGCCTGGTCCAGACGCGGGTGCCGGTAGCCGTGGATCGCCGACCACCACGAGCTCATGCCGTCGACGACGTTGACGGCGTCGGCGGGGGAGCCGCTCTCCGAGAGCCAGAGCCGTGCACCCGAGGCGCCGACGACGGCGCGGACCTGGGCCGGCGCCGTCATCGACGTGTACGGGTGCCACAGGTGCTCGCGGTCGAAGGCGAGCAGGTCCCGGGGCACGGCGTCACTCATGGAGCAGGGATCAGGCGTTGGCCGGGACCTCGGTGCCCGCGCCACGGCGGCGGATCACCGGCTTGTGCGGGTCAACAGCCTGCTCGGCGGCCTTGTCGGCGGGGGACAGGGCGGTGCAGCCGCCGCAGCCGTCGCCGCAGGCGGAGCCCGCCGAGGAGCCACACGGCGTCGTGGCCGGCGCGTGCTGGTGGCCTCCGCGCGGAGCGTTGAAGACCTCGTCGAAGGTGCCGTCGTTGAAGGCGTTCTCCTGGCCCAGGATGACGAAGCCGTTGTCGCGGATCATCTCGAGGTCGTCGCGCGCGTCCTGGCCGGTCGAGGTCAGGTAGTCGCCGAGGAAGATGGAGTTGGCGACGTGCAGCGCCTGGCCCTGGAGCGAGCGCAGGTGCATCTCGCGACCACCGGCGATCCGGATCTCCTTGTCGGGGCAGACGAAGCGCGCCATCGCCAGGATCTTCAGGCAGCGCTGCGGGGAGAGCTCCCAGGTGTTCTCGTACGGCGTGCCGTCGAACGGCATGAGGAAGTTGACCGGGATCGAGTCGGACTCGAGCGCCTTGAGCGCGAAGAGGGCCTCGACGAGCTGCTCGTCGGTCTCGCCCAGGCCGGCGATCAGGCCGGAGCAGGGGGAGAGGCCGGCCGACTTGGCCTTGCCGATCGTGTCGACGCGGTCCTCGTAGGTGTGCGTCTGGACGATGTTGTCGTGGTTGGACTCGGCCGTGTTGATGTTGTGGTTGTAGGCGTCGACACCGGCCGCCTTCAGGCGCTCGGCCTGGCCCTCCTTGAGCAGGCCGAGGCAGGCACAGACCTCGACGCCCTCGTACTCCTCCTTGAGGGCCTCGGTCATCTCGACGACCTTGTCGATGTCCTTGTTGGACGGGCCGCGACCGGAGGAGACCATGCAGACGCGCGAGGCGCCGCCCTTGAGGCCGGCGCCGGCCTGGGCGATCGCGTCGTCCTTGGAGAGGTAGGAGTACTTGAGGATGTCGGCCTCGGAGCCGCGCGCCTGGCTGCAGTAGTTGCAGTTCTCGGGGCACAGGCCCGACTTGAGGTTGACCAGGTAGTTCACCTTGACCGTGTTGCCGAAGTGCTCGCGGCGCAGCCGGCCGGCAGCGGCGACCACCGACATGAGCTCGAAGTCGTTGGCCTGCAGGACCGCGAGGGCCTGCTCCGGCGTCGCGGGCGTGCCTGCGAGGACCTGGTCGGCGATCTGGTCGAACTGCGTGCTCATCGGTGCTCCTCGGTGCGGTGGGGCCGCTGTGGTCGTGGTGCCCTCGCCTGGGTGACTTCTCCGGGGCTACCTGAACGGTGTTCAGGTTAGGGTGTGCGACGTGGCTTCGCCAAGTTCTCCCGCCCCGGTCTCGAGCGCGCCCGCACGGTACCGCCGTGCGGACGTCGTCGATCGCGCCATCGACCTGCTCGAGGAGGTCGGGTTGGAGGGCCTGTCGATGCGGCGCCTCGCCGGCGATCTCGGCGTACGGCCGAGCGCGCTCTACCACCACGTCGCCTCCAAGCAGGAGCTCCTCGGAGCGGTCGCCGACGAGATGCTCGAGAGGGGCCGGCGCGCGACGGAGGTTCTCGGGTGGCAGGACGAGCTGCGCCTCGCGTGCGTCGAGCTGCGCGACACCATGCTGCGGCACCGCGACGGGGCCGCCGTTCTCGCCACAGCCCGGGCCCAGGGTGTCGGCGGCACCGACCCGGTGACGAGGATGGCGGCGGTGCTGGCCTTCAACGGAGCCGACCCGGAGCTGGCCCGCGTCGGCGCCCAGACCCTCTTCCACTTCGTCTTCGGCCACGTCGCGGACCGTCAGGCCGCCGGCGTCGCCGGGGAGCCGGGAGACGCGGATTTCGCGGTCGGGCTCGCGATCGTCCTGCGTGGACTTGAGACGAGGGTTGGGACGCACGGGGATGACAGGTCATCATGACCTCCATGCGTCGTCTCTCGGTCCTCCTCGTCCCCGCTGCGCTGCTCCTCGCTGCCTGCGGCGGCGGCTCTGACGCGCCCTCGGGGTCCGCGCTCCCGACGACGACCAGGCAGTTCGTCCAGCAGGTCTGGAACGGGTGGACCGACGCCGACCGTGCCTCCACCTGCCACGACTACAAGGTCGACCCGGCGCGCACCATCACGCACCTCTTCCCGGAGAGCTCCGGCATCCCCGAGTCGGACGTGAAGGACCTGCTGAGCCGCTCCTGCAAGTGACCAGGGCCTGCGGCTGAGGCAGCGGCCCTGAACGCCCCCGGTCCGGTCGTCGGCGCCGGCTGCGGCGGCCGGAGCGGTCAGGCCTTCGGTACGGCGACGCGGGTCTCGACGCCGCGCCCGCGCAGCACGACCGGCTCACGCTCGAGCCAGTGGTCCCGCTCGGTGGCTGCGGCCGCGAGCAGGGCGGCGTTCGCGACGCAGCGCTCGGGGTGCTCCTTCGCGACCGAGGTGAGGCGGGCCGCCTCGTTCACCGCGTCACCGATGACGGTGTACTCGTAGCGGTCGGCGGAGCCCACGTTGCCGCAGACGACGGGGCCGCCGGAGACGCCCACTCCGGCGGCGATCTCGGGGACCTCCTGCCGGAGCCGGTCGGCGAGGACGCGGGCTGCGGCGAGCGCCTTGGCGTCGCGGTCCTCGACCGCCACCGGTGCGCCCCAGATCGCGAGCGCCGCGTCGCCCTCGAACTTGTTGATCCAGCCGTCGTGCTGGTGCACGACGTCGATGACCGTGTCGAAGAACCGGTTGAGGAGGCCGACGACCTCGGTCGGGTCGAGCTCGGTGGCCATCGTCGTGGAACCCATGACGTCGACGAAGAGGACGGTCACCTCGCGCACCTCGCCACCGAGCTGCACGCCCTTGGCGAGGGCCTCCCGCGCGACGTCGACACCGACGTGGCGGCCGAAGAGGTCGCGCAGCTGCTCCCGCTCGCGCAGGCCTGCGACCATGTCGTTGAACCCGGCCTGCAGCTCGCCGATCTCGGTGCCGTCGTCGATGGCGACCCAGGTGTCCAGCTTGCCGCGGCCCACGCGCAGGAAGCCCCTGCGCAGCGCGCGGATGGGATCGGCGGTCGCTCGGGCGGCGAGGAAGGTCACGAGTCCGCCGACCAGGACGATCACCGCGCCGAGCGAGATCATCGTCGCCCCGAGCTGGGCGTACGACGTGGCGTCGGCGCCGAGCACGATCGCGGTGAGCCCGGCGAGCATCAGGCCGATCGCGGCAGCACCGGTGCCGAGCAGCCAGGCCATCGTCACCCGCACCGAGACGTGCCCGACCTTGTGGTGGGCCGGCAGTCCGGTCTCGAGGGCCGCGCGGGTGATCGGCCGGATCCGGCGTTCGACGATGAGGAAGGAGAGCGACGCCACCGTGATGCCGGTGATCGCGACGATCACCACGATGAGGCCTGCCCGGCCGGCGTTGGAGGGGACGTTGACGACACCGAAGAGCGCGGAGGCGAAGCCCCACAGGGTCAGGTGCATCCACGCGTAGAACTGCGGCGTCCTGAGCAGTGCCCGCTTCTCGCGGTCCGTGGCCGGGCGCCGCTCCACGAGCCAGGTGTCGAGGCGCCGCTGGCGGCGGACGCCCCAGATGGTCCCCACGACCACCGCGGTGGGGACGTACGCGGCGAGGACCGCGAGGTTGAGCAGCCGGACCCGGGTCTCGTCACCGCCCGGCAGCGGGACCACGAACGCCGCGAGCGTGAAGACGACGGCCGCGCCACCGAGGTTGGTGACGGTCAGCAGCACGGCGATCACGAAGCGGATCGCCCGGCGGCGAGGGGCGCGGGCCATGCGCGCAGCATAGGGGCGCCGCCCTGTCCCCGGAGGTCAGTCGCCGGAGGTCAGTCGCCGGCGTACGTGGGGCTGCCGAGGCGGGTGAGTGCGTCGCCGGCGAGCCGGTTGACCGTCCACTCGTCCATGCGGACGGCGCCGAGGGAGCGGTAGAACCCGATCGCGGGCTCGTTCCAGTCGAGCACGGACCACTCCAGCCGCTCGAAGCCGCGCTCGACGCACTCACGGGCGAGGGCCGCCAGCAGGTCGCGCCCCAGGCCCAGGCCGCGGTGCGACGGGCTGACGAAGAGGTCCTCGAGGTAGATGCCGTGGGTGCCGCGCCACGTGGAGAAGTTGAGGAACCACAGCGCGATGCCGACCACCTCGTCGTCGTGGGTGGCGACGTGGCCGAAGAGTGCGGGGGAGTCCCCGAAGAGCGCCCCGCGCAGCTGCTCGACGGTCAGGTGGCACTCGTCCGGAGCCTTCTCGTACGTCGCCAGCTCGTGCACCAGCTCGACGGTGCGCTCGAGGTCGGCGGGCGTGATGCGGCGGATCGCGGTGCTCATGACCGCGAGTCTGTCACCGGCTCGCACCCCCGGCGCCGGCGGTGCGTCAGGCGGCGCTGCCCGCTCCTGCAGGAACCGACACGTTGACCTGTCAACCGAGTGGTTCTCGCGCTCGCGAGAAAGAGCGTGACGCGTCATCGTGTCGGTTCGTGCAGGTCATCCGAGGAGTCGCTCGCACTCGGCGATCAGGGCCGCGCGGATCGGCGCGCCGCGCTCGGCGAAACCACGCTGCTGGGCGACGTACTCCGCCTTGCCCTCCGGCGTCTCGATGGCGACGGGCGTCCACTCCTCGCCGGTCGGGTCGAGCGTCCATCCCGTCATGTCGTACGGCGCCGCCCGCATGTCGAGGATCCGGATGTCCCAGGCCAGCTCGAAGGCGTCGGCGACCAGGTCCGAGCAGATCATCGGCGAGAGCCGGTAGGCGTGCTTGTAGAGGTCCATGCCGCCGTGCAGGCAGGCCGGCTGCTCGTACGCCGGCCGGTCGGTGGGACCGGGAGACAGGGTGTTCCTGCCGGCCGCGGATGGCGTGAAGAAGCGGAAGGCGTCGAAGTGCGAGCAGGCGATCCGGTGTGACTCCGTCACGCGATCGGTCTCGGCGGCTCCCAGCCGCAGGGGCATCGGATGCCGGTTGGGCTCGGCGCCGTGGACCATGGCCCACTCGTGGAGCCCGAAGCAGCCGAAGTTGCCGGCACGGCTCGCGGTGGCGACGAGCAGCTCGTGGACCTGCTCGATGCGGGGGCGTCGGGCCTCGACGGCAGGGTCACCTGCCGGGACGCCGGGGCTCCAGCGCAGCAGCTGCCCGGGGCGGAAGTTGTAGTACGTGAAGAGGAAGTCGTGGACCGGGTGCTTCACGCCGGCGGCGCGCCGTGCCAGGTGCGGCGTCACGTACGGCGCGAGCCTCGCGCCATGGGCCGCGGCGCGAGCCTCGACGTCCAGCGGGTCCAGCACGGTCACGCCGTCAAGGATCCGGTCAGGCGGGGGAGGCCTGCAACTTCGCGATCGCCGCGCGCGTCGACTCGGACCACGTCGCCCTCGTGCCGGCGCGGTGTCGAAGGCGACGATGACGGGCATGTCGGTGTGCGCTCACGCTGCCTCTTCGACCCCGCGGGCGCGGCCACGCGTCTAGGGTGCTCGACATGTCTGACGTCGCTGCCGGCTGGTACCCGACCCGATGCCCACCACGGGCGTCCCCACGTTGCGCTACTGGGACGGAACAGCCTGGACCGAGCACGTCGCCCCGGCCCAGCAGTACGTCTCTCCGGCGTACGCCGCCCGGCCGGCGGGGCCGACCACGCCGGACGGTGTGCCGCTGGCGAGCTACGGAGCGCGCGTGCTCGCGCAGATCATCGACATCGTGGTGCTGGTGGTGCCAAGCCTGGTGCTGACGCTGCCGTCGCAGGTCGACTCCCAGGAGCGCCTCCAGAACCTCAGCGATCGCTACCTGACCTCCACGTCCCCGGACGTCGGGGCCTACTGGCACGGCTACGTCGGCGTGCTCCGCGACCAGTTCGCGGGTGATGCGTGGGTGACCGTCATCGGCTTCCTCTACATCGTGCTGATGCTGCGCTGGAAGGGTGCGACGCTGGGCAAGCTGGCGCTCGGCCTGCGGGTGCGGCTGCGCGAGCAGCCCGGTCGCCTGCCGTGGGGCGCCATCGGGATCCGCGTGCTCGTGGCCAGCGGCCTGGCCTACCTGTGCACCCTGACCGTGCTCACTGGTTCCCTGGCGCTGACGGTGGTCGGCTTCCTGGTGATGATGGTGTTCGGCTTCCTCGACGTCCTGTGGCCGCTCTGGGACGGCAAGCGTCAGGCCCTGCATGACAAGGCCGCCCGCACCAACGTGGTCTCGGTGCGCTGACCCTCAGGCGATGACGGAGGCGGCGGCGGTGACGCGTGCAGGGCGGCGTCGGTGCCAGGCGATCACGAGGAGCCCGAGCGACAGCGTGACGGCGGGGCCGGTCAGCAGGGCACCGTAGAACGCCTGCTCGGTGGTGAAGGGAAGCCGGTAGACCACCCAGAGGACCGCGGTCACAGGTGCACCGGCCAGCATCGCGGCGTGATGGACGCGCCACTCCTCACGTGCCGCCGGCTCGGCCGCGGCACGCAGGTTCACGACCGTGAGGGCGAGGCCGAGAGCGTTGGCGACGAGCGCGGTGAGGGTGACCCGGTCCAGCCCGTCGAAGGTCGCGGCGTACCCGACGACGAGGGCGAGCAGGCCGAGGCCTCCGACGGTCGTCGCTGCCGGCTCGAGGAGGGACGTGACCGGCCGGCGGTCGACCCGACGTCGTGGCGCCGGCAGGACCCGTGAGGCGATGATCGCGGCCATCGGCGCCCAGACCGCCTCGATACAGCCGCCGGCGAGGTTCGTGACCTCCTGGGTGACCCCGGGCCAGGCCAGTCCGAGCAGGAGGTAGAGGAGCCGGAGGAACGGCGCGGTGCACAGCAGTGCGAACGCGTACGTCATGAGCACGCGGTGCGTCGCGATCTGCCCGCGCCGCGCGGCCGTGACGCCGAGGACGGTGCCCGCCAGCGTGCCGATCGCGAGCGCCCACAGTTGCAGGTAGAACGCCGGACCGTCGTACGTCCCGCCGGGGCCGACCAGGACGAGGAACGTCATCGCGCCGAGCATCGCCAGCACGGCGAGCGTCGCCTGGATGCGGCCGAGGAGGCGGTGCACCCCCGGGCGGCGCCGGCTGCGGTCGGTGAGCTGGAAGACCGCGAGGGCGATCGCGACCGAGCCGAGGGTGGTGTGGGCGAGCAGCACCCACCGGTGCGTGGAGTAGACCTGCTGCTGTTCGTGGTGGATCGAGCCGGAGCCCAGTGCATGGGCGCTGCCGACGGTCGCGCTGAAGGTGTGGTCCCACAGCTCCGGTCCGCCTCCGAAGAGTCGAGCGGTGTACTCGAAGGCCATGGGTGCGTACACGAGCACGACAGTGGCGATGACGAGCCAGGCCACGGTGGCCAGACGGATGGTGCGCATGGGGACCTCACTGGTATAACAAACGTTATGTACAAGTATCTCGCAGATGTAAAGCGAGTGCACCGGTGAGCTCCGGTGACATGCGTCGCAGGCTCGTCGAGGCCGCGGCCGAGCTCGTCGCCGAGGGAGGTGCGGCAACGCTGACCGTCCGGAAGGTCGCGGCGGCGGCGGGCACCTCGACGATGGCGGTGTACACGCACTTCGGTGCGATGGAGCCCCTCGTCGCGGCCGTCGTCGAGGAGGGCTTCGCGATGCTCGAACGGGCGTTCCTCGCCGTGGACCTGACCGATGACCCCATGCGGGACGTCGCAGCGCTCACGGCCGCCTATCTCGAGTTCGCGTCCGACCATGCAGCGCTCTACTCCGTCATGTTCGGCACGGCGCCGCTCGGTCGCTTCACGCTGCCGCTGCCGTCGACCGACCAGCGCGGCCGGCGCCAGACCCTGGACCGGGTCGCGGCCAGCCTGGAGCGGGGTCTGGCGCTCGCCCGCCTGCGCGACGGGCGAGCGGTCGACCTGTCCTTCCAGTGGTGGAGCCTCGTGCACGGATACGCGCTCCTGGAGGCCACGGGGTTCGTCGTGGCCGGACCGGGCCGGAGCCGGGTGCTCGTGCCGGGCCTGACCGCCTTCTTCATTGGGCACGGGGACGAGCCCGAGCGCGCGAGGGCGTCGGTCGAGGCGGTGCTGGGCGCCCGATAACCTTGCGCCCGTGCGCATCGTTCGATTCACCCCGCTCAGCGGCGACAGCGACGAGATCTCCTACGGCGTCCTGACGGGGGAGGTCGACCAGTTCGGCCAGCCCGAGGACGACGCGGTCATCGTCGCGCTCGCCGGCGACCCGCTCTACGTCGGCGTCAAGCTCCTCGAGAAGGAGTACGCCGTCGGCGACGTGCGCTTGCTCAGCCCGATCATCCCGCGGAGCAAGGTCATCGGCATCGGCAAGAACTACGCCGCGCATGCCGCCGAGATGGGTGGTGACGTCCCGGCCGAGCCGCTGATGTTCCTCAAGCCCAACACCTCGGTGATCGGTCCCAACGACGTGATCCGCCTCCCTGCGCAGAGCGAGGAGGTGCACTACGAGGGCGAGCTCGCCGTCGTCATCGGCCGGATCTGCCGCGACGTCCCGGCGACCAAGGAGGACGTCAGCCGCGTCATTCATGGCTACACCGTGGCCAACGACGTGACCGCGCGCGACCTGCAGCGCAAGGACGGACAGTTCACGCGCGCCAAGGGCTTCGACACGTTCTGCCCGCTGGGCCCCTGGATCGAGACCGAGCTCGACCCGAGTGACGTGCAGGTGCAGACCTACCTCAACGGTGACCTCGTCCAGGACGGCTCCACCAAGGACCTCGTCTTCGACATCCCGACCCTCGTCGCCCACGTCAGCAGCGTGATGACCCTGCTGCCCGGCGACGTCATCCTCACCGGCACCCCCGAGGGTGTCGGCCCGCTCAGCGCCGACGACGAGATCGAGATCCTGGTCTCCGGCATCGGCGCCCTCACCAACAAGGTTGCTGCCCGATGAGCACGACTCCCGTCCGCGTCCGCTACTGCCCCTCGCCGACGGGCTCCCCGCACGTCGGCCTGGCGCGCACGGCCCTCTTCAACTGGGCCTTCGCCCGCCACCACGGAGGCACGATCGTCTTCCGCATGGAGGACACGGACAAGGCCCGCAGCACCGAGGAGTCGTACGCCGGCATCCTCGACCTCTTCACCTGGCTCGGCCTCGACTGGGACGAGGGCGTCGAGGTGGGCGGCCCCCACGCGCCGTACCGCCAGAGCGAGCGCACGGACATCTACGTCGACGCGCTCGCGCAGCTGAAGGCCTCGAGCTACACCTACGACTGCTACTGCACCAACGACGAGGTCGAGGCGCGCCGCAAGGAGTCGGGCTCGAAGGTCATCGGCTACGACGGCTTCTGCCGCGAGCTGAGCGAGGCGCAGGTCGCTGCGTTCACCGCCGAGGGGCGCCAGCCGGTCGTCCGCTTCCGGATGCCCGAGGGCTCGATCACCTGGAACGACCTGGTCCGCGGCGAGGTCACCTTCGAGACGCGGTTCGTCCCCGACTACGCGCTCGCCCGTGCCAACGGCGACCCGCTCTACACGCTGGTCAACCCGGTCGACGACGCGCTCATGGAGATCACCCACGTGCTCCGCGGCGAGGACCTGCTCTCCAGCACGCCGCGCCAGATCGCCCTCTACGAGGCGCTCAAGGAGCTCGGCATCGCCAAGCAGACGCCCGAGTTCGGCCACCTGCCCTACGTCATGGGCGAGGGCAACAAGAAGCTCTCCAAGCGCGACCCCGAGGCGCACGCGCTGGCCTACCGCGACCAGGGCTTCATCCCCGAGGGGCTGCTCAACTACCTCGCGCTGCTCGGCTGGTCGATCGCGGCCGACCGCGACGTCTTCACGATGGAGGAGATGGTCGCCGCCTTCGACATCGCCGACGTCAACGCGAACCCGGCGAAGTTCGACATCAAGAAGTGCGACGCCATCAACACCGAGCACATGAAGCTGCTCAGCGAGGACGACTGCAAGCAGCGGATCCTGCCGTTCCTGCAGCGCGAAGGCATCGTCGGGGAGACGCTCACCGCCCACGAGAGCGTGCTCCTGGACCAGCTCATGCCGCTGGTCGCGCCGCGCCTGCGCAAGCTCGCCGAGGCGCCGGGCCTGGTGAAGTCCTTCTTCGTCGCCGAGGAGGACTTCCGCATCGACGAGGCCGCGAAGGCGAAGGTGCTCAACGAGGCCGGCCTCGAGGTCGTGAAGGCGGCGTACGACGCGCTGCGTGGCCTGGACGAGTGGACCACCGTCACCATCGAGGAGGCGCTCACCCAGCGCCTGGTCGAGAAGATGGAGCTCAAGCCCCGTGTGGCCTTCGGCCCGGTCCGCGTCGCCACCTCCGGCGCGCAGATCTCGCCGCCGCTCTTCGAGTCGCTCGACCTGCTCGGCCGCGAGAAGACGCTCGGTCGCCTGCAGGCCGCGCTCGGCTGAGCGCCACTGGCTCCATGAGTACGACGGCGGGCACCGGCCTCGGCTACCACCAGCTCCAGCGCAGCGGGCCGCGGGCGATCTGGAGGCCGGTGCTCGGCGCCGTCGCGCTCCTGGTCGGGATGGTCGTCCTGGCCAACCTCATCACTGCGGTGGCGGCGCTCGTCGACGTCGTCGTGACCGGGGGCGTGCCCGCGGGCACCAAGCCGCTCGACGATCCCGGTCCCGTGCTCATGGCCGGCATCCTCCTCGGGCTGTCCGCCTCCATCCCGCTCGCGCTGGCCCTCGCGCGCGCCCTGCACGGGCTGCGGCCGGGCTTCGTGGTCTCCGTCGCCGGCCGGATCCGCTGGCGCTACCTCGGGGGCTGCCTGGGCATGGCCGTCGTCGCCATGATCGCGACCATGGCAGTGGCGTCGCTGGTGCCGAGCGGTACGCGGGCGGAGCTGACGGCGACGCCGCACCCGTTCGACGGACGCATGCTGGCACTCCTCGTCACGGTCGGCCTGCTGACGCCCTTCCAGGGGGCGGCCGAGGAGGTGGTGTTCCGTGGCTACCTCACCCAGGCCGTGGGGTCGATCTTCCCGACCGCTGTGGCCGTCGTCTTCCCGGCGCTGGTGTTCGCCGTGCTGCACGGCTTCGGCCAGAGCTGGCCGGTCTTCACGGACCGGTTCGCGTTCGGGCTCGTCGCGGGCATGCTCGTCGTGCTCACGGGCGGGCTCGAGGCCGGCATCGCGATGCACGTGGTGAACAACTGGCTGGCCTTCGGCTTCGCGATCGTCTCGGGCAACCTGGGCGAGGCGCTCCAGCCGACCGACGGCACCTGGTGGTCGCTGCCCGGCACGCTCACGCAGTCGCTGGTCTACCTCGGCCTCGCCGTCTGGCTCGCGCGCCGGCAGGGCCTCGCGACCCGCACTGGTGTGCGCTGGGTCCCTACGCGCTGAGGTCGACGAGCAGCAGCGGCCCGCCGTCGTAGCGACCGCCGTCGATCGCGAGCGCCGCGCCGCCGGCGTACGCCAGGGTGCCGTGGCCCGGCGCCGTGCCGCGCAGGGTCGCCACGATGCTGTGGCCGTGCACGACCCGGCGTCCGCCGTAGGCGGCGAGCATGCTGGCGGCCTGCTCCGGTCCCTTCGCGCCCACGAACCTGCGGCGCTGGGCGAGGCCGCGCCAGACCTCGGCGATGCCGCTCGGGTCGGGCCGGGTCAGCAGGCTCGTGACGTGGGCGTTGACGGCGTCGACGCTGCGCCCCCAGCCGAGGTACGCCGTGGTGTCGCTGTGGACCAGCAGGTTGTCGCCGACCCGGGCCATCACCGGGAGCCGGGTCAACCAGCCGATGTCGTCCGGCGTGAGCTCGGCCTGGTCGCGGGGGACGCCGCCGTTGCGCTGCCAGACCGGGAGGTAGCCCTCCTGAGGATGCAGCCACATGCCGAGGGCGAGCACCTCGTGGTTGCCGAGGAGCACGTGGACCCGGCCGGGAGCCTCCGCCTGGAGGCGTCGCACCAGCCGGATGACACCGATGCCGTCGGGGCCCCGATCCAGGAGGTCGCCGAGGACGTAGAGCCGGTCGTCGCCTCCCGACCAGTGCTCCTGCTCGTCGATCAGCCCCGCGGCCCGGAGCGACCGGACGAGGTCGTCGCGGTGGCCGTGGATGTCGCTGATCGCGAAGGCACGGGCGGGGGAGGAGGGCACGGTTCCATCCTCGCAGCGACCACCGACACCGGCCGATTCGGCCGGTCTCCGGCCATCGTTTTGGAGGTCCCGATGGGCGCCGTGTAGGGTTTTCCCTTGTCCCGGCAGTCCTCGGACTGCGGGCGGCACTGTGGGATATGGTGTAATTGGCAACACGACGGTTTCTGGTTCCGTTATTCAAGGTTCGAGTCCTTGTATCCCAGCTGAATCCGGTCCGATCGCCCTCAGCGATGAGGGTCACACGGCCCGGATTTGTTACGGAACGAAGGCAAACGCTAGAGTTCCGGAACGTCGCCAGCGAGTGAATCGCCAGCGAAACGCCCCCGTTGTGTAGTGGCCTAGCACGTCGCCCTCTCAAGGCGGTAGCGCCGGTTCGAATCCGGTCGGGGGTACCACATCAAGGAAGGCTTCCCGAGTGCGGGAAGCCTTCTTTGCTTTCCGCCCCCACGTCGTACAGGAGCAGCAGTCATGGCCCAGGTCACCGCCGTCGCCGAGGCGATCGTCCCCGCAGCCCCCGCCCGCGTCCTCGAGGCGCTGGCCGACTACCGCGAGGCGCGGCCCGCGATCCTGACGCCGGCCTACACCGAGTACCAGGTGGTCGAGGGCGGGGTCGGTGCCGGCACGGTCGCGTCATGGCACCTGCACGCGACCGAGAAGCGTGTCCGGGACGTCGTCGCCGACGTCGTCGTGACCAGCGACTCCGTCGTCGAGACCGACCGCAACTCCTCGATGGTCACGACCTTCACGGTCGCCACCGAGGACGCGGCCACCAAGGTCACCGTCACCACGACCTGGAACGGCGCCGGCGGCGTCGGCGGCTTCTTCGAGAAGACCTTCGCCCCGCTCGGCCTGCGCCGCATCCACGGCGAGCTCCTCGCCAACCTCGCGGCGTACGTCGTCTCCTGACTCCGCCTCCTGACTCCGCCTCCTGAGCCGCTCGTCGCTGCCCGGCGCCGCTCCGGCGTGGCTGCCCCGGACCAGGACGAATCGGACCTAGCGTGGGCCGCGAGATGACCACGCAGCTCCCAGACCTCGCCACCCAGGAGCGCCTGCGCGTCACGACCAACGGGGACTTCCGCGAGTTCGACGCCGACGAGGTGCTGGGGCCGCTCGCGCTCCAGTGCGGTCCGGCGGGCTGGTCGGTGCGGGACGTGGGAGAGCAGCCGATGCTCTTCCTCGACGGCTGCCGGGTGGTCCAGCTCCCGCTCTTCCTCGGCCGGCCCGTGCAGCTGCATGTCGGTGCGCCCGACGGGCAGCTGGTCGAGCTCGAGGTCATCGAGTACGTCGAGTCGTTCCTCGAGTACGGCCCCGGTGACCCGACGCGCGGCTCGATGCGCCCGAAGCCGGCCGGGGTGCCGCTGCCGGCTGCGCGCGAGCCGCTGCCCCAGCCCGCGCGCGGGACAACGGTCGAAGCGCCCCTCGCAGCTCCCGGTGAGGAGCCGGCCGTGGCCCCTGTCCGCGAGCCGGTGCCCGTCGCCGTGTCGGCCGGTTCCGCTGCCCCTTCCGTGGCGCGGCCCACGGCCGTTCCGCGTCCCCCGAGTCTGGCGCGGGCTCCGGGTCGCCCGGAGGGCGCGCCGCCGGAGAACCAGGGGCTGCTGGTCCTCGACGCCCTCAACGTGACCGTCGAGGGCACGCGGCTGCTCCGCGACGTGTCCGTCGCGCTGCGCCCGGGCACGCTGACCGCCGTCATCGGCCCCTCGGGTGCCGGGAAGTCGACCCTGCTGCGCGCGCTGACGGGGGAGCGGCCAGCGACCACCGGGCGTGTCATCTGGGACGGTCACGACCTCGACAGCGAGCGTGAGCTGGCGCGCTTCCGGATCGGGGTCGTGCCGCAGGAGGAGCTCCTGCACCCGCAGCTCACCGTCCGCCAGGAGCTCAGCTTCGCCGCCGCACTGCGCATGCCGCCCGCCGCCTCGCGCAGCGAGCGCGAGGCCCGCGTCGCCGACGTGCTCGGCCGCCTCGGTCTCGCGGGCCAGCGTGACCAGCGGATCAGCAGCCTCTCCGGCGGACAGCGCAAGCGCCTCGCCATCGCGGCGGAGCTCCTCACCGCACCCGACCTTCTCTTCCTCGACGAGCCGACGACCGGGCTGGACCCGGGCTTCGACCGCAGCGTCATGGAGCAGCTGCGCGACCTCGCGCACGACGGCTGCACGGTCGTCGCGGTCACGCACTCCGTGATCGGCCTCGAGGCCTGCGACCAGGTCGTCGTCCTGGCCCGTGGCGGGCGCCTCGCCCACGTCGGCGCGCCCGAGACGCTGCTCGGCCACTTCGGCTGTCTGGACTACCCCGAGCTCTTCGACCTCCTCGAGTCCGGCGACGTCCCGCCTGCGGGCACCACGGTCGAGCGCCCGCGGCTCAGGCCTCCCGGCACCCTCGTCGTCGCGGAGCGGCGACGTCCCGCGGCCCAGCTGCTCACCCTGCTGCGTCGCACCGCGGTGGCAGCGTTCTCCGACCGGCTGACCGTCGCGCTCCTCGTGCTGATGCCGTTGCTGCTCGGCGCGCTGAGCCGCGTGGTCCCGGGAGGCGCGGGCCTCTCGCTGACGGCTGCCCGCGGCCACGGCGTGGCGCGTGCCCGCCTGGGCGAGGAGGCGAACCAGCACCTCACCCTGCTGCTCGTCGCCGCGTGCCTGATGGGTGCGGCGATGACGGTGCGCGAGATCGTCCGGGAGCGGGCCCTGCTGCGCCGGGAGTACGCCGTCGGCGTGTCTCCCGGCGCCTGGGTCGTGGCCAAGGGTCTCGTCCTCGGCCTGCTCTGCTTCGTCCAGGGCGTCGGCGTCACCTGGCTGGCGCTCGTCGGCCTGCCGGCCGCCGATGGCGACGGCGTCCACGGCTGGGGCACGCGCGAGATCGCGCTGGCCGTCGGCCTGCTCGCGACCGCGTCGGCCTGGGCGGGCCTGCTCGTCTCCGCCCTCGTCCGCTCGGTCGAGCAGACCATGCCGGCACTCGTCGCGCTCGTCATGGGACAGCTCGTCCTCTCCGGTGCCCTCGTCCAGGTCGCGGGCCGTGCGGGCCTCGAGCAGGTGGCCTGGCTGGCTCCTGCGCGGTGGGCGCACGCCGCCAACGCGGTCAGCGTGCACCTCGAGCGCGCCAAGAGCGGGGTCCGGGGAGCGGTGCCCGACCCGCTCGCGACGTACGCGACCGGGCAGTGGGCGCACGACCTGCTGGTGCTCGGGGGAGTCGCCCTCATGGCACTGCTGACGACCATCCACGTGGTCCGTCGCTCCCTGCGGTGAACCGGCTGTCGGTGCTGCCTGCGATGATCTGAGCCATGTGGACCGTGACGGACTCGCCGGTCGGCGAGCTGCGCATCATCGAGCGCGGCGGAGCCGTGTCGGCCATCGAGTTCACACCCTGGCGTCCGCCGGCCGACGGCCGCCCCCTGGGGGAGCGCGCGGACGACCACCCGGTGCTCGCCGCCGCGGTCCGGCAGCTCTCCGAGTACTTCGCCGGCGAGCGCACCACGTTCGACCTTCCGGTCGCCCCACGCGGCACGGAGTTCCAGGAGCGTGTGTGGGCGCAGCTGCTGCGGATCCCGTTCGGGGAGACCCTCACCTACGGTGAGATCGCCGGAAGGCTCGGGCAGACGGCCGCCGCGTCACGTGCGGTCGGGCTGGCCAACGGGCGCAACCCGATCCCGATCGTCATCCCGTGCCACCGGGTCATCGGGGCCGACGGCTCGCTCACCGGCTATGCCGGTGGCACGAGCCGCAAGCAGGTGCTGCTCGACCTCGAGCGCCAGGACGCCCTGTTCTGACTCAGCGGTAGGCGAGGCGCTCCCAGGTGAGGACCGGGGACCCGTGGGCAGCCACCCGCACCTTGAGCCAGCCGGTGTTGTTGCTCGACCCGTCGACGGTGACCCGTGTGAGGTTGCCGGCGCTGCCGTCGACCCCGTAGAAGTCGAGCCAGGGCGATCCGTCGGCGAGCGGACGGTCGACGTGGAAGACGTGGCTGTCCCCGTCGAAGAGGTAGACCTTGCCGTCGAACGCCGCAGACTCCTCGACCAGCGCCTGGACCCACGGCTTGAACGCGGAGAAGTCGGCGAAGGTGGGCGTCCAGGTCGGATCGAAGACGTCGGCCTGCTGCATGACGACGACGGCTCGGTCGCCGTTCTCCTGTGCCTCGGTGAACGCGTGGTGGAGCTGGGCGATGTCGGCCCGGGTCCGGGCGGGCACCTCGGCGAGCTGGCGCTCGTTGGGGGCAGTGGCGCCGGTCCACGGCGCCATCCCGTTGTTGCTCCCCACCACGTGGGCGGTCGTGAACGTGACACCGCCGGCGCGCCACGCCACGTTCTCCGGGTACGCCGGCTGAGCCTCGACGGCCATCGGCACGCCGAGGGTGGTGCCGGGGTGGTCGAAGAAGACCTGGCGGACGCGGTCGAGGCGCTCGTAGGGGTCGTAGCCTCCGTTGTTCGGCCGGTGGCAGTCCGTCCACTCGTTGTCGCCCGGCGTGTACACGAGCGGCGTGTCGAAGCGGTCGAACTGCGTGCGGATGGCCGCGAAGTACGCGTCGTCGCAGGTGGTGGAGCCGCTCTTGATGTCACCGAGGTGGGCGACGAGCTGGACGTCCGGGTCGGCGCTGATCTGGTCCACCCAGCCCGGGAACGCCGCGACCTGTGCTGCGCCGTAGGGGATGTCGCCGATGACGGCGAACGTGTACGCCGGAGCGGTGTCGGGGCGGGCGGCGCCGGCCGGAGCGGCCAGCGTCGTGGTCAGCAGGGCCGCAGTGGTCAGGCCGAGAGCGGTGCGGGTGCGCATGGCACCACCGTGGTCTCCGTGGGCCACGGGCGGGTGAGCGCCGGGGGAACTCTCGGTGTCACTCGGCAGCGGCGCGACGCAGCGACTCGGAGAGCCGCTCGGCGGCCGCGAGCACGGCGGGGGCGTGCATCCGGCCCGGCTGGCGCGAGAGGCGCTCGAGCGGGCCCGACACGGAGACCGCGGCGATGATCTTGCCGCTGGGGGAGCGGACCGGCGCAGAGACGGACGCGACGCCCTGCTCGCGCTCGCCGACGGACTGGGCCCAGCCACGACGGCGGATGCCGGAGAGGGCGGTGGCCGAGTAGGCGGCGTTCTGCAGGCCGCGGTGCATGCGCTCCGGGTCCTCCCAGGCGAGCAGGACCTGTGCAGCCGAGCCGGCGCGCATCGTCAGCTGGGAGCCGACGGGGATCGTGTCGCGGAGGCCGGAGGGACGCTCGGCGGCGGCGACGCACACGCGGTGCTCGCCCTGACGACGCCAGAGCTGCGCGGACTCACCGGTGATGTCGCGCAGGCGGGCGAGGACGGGACCGGCGGCGGCGAGGAGGCGGTCCTCGCCGGCGGCGGCGGAGAGCTCGGCCAGGCGCGGACCCAGCACGAAGCGGCCCTGGAGGTCGCGGGCGACCAGGCGGTGGTGCTCCAGCGCGACTGCGAGACGATGTGCCGTGGGCCGGGCCAGACCGGTGCCGGCCACGAGGCCGGCGAGGGTGGCAGGGCCCGCCTCGAGAGCGGCGAGCACGAGCGCGGCCTTGTCGAGAACGCCGACTCCACTGGTGTTGTCCATATGCCGATACTGACATCTCAATCCGTGGGATGCAAGCGTAGGCTCTGTGACGTGGCCCGGACCGGGCCTCGGCATTGGCACTCACAAAGGGAGACCTCCATGGGCAAGACCCTGTCGGAGAAGGTGTGGGACGAGCACGTCGTCCGCAGCGCTGAAGGCGAACCGGACCTTCTCTACATCGACCTCCACCTCCTGCACGAGGTCACCTCGCCGCAGGCCTTCGACGGTCTCCGCATCGCCGGCCGGAAGGTCCGCCGCCCCGACCTGACCCTCGCGACCGAGGACCACAACGTCCCGACGCTCGACTGGGACAAGCCGATCGCGGACCCGGTCTCCAAGACCCAGGTCGACACCCTCCGCAAGAACGCTGCCGAGTTCGGCGTCCGCCTGCACCCGCTCGGTGACATCGAGCAGGGCATCGTCCACGTCGTCGGCCCGCAGCTGGGCCTGACCCAGCCGGGCATGACGATCGTCTGCGGCGACTCGCACACCTCGACCCACGGCGCGTTCGGCGCGATCGCGTTCGGCATCGGCACCTCCGAGGTCGAGCACGTCCTCGCGACGCAGACGCTGCCGCAGGCCAAGCCCAAGACGATGGCTGTCACGGTCAACGGCCAGCTCCCCGAGGGCGTCACCGCCAAGGACCTGATCCTCTACCTGATCGCCCAGACCGGCACCGGCGGTGGCCAGGGCTACATCGTCGAGTACCGCGGCGAGGCGATCGAGGCGCTCTCCATGGAGAGCCGCATGACGATCTGCAACATGTCGATCGAGTGGGGCGCCAAGGCCGGCCTCATCGCTCCCGACGAGACCACCTTCGCCTACATCGAGGGCAAGCCCGAGGCACCGAAGGGTGCTGACTGGGACGCCGCCGTCGCGCACTGGAAGACCCTGGTCACCGACGCCGACGCGACCTTCGACAAGGAGATCGTGATCGACGCGGCCGACGTCACGCCGTTCGTCACCTGGGGCACCAACCCGGGCCAGGGCGCGCCGCTGGGCTCCAACGTCCCGTCGCCGGACGACTTCGAGGACGCCTCCGACAAGCTCGCCGCCGAGAAGGCGCTGGAGTACATGGGCCTCGAGGCCGGACAGCCGCTGCGCTCGGTCAAGGTCGACACGGTCTTCGTCGGCTCCTGCACCAACGGCCGCATCGAGGACCTGCGCCTCGCCGCCGAGATCATCAAGGGCCACAAGGTCGCCGAGGGCACCCGCCTGCTCGTCGTCCCGGGCTCGGTCCGCGTCCGCAACCAGGCGATGGAGGAGGGCCTGGACAAGGTCTTCATCGAGGCCGGTGCGGAGTGGCGTGGTGCCGGCTGCTCGATGTGCCTGGGCATGAACCCGGACACGCTGAAGCCGCAGGAGCGCTCCGCGTCGACGTCCAACCGCAACTTCGAGGGCCGTCAGGGCAAGGGCGGTCGCACGCACCTCGTCTCGATCCCCGTCGCCGCCGCCACCGCCGTCAAGGGCACGCTCGCGTCGCCCGCCGACCTGGTCTGATCCGGAAGGACCTGAACATCATGGAGAAGTTCACCTCCCACACCGGCACGGCGCTCCCGCTGCGTCGTTCCAACGTCGACACCGACCAGATCATCCCGGCGGTCTACCTCAAGCGCGTCACCCGCACGGGCTTCGAGGACGGCCTCTTCGCCGCCTGGCGCAACGACCCGGAGTTCGTCGCCAACAAGCCGGAGTACCAGGGCGTCTCGATCCTGATCGCCGGCCCCGACTTCGGCACCGGCTCCTCGCGTGAGCACGCCGTCTGGGCGCTCATGGACTACGGCTTCAAGGTCGTGCTGTCGAGCCGCTTCGCCGACATCTTCCGTGGCAACTCGGGCAAGGCCGGCCTGCTCTCCGTCCCGGTCGACCAGGACGTCATCGAGCAGCTGTGGGCGCTGGTCGAGGCCGACCCCACCACGCAGGTGACCGTCGACCTCGAGGCGAAGACGGTCAGTGCCGGCGACCTGGTCGCGCCGTTCGAGATCGACGACTACACGCGCTACCGCCTGCTCAACGGTCTCGACGACATCGGCATCACCCTCGGCAACGAGGCCGACATCGCGGCGTACGAGGCCAAGCGCCCGTCGTGGAAGCCCGTGACGCAGCACGCCTGACGCGTTTCCCCTTGCCTGCAAGGGATCTGCGCGCACAGAAGGGCCCGGACGCACCAGCGTCCGGGCCCTTCGGCGTACGACGGGGCCGTCAGCGCCTCCGAAAAACGTGGTGCGAAAGCACGCACAGTCGTTGTGGCGATGGCGATTCGTCCCTACGTTGCGAGGAAGAGGCGTCGGGGTCGGCCCGACCAGCTGCTCCGGAAGGACACCCGTGAACAAGACTCAGCTGATCGACGCGCTCGCTGCGCGCTACGAGGGCAACCGCAAGGCGGCCGCTGCCGCGCTCGATGCCGTCCTCGACACCATCACCCGCGAGGTCGCTCGGGGCGAGAAGGTCGCGATCACCGGCTTCGGCTCGTTCGAGAAGCGGATCCGGCCCGCGCGCATGGTGCGCAACCCGCGTACGGGTGAGCGGATCAAGGCGAAGAAGACCGCGATCCCGAAGTTCACCGCGGGTGCCGACCTCAAGGCCGTCATCTCCGGCGCGAAGAAGCTGCCGAAGCTCGAGCTCCCCAAGCTCGGCGCCAAGCCGGCCGCAGCTGCCAAGGGGGCGGCCACGAAGGCGGCTGCGCCGGCCAAGAAGACCGCCGCCGACGTCGCCAAGAAGGCCGCCCCCGCGAAGAAGGCGACCTCGGCCGCGACGCGCAAGGCGGTGGCCCCGGCCAAGAAGGCCGCGACCACCGCGGCGAAGAAGGCCGCCCCGGCGAAGGCCGCTGCCACCAAGGCCGCGGCGCCCGCGAAGAAGGCCGCGACCACGGCGGCCGCCCCTGCCAAGAAGGCCGCGAGCACCGCCGCGAAGAAGGCGGCTCCGGCGACGAAGGCCGCGTCCTCCGCCGCCACGAAGGCGACGGCACCTGCGAAGGCAGCCGCCAAGAAGGCGGCTCCGGCCGCAACCAAGGCTGCTGCTCCCGCGAAGAAGGCGGCCGCGACGACGGCCAAGAAGGCGCCCGCCAAGAAGGCGGCTGCCACGAAGGCCCCGGCGAAGAAGGCCCCGGCGAAGAAGGCCGCCTCGTCCGGCTCCTGACCCTGGTGGCTGCGGCGTCGTTCCCTCCCGGAGCGGCGCCGCAGTCGCGTTTCCGCGTGGGACGCGGGCGGCGCGGCGGGGGAGTCGATAGCCTGCTCCCGTTGTGCGTGACGCGGCGTTCGCTGCGCGGGATGGATGAGGTGTCAGGTGACGGGTCGCAAGTGGCCGCGCAAGCCCGGTGCGGGCTTCCAGGTGGGGCGGGTGATCCTGCTCCCGACCCTGACGGCCATGAGCGGGCGCGAGTGGATCGACGGTGAGAAGATCCCCGCGAGCGGTGGCGTCGTCCTCGTCGCCAACCACGTCACCAAGATCGACCCGCTGACGATCGCCCACTTCGTCCACCACCACGGTCGCTTGCCGCGCTTCCTCGCCAAGGCAGGGCTGTGGGACGTCCCGGGCCTCGGCTCGATCATGCGCAGTGCCAAGCAGATCCCGGTCGCCCGCATGTCCGGCGATGCGCGCAACGCCTTCGACGCGGCAGAGCGGGCGCTCCTGGACGGTGAGTGCCTCGTCGTCTACCCCGAGGGCACGGTGACGCGCGACCCCGACCTGTGGCCCATGCGCGGCAAGACGGGTGCCGCCCGCATGGCGCTCGCGACCGGCGTACCGGTGATCCCGGTGGGGCACTGGGGTGAGCAGGAGATCCTGCCGCCGTACGCCACGCGGCCCCACCTCTTCCCGCGGAAGCGGGTCGTCGTCAAGGCCGGTGACCCGGTCGACCTCGCCGACCTCATGGAGGGCGAGGTCACGGCCGCGAAGGTCGCCGAGGCGACCGACCGGATCATGGCGGCCCTGACCGCCGTCGTCGAGGACCTGCGCGGAGAGACGGCACCGGCGGTGCGGTTCGACCCGAAGGCACAGGGCGTCGCCGAGATCGGCAACCCGAAGAAGCAGAAGCGGAAGAAGGGACAGGCGTGAGCAAGATCGCCGTGTTCGGCGCGGGCTCGTGGGGCACCGCTTTCTCGATGGTGCTCGCCGACGCCGGCAACGACGTCACGATCTGGGGCCGCCGCGAGGAGGTGTGCCAGACGATCAACGAGCGCCGGGAGAACACCGACTACCTGCCCGGCATCGAGCTCCCGCCGACGATCTCGGCCACCCACGACGCCGAGCGGGCACTCTCCGGTGCCGACGTCGTCGTCCTGGCGACCCCGAGCCAGTCGCTCCGCGAGAACCTGGCCGAGTGGGCGCCGTACATCGACGACAAGGCCGTCATGGTCTCGCTGATGAAGGGCGTCGAGCTGGGCAGCCTCAAGCGCATGAGCGAGGTCATCGCCGAGGTCACCGGTGCCGGTCCCGACCGGATCGCGGTCGTGAGCGGTCCCAACCTGGCCAAGGAGATCGCTCGCCGCGAGCCCGCGGCCTCGGTCGTCGCGTGCGCCGACGAGGACGTCGCGAAGATGCTCCAGTCCCGGTGCCACTCGCCGTCGTTCCGCCCCTACACCTCGATCGACGTCCTCGGCTGCGAGCTGGGCGGTGCCTACAAGAACGTCGTCGCCCTCAGCGTGGGCATGGCCGTCGGCCTCGGCTTCGGCGACAACACCACGGCCTCGGTCATCACCCGTGGTCTCGCCGAGACGGCGCGCCTCGCGATGGCGCTCGGGGCGAACCCGCTGACCCTGATGGGTCTGGCGGGCCTCGGTGACCTCGTCGCGACCTGCTCCTCGCCCCTGTCGCGCAACCGCACGTTCGGCGAGAAGCTCGGCCAGGGCATGACCACCGAGGAGATCTACGCCTCGACGCGCCAGGTCGCCGAGGGCGCGAAGTCCTGCTCGTCGCTGCTCGCCCTCGCCGAGCGCACCGGCGTCGACGCCCCGATCGCGGAGCACGTCGACGCCGTCGTCGGGGGCCGGATGACCGCCACCGAGATGATGCACTCGTTCATCGGCCGCGACACCAAGGCCGAGACCGACTGAGCGAGGGCCCGGGTCGAGCGTGCTCGATCCCGAGCAGGAGCGGGTCAGCCGACGAGGGTGTCCAGCGCGGTGCGCAGGTCGTCCCACAGGTCGTCGACGTGCTCGACGCCGACGCTCATGCGCACCAGGTCCTCGGGGATCGTCTGCGACTCGGTCTTCCACCGGCGCCGGCGCTCGAACGTCGACTCGACGCCGCCGAGCGAGGTGGCATGCACCCAGAGCTTCGTCTTGTGCACCAGCAGGTCCGCTGCCAGCGGACCCTGCGTGAACTCGACCCCGATGACCGCGCCGAAACCCGGGTAGCGCACCGCCTTCACGGCCGGGTGCCCGCCGAGGCGGCGGACCAGCTCGCGGGCGTTGTCCTGGGCCCGTTCGACGCGCAGGTGGAGCGTGCGCAGGCCGCGCAGGGCGAGCCACGCCTCCATCGGGCCGGGTACCGCGCCGGTGAGGTCGCGCCGCTTCTTGAGGACGTCGAAGAGCTGCTCGTCGCGTGTGACGAGGGCACCCATCAGCACGTCGCTGTGGCCGGAGATGTACTTCGTGGCCGAGTGCAGCACCAGGTCCACGTCGTCCTCGAGCGGCCGCTGGAGCAGGGGAGTGGCGAAGGTGTTGTCGACGACCACGTAGGCACCGGCGTCGTGCGCGGCCTTCGTGATCGCGGGGATGTCGGCGACCTCGAGGGCCGGGTTCGTCGGCGACTCGAGCCAGACCAGCGCCGCGTCGTCGCACGCGGCGATGACCGCCGCGGTGTCCTCGACGTCGACGAGGACACCCTGCAGCCGCCCGCGGGCCTCGAGGTCGGCGAGCTGCATGATGCTGCCCTGGTAGGAGTGCCGCGGCATGACGACCTTCGCGCCCTGCCCGACGAGGTCGAGCACGCAGGCCACCGCTGCCAGGCCGCTCGCGAACGAGAGGCACCGGCCGCCCTCGAGCTCCCCGAGCGCCTCCTCGAACGCCGTCCAGGTCGGGTTGCCGTAGCGGCCGTACTCCATGTCGCCGCCGGCGACGTAGACCGAGGCCAGCGTCACCGGTGTGTTGAACGGCGCATCCGGCGTCCGCTCCGGGCGCCCTGCGTGGACCGCGACGGTCGCAGGCCGGCGTACGGGAGCACCGGGCGGCGGGGTGGAGGAACCGGACACGACGGGGGACTGGTCAGTCATGACCCCAACCCTAGGGAATACTCGGGCGCGTGACTGACGAGATCCTGACCCAGCTTGCCGCCGACATCGACGCCACGTGCCGCCTCCGCGGCGAGTTCGTCCTGCGCTCCGGGCAGGTCTCCGACACCTACTTCGACAAGTACCTGTTCGAGGCACAGCCGGCGCTGCTCGAGCGCGTGGCCGCGCAGATGGTCGACCTGCTCCCGGAGGGCACCGAGCTCCTCGGCGGGCTCGAGATGGGCGGTATCCCGATCGCCACGATGGTGAGCGCCAAGACCGGCATCCCGGTGATCTTCATCCGCAAGAAGGCCAAGGAGTACGGCACGGCCAAGCTGGCCGAGGGCCCGGCGTTCGACGGCAAGCGCGTGACCCTGATCGAGGACGTCATCACCTCCGGTGGTGCGGTCCGCGACGCCGTCAACGCGCTCCGTCCGGCCGGCGCGGTCATCGACACCGTCGTCTGCGCGATCGACCGCAGCCCCGAGGGCAACCCGCTCGACGACGTCGCCCTGGAGATCCGGCCGGTGCTGACGCGTGCGGACCTCGACGCTGCGGCGGAGGCCCGCGGATGAGCGACGCGAAGCCCCGCATCGTCGTCCTCTTCGGGGGGCGCTCGACGGAGCACGGCATCTCGTGCGTCACGGGCGGCAGCGTCCTCGCCGCGGTCGACCGCGAGAAGTACGACGTCGTCCCCGTCGGCATCACGCGGGACGGCCAGTGGGTGCTGGAGTCCGGTGACCTCGAGCGACTGAAGATCAAGGACCGCCAGACGCCGACCGTCGACGGCTCGCTCCCGCCGGTCACCCTGACCCAGGCCGAGGACGGCTCCGAGCTGGTCGTGCACGAGGCAGCCGGCCCGCGGTCGCTCGGCCACGTCGACGCGGTCTTCCCGCTGCTCCACGGTCCGTGGGGCGAGGACGGCACCCTCCAGGGCCAGCTCGAGATGGCGGGGGTCCGCTACGTCGGCGCCGGCGTCCTCGCGTCCGCCGTCAGCATGGACAAGGGGTTCATGAAGGTCGCGCTCACCGCGGCCGGCGTCCCCACGATGCCGTCGATCGTCGTGACCGCGCGCGAGTGGGCCCGCGACGCGGCCGCATGCCGTGCCCGTTCCGAGGAGCTGGGCTACCCGCTCTTCGTGAAGCCGGCGCGTGGCGGCTCCAGCATCGGCATCTCCAAGGTGCACGACGCCTCCGAGGTCGACGCGGCGATCACGACCGCGATGGAGCACGACCCGCGCGTGCTGGTGGAGGGCTTCGCTGCCGGCGTGCGCGAGATCGAGTGCGGCGTCCTGCAGCTCCCGGACGGCGAGCTGCGCACGTCGCTGCCGGCCGAGATCCGCATCGGCGGCGACCACGAGTTCTACGACTTCGAGGCCAAGTACCTGCCCGGTGAGCACACCGAGATCGACTGCCCCGCGAAGGTCGAGGACGAGCTCCTCGACCGGATGCAGGAGCTCGCGAAGAAGACCTTCGACGCGGTGGCCTGCGAGGGCCTGGCACGGGTCGACTTCTTCGTGTTCCCCGACGGCTCGCTGGTCGTCAACGAGCTCAACACGATGCCCGGCTTCACGCCGAGCTCGATGTACCCCCAGATGTGGGGCGCCTCGGGCATCGACTACACCGAGCTCGTCGACCTGCTGATCCAGCAGGCGCTCTCGCGCGGTACCGACCTCCGCTGACGCGCCGCTCAGGCGCTCAGACGCTCAGACGCAGCGCTCGGCCTTCGGAATCGCCTGCTTCACCGGCGCGGCGAGGGTCGCGAGCGCGTCGCCAGGGAACGCCGCGTCGCGGCGGTGCTCGGCCGGGATCACCACCTCGACGACCGGGTCGCGGCCGATGGTGTAGACGGTCAGGTCCTCCGACAGGTCGCCGAACTGCTCGGTCGGGACGAACCAGCCCACACCGTTGATCTCCTCGCAGGAGGCGCCCGGCTGGAAGTCGGCAGGCATCGTCACGCCGCAGGTCAGCACCACCGCCGGGTCGCCCCAGGCGTGGCCGAGCGCCGTCCGCGGCACGACCGCGCGCGTCACCAGGTGGTCGAGGGTCGCCGGGAGGGCGCGCACGAGCTGCTGGCATGTAGTGCGGTCGGCGGCGTCGACCCGGGTGCTGGCGATCTCGACGCTGTCGGAGCCGCATCCGGTCAGCAGGGCGGCGACGGTGAGGGCGGGCAGCACGAGGGAGCGCGAGGACATGCCTCGCATCCTCCCATCGGCCACCCTCAGAGACGTACGACGGGGCAGGCCAGCGTGCGGGTGATGCCGTCGAGCGCCTGGATCTTCGCCACCACGTCGGTGCCGAGCGCGTCGACGCTGCGGGCCTCGGCGCGCACGATCACGTCGTACGGACCGTTGACGTCATCGGCGGAGACCACTCCGGGCACGGAGGTCAGCGCGTGCGTCACCTCCGCGGCGTGCCCGACGTCGGTCTGGATCAGGATGTAGGCGTGGACGGACATCTCGGCCTCCTGTGTCGCGAGCCGCTGGGGTGGCGATGGACTACTCAACGTACTCCGATCGCGGCGCGTGTCGACCCCTCGCCGTCCCCGGGCTGCTGGTGGGATGGTCCTCATGGCCTCCGCGACCTTCCCCTCCGACGCCACCCTCGCCGACGTCGGTGAGTTCCCGCTCATCGACGCGCTCACGGCGCTGTTCGACACGGCGGAGCACGTGCTGGTTGGCCCCGGGGACGACGCCGCGGTGCTCCGGATCCGCAACGGACACGTCGTCGTCTCGACCGACCTGATGGTCGAGGGTCGGCACTTCCGGCGCGACTGGGTGCCGGCCGAGGACGTCGGGGCCCGGGCCGCCGCCCAGAACCTCTCCGACATCAACGCGATGGGTGGCAGCGCCACGTCGGTCACGCTCGGCATCGCCGCGCCTGCGGACCTCCCGGTCGCCTGGGTGCTCGACTTCGCCCGTGGATTCGCCGCCGAGTGCGCGAAGGTCGGGGCGGTCGTCGTCGGTGGCGACGTGACGCGCTCCGAGACGCTCGTCGTCTCGGTCACCGTCCTGGGCGGGTGCACGGTCTCGCCCGTGCTCCGGTCCGGCGCACGGCCCGGTGACGTCGTCGCGCTCTGCGGCCGACAGGGCTGGGCCGCCGGCGGCCTCGCGGTGCTCGGCCGCGGCTTCCGGTCACCGCGCGTGCTGGTGGAGGCCTACCGCCGCGCCGAACCGCCGTACGCCGCCGGGCAGGTGGCCGCCGACGCCGGCGCCACCGCCATGATCGACGTCTCCGACGGCCTGGTGGCCGACGCGGGCCACGTGGCCGAGGCATCGGGGGTCGTCATCGACCTGCGTACCGATGCGTTCGAGATCCCCGAGCCGCTGCACGCGGTGGGCTCGGCGCTGGGCGCGGACCCGATGCAGTTCATCCTCGGCGGGGGAGACGACCACCCGCTCCTGGCGACGTTCGCCCGCCCGAAGGACGTCCCGGCAGGCTGGACCGTGATCGGTGCTGTCCGGGAGGCTGACGACGACGGAGCTCGCGTCCTCGTCGACGGCGCGCCGTACGCCGGCCCGGCCGGCTGGACCCACTTCTGAGCGCCGAGGCGGGGCTCGTGCCGCGCCGAGACGGGACTCGTGCTCTCGGCACAAGCCCCGTCTCGGCGCCGGCGCTGACGTGTCCTGACCACGTCCTGACACAACGAAAGAGGCCCCGCCGGGCGCGATGCGCTCAGCGGGGCCTCTTTCGATGCGTCAGCGAGTGACCTTGCCAGCCTTCAGGCAGCCGGTGCACACGTTGAGGCGCTTCGGCGCACCGTTGACGGTGGCGCGGACGCGCTGGATGTTCGGGTTGAAGCGACGCTTCGTGATCTTGCGCGACCACGGACGGTTGTTGCCGAAGCCGGGCTTCTTGGCGCAGATGTCGCAGACGGCAGCCACGGGTTACTCCTGGAGATCGATCGGTACGAGGTCTTCGAGTCCCACGGACGGCCACACGAAACAGCGTCAGCACGGGACAACCGCACAAGGGTAAGCGAAAGCGCGCCGCGCACGCGAATCGGCCGGTGCCCACCGTGTGAGGGCGCCAGCCACTAGCCTGTGCGCTGCACCGTACGCCGGCCGGTCGGCGTGGTGCAGGTCACGAGCGAGAGGCGGTGGAATGTTCGACATCACGACGGTCGCGCGCTTCGTCGAGCTCGCGACCGACGCCCTCGCCGACGCGCGTGAGGAGATCGACGCGCTCAACGTCTATCCCGTTCCCGACGGCGACACCGGCACGAACATGTTCCTGACCGTCCAGGCGGGTCGTGACGCCCTGCTCGAGTCGGTCGCGCGCGGGGACGACGCGGAGACCGCTCTCAAGGCGCTCGCCCGTGGGTCGCTCATGGGCGCGCGCGGGAACTCCGGCGTCATCCTCAGCCAGCTGCTCGGCGCGCTCGTCGCCCGGATGCGCAAGGCCGGTCCCGAGGAGCGCAAGTCCGTCGTCCTCGCGGAGGCGTTCCGCGACGGCTGCGAGGCGTCGTACGCCGCAGTCGGCACGCCCGTCGAGGGCACCATCCTCAGCGTGATGAAGGCGGCTGCCGAGGCGGCGATGGCCGTCGCCCCCAACGACAGCTCCGCGCCGACCATCGCGGCGGCTGCCGAGGCCGCGCGCGTCGCGCTGGAGCGCACCCCGCAGCAGCTCAAGCTCCTGGCCGACTCGGGCGTCGTCGACGCGGGCGGCCGTGGCCTGGTCGTGGTCTTCGAGGCCGCCGAGGAGGCGCTGACCGGTCGTCGCCGGGTCGAGCCCACCAAGGCCCGGGGCGAGCGTTCGGTGCCCCTCGTGCTCCCGACCGACGACCTCACCGAGGACGGTCCGGCCTACGAGGTGATGTACCTCCTCGACGCCGACGACGCGGTGGTGGGAGACCTGCGCGCCGAGCTCGCGGGCCTGGGCGACTCGCTCGTGGTCGTGGGCGGCGACGGCCTGTGGAACGTCCACATCCACACCGACGACGTCGGTGCCGCCATCGAGGCCGGCATCCACGTGGGCCGTCCGCACCGGGTCCAGGTGACGCACTTCGCCGAGCAGGTCGCGGCCGCCAAGGCGCGTCGCCCGATCGGCGTGGGTCGCTCGATCGTCGCGGTCACCGCGGGGCCCGGCCTCCAGCAGCTCTTCGAGGAGGCTGGCGCCATCACGGTCGCCACCGAGCCCGGGCTGCGCCCGAGTGCCGCGGAGATCCTGCGCGCGATCGACGCCAGCGGCGCGGCGGAGGTCGTCGTGCTGCCCAACGACCCCGACTCGCTCCAGGTCGCCGAGATCGCGGCCCGAGGCGCCGAGGAGTCGGGCCGCGTGAAGGTGGCGGTCATCCCGAGCCAGGCGCAGGTGCAGGGCCTCGCGGCGGTCGCGGTCCACGAGCCCGGGCGCCCGTTCGACCAGGACGTGGTCGCGATGACGGCCGCGGCCCGCCACGCCCGCCACGGCGCGGTCACGGTCGCCGCCCGCAAGGCGATCACGAGCGCCGGCGCCTGCAGCCCCGGTGACGTGCTCGGCGCGATCGACGGGGACTTCGTGGTCGTCGGCGACGACCTCTTCGACGTGGCCTACGGGGTGCTGGGCCGCCTCATCGGCGGTGGCGGCGCGGAGCTGGTGACGCTCGTCGCGGGCCAGGACGCCGGCGACCTCGCCGAGCGCCTCGCGAAGATGGTGGCCCGACGTCATCCGGTCCTCGACGTGGTGGTCTACGACGGCGGCCAGGCTCGGTACCCGCTGCTGGTCGCGGTGGAGTGACACCGGAGGCGGTGGCGTGATCACTCTCGGGACCAAGGTCGAAGCCGTCCTCGGCGACCAGCCGCGCAAGCGCAAGGCGATCGTCGAAGGGCTCGGCATCGAGACCGTCGAGGACCTCCTCCACCACTTCCCCCGCCGCTACCTCGAGACGGGCAGGCTCAGTGACCTCGGCAGCCTCCGCGAGGGCCAGCTCCTGACCATCGTCGGCGAGGTCGCCGCGGCGGAGACGAAGTCCTACACCGACCGGCGCACCGGCAAGCCGGCGTACCGCGTGGAGGTGCTGCTCCGCGCCGACGGTGCCGGTCGCCTCAAGATGACGTTCTTCGCCAAGAGCCAGTGGATCGTCAAGAGCTGGGGCGAGAAGCTCCACCCCGGCCGCCGTGGGGTCTTCCAGGGCAAGGCGTCGCAGTTCGGCCAGCAGTGGCAGCTCACCAACCCGTCGATGGTCCTCTTCGGCCCGGGCGGGGGAGACGAGAGCGGCGCCCTGCTGTCGATGGAGAACATGCCGAAGTTCTTCCCGATCTACCCCCTCACCAAGGGCGTGGAGACCTGGGACCTGCAGCGTGCGTGCGCCTTCGCGCTGAGCGTGCTCGACGAGGTGCCGGAGCCTCTCGACGAGGACCTCCGGCAGCGGTACGGCGTCGTCGGCCGCCGCCAGGCGATCGAGTGGATCCACGCGCCCGACGAGTTCGCCCAGGTGAGCGCAGCCCGGCGGCGGTTCCGCTTCGAAGAGGCCCTCACCCTGCAGCTGGTGCTCGGCCGGCGGCGGCGCGAGCTGATGGCGCAGGGTGCCCAGGCGCGCACCGGGGGAGTGAGCCGCATCCTCGAGGCGTTCGACGCGCGGCTGCCGTTCGAGCTGACCAAGGGCCAGCGGGCGGTCGGCGAGGAGATCGAGGCGGAGCTCGCGCAGCCGCACCCGATGCACCGGCTGCTCCAGGGCGAGGTCGGCTCCGGCAAGACCCTCGTCGCCCTCCGCGCCATGCTGCGCACCGTGGACTCCGGTGGCCAGGCGGTGCTGCTGGCTCCGACGGAGGTGCTCGCCCAGCAGCACTACCGCTCGATCAGCGCCATGCTCGGTGACCTCGCGGGCGGGGGCATGCTCGGCGGAGCCGACGAGTCCACCGGCGTCGCGCTGCTGACCGGATCCATGACCAGGGCACAGCGCCAGCAGGCCCTCCTCGACATCGTCACGGGAGACGCGGGCATCGTCATCGGCACCCATGCACTGCTGGAGAAGTCCGTCGAGTTCCACGACCTCGGGCTCGTCGTCGTCGACGAGCAGCATCGCTTCGGCGTCGAGCAGCGTGCGGCACTCACCGACAAGGCGGGTTCGCCACCGCACGTCCTGGTCATGACCGCCACCCCGATCCCGCGCACGGTCGCGATGACCGTCTTCGGCGACCTCGAGGTGTCGACGCTCTCCGAGCTCCCGGCCGGGCGCGCGCCGATCCAGACCAACGTCGTCCCACTGGCCGATGCGCCGCACTGGCTGGGCCGGGTCTGGGAGCGCGTGCGCGAGGAGGTCGCCAAGGGCCACCAGGCCTACGTCGTGTGCCCCCGCATCTCCGGTGACGTCGTCGAGAGCGGCCAGCAGGACGTCGTGCACTACGACGAGGACGGCAACCCGGTCGCCCCGCCCCGGCCGCTGGCCGCGGTGGAGGAGGTCGCGGCCGAGCTGCGTGCCGGTGCGCTGAGCGGTCTCCGGGTCGGCGTACTCCACGGGCGGCTGCAGCCGGAGGAGAAGGACCGGACCATGCGTGCGTTCGCGGCGGGTGAGATCGACGTGCTCGTCTCCACCACCGTGATCGAGGTCGGCGTCGACGTCGCCAACGCGACCGCGATGGTGCTGCTCGACGCCGACCGCTTCGGCGTCTCGCAGCTCCACCAGCTGCGGGGCCGTGTGGGCCGCGGTGGGCTGCCCGGCCTGTGCCTGCTGGTGTCCTGGGCCGAGTTCGGCACCGATGCACGCGAGCGCCTCGACGCCGTGGCCTCGACGACCGACGGCTTCACGCTCAGCCAGGTCGACCTCGAGCAGCGCCGGGAGGGCGACGTCCTCGGCAAGCGCCAGTCCGGCGGCCGGTCGTCGCTGGTCACCCTCAAGGTGCTGCGCGACGAGGACGTGATCCTCGAGGCGCGCAGGGCGGCCGACGAGCTGCTGGACGAGGACCTCGCCCTCGGACAGGTGCCGCTCCTGCGTGACGCGGTGGTGGAGACTGAGCGCTCGGTCGAGTCCGAGTTCCTGGAACGGGGTTGAGATGACGCGGATCATCGGGGGTACCGCGGGTGGACGCCGCCTGGAGACACCCAAGGGGCAGGCGACGCGGCCGACGAGCGACCGCGTGCGCGAGGCGCTCTTCTCCGCGATCGAGTCCTGGTGCGGCTCGCTCGACGGGCTCCGCTTCCTCGACCTGTACGCCGGCAGCGGCGCCGTGGGCCTCGAGGCACTCTCCCGCGGGGCGGGAGTGGCGACGTTCGTGGAGCAGGACCGGCGTACCGCATCGCTGATCAGCCGCAACGCGAGGGCACTCGGCTTCGCGGCCGACGTGATCCCGGGAAGCGTCGGCACGGTCCTGTCGGGCGCACCGCGGGCGTCGTACGACGTGGTCTTCCTGGACCCGCCCTACCCGCTGCCCGACGCGGACGTCGACGCCGACCTCGCTGCGCTCGTGGCGCACGGGTGGCTCGCTGCGGACGCGCTCGTCGTCGTCGAGCGGGCGAGCAAGCGGTCCAGCCTCACCTGGCCCGCGGGCATCGACGCACTGCGCGAGCGGAAGTACGGCGAGACGCTGCTCCGGTATGGTCACGCAGCATCGCCGGCCCACGGCGATCACGATGCCGATCCAGGGGAGTGAACGTGCGCATCGCAGTGTGTCCGGGGTCGTTCGACCCGGTGACCAACGGCCACATCGACATCTTCAGTCGCGCGGCTGGCCTCTTCGACGAGGTCATCGTCGCGACCGGCCTCAACCCGTCCAAGACCCGTCTCTTCACGCCCGAGGAGCGGATCGACATGCTCACCGAGGCGTGCCGGCAGTTCCCCAACGTGCGGGTCTCCGGCTTCAACGGGCTGCTGACGGCGTTCTGCCAGGAGCAGGGCGCGGTCGCGATCGTGAAGGGCCTCCGCGCCGTCAGTGACTACGAGTACGAGCTGCAGATGGCGCAGATGAACTCCTCGCTGGCGGAGGTCGAGACGGTCTTCATCCCGACCAGCCCCGAGTACTCCTTCCTGGCCTCCAGCCTGGTCAAGGAGGTCGCGATGTTCGGCGGCGACGTCTCCGGCCTGGTGCCCGACTTCGTCCGCGAGCGCCTGATCACGCGCCTCGAGGAGCGCAAGCGCGCCAACGGCTGACCGCCGCTGACCCGTTTTGCTGGCAACCCCCGCCGACCCGTAGACTTCGCCCGATCTGTTCTGCCTGGATTCGAGAAGATGACCACCCACCTGGACCCGAGAGCGCCGCTCGTGCTCGATACACGCGAGCTCGGCCGCCGCCCGGGGTCCCAGCGGGAGGTCCATCAGACCGTTCCGGCGCCGGCAGATCTCGGCATCGAGCTCCTCGGTGTCCCCGAAGGTGCGCCGGTCGAGCTCGACCTGCGCCTGGAGGCGGTCATGGAGGGCGTTCTCGTCACCGGGTCGGCGTACGCCGACCTCGAGGGTGAGTGCGCGCGGTGCCTGGAGCCGATCCGCGACGAGATCGAGGTGCGGTTCCAGGAGCTCTACGTCTACGACGACGAGGAGCGCGCCGCGGATGACGACGAGGAAGAGCTCCGCACGGAGGGCGACCTGGTCGATCTCGAGCCGGTGCTGCGTGACGCGGTGGTGCTCGCACTCCCGTTCCAGCCCCTGTGCGAGGACGACTGTCCCGGACTGTGCATCGACTGCGGTGCCCGGCTCGCGGACGACCCGGACCACACGCACGAGGCGCCGATCGACCCTCGCTGGGCCGGCCTCGCCGCCCTGCAGGACCCCCAGACAAGCAAGACCGAAGACTGAACGCCCGACCTGACCAGGTCGGACGAAAGCTAGAGGAGAAGACAGTGGCTGTTCCGAAGCGGAAGATGTCGCGCAGCAACACCCGTCACCGCCGTTCGGCGTGGAAGGCCGTCGTGCCGACCCTCGCCACGTGCTCCAACCCGGCGTGTGGCGCCAAGGTCCTCCCGCACCGCGCGTGTGGCGAGTGCGGCCAGTACGGCGCCAAGGCGGCTCGCCGCCAGGTGCTCTGAACCTGACACCAGGTTCACGGCCCTGACCACGTACGACGCGCTCCGGGCAGCTCTCGGCGATCCGGTCCTGGACGCCGAGCTGCTCGAGCGCGCGCTCACGCACCGTTCGTTCGCCTACGAGAACGGCGGACTGCCGACCAACGAGCGCCTGGAGTTCCTGGGCGACTCGGTGCTCGGCATCGTGGTCACGGAGTCGCTCTACCGCACCCACCCGGACCTCTCCGAGGGCCGGCTGGCGAAGCTGCGGGCCGCGGTCGTCAACGCCCGCGCGCTCGCAGGGGTGGCCCGCACCATCGGCCTCGGCGAGCACATCAAGCTCGGCAAGGGCGAGGAGTCGACCGGCGGTCGTGACAAGGCGTCGATCCTGTCCGACACGGTCGAGGCCGTCATCGGTGCGGTCTACCTGTCCGGTGGATTCGAGGTCGCCGGCACCCTGATCCACCTCCTCTTCGACCCGCTCATGGAGTCCGCTGCGCAGCTCGGCGCCGGCCTCGACTGGAAGACGTCGCTGCAGGAGCTGTCCGCCGAGCGCTCGCTCGGCGTGCCCGAGTACGTCATCGAGGGCTCCGGCCCCGACCACATGCGCCACTTCGTCGCGCAGGTCCGGGTCGGTGACCAGCTCTACGGCCACGGCGAGGGCCGCTCGAAGAAGGAAGCCGAGCAGCAGGCCGCCGAGACGGCGTACACCGAGATCTCCGCGATCCCGGTCGAGTCCGCCGACACCGCCGCGGGCTGATGCCCGAGCTGCCCGAGGTCGAGGTCGTACGCCGCGGCCTCGAGGCCCACGCGCTCGACCGCGTGATCACCGGCGTGGAGGTCCTCCACGACCGCCCGGTACGCCGCTCGCCCGGCGGCGCGGCCGCCTTCGCCGACGCGCTCCTCGGTCGCTCCTTCACCGCTGCCCGTCGGCGCGGCAAGTACCTCTGGCTGCCGCTCTCCGCAGGGTCTTCCACCCCCACCTCTCCGCCGGCCAACGACCAGGCGGACGACGCCGTGATCGGCCACCTCGGCATGAGCGGCCAGATGCTCGTGCAGCCGGTGGGTGCACCGGACGAGAGGCACCTGCGGGTCCGCTTCCGCCTCGACGACGGGCAGGAGCTGCGCTTCGTCGACCAGCGCATGTTCGGCGGCCTCGCGGTGTCGCCCGGGGGAGCGGGCCTGCCTCCGGAGATCGCCCACATCGCCCTCGATCCGCTCGACGCCGACTTCGACCCCGCTGCCGTGGTGGCCCGGATCAGGAAGCGGACGTCCGGAGTGAAGCGGCTGCTCCTGGACCAGACCCTCGTCAGCGGTGTGGGCAACATCTATGCGGACGAAGCCCTGTGGCGCTCACGCCTGCACGGCGAGCGACCGGGTGACATGCTCACGCGGGCGGAGGGCATGGAGCTGCTCGGACACGTGCGTGACGTCATGACCGAGGCGCTGGCCCAGGGCGGCACCTCGTTCGACGCGCTCTACGTCAACGTCAACGGCCAGTCGGGCTACTTCGAGCGCTCGCTCAACGCGTACGGCCGCGAGGACGAGCCCTGCCGCCGGTGCGGTACGGCGATGCGGCGCACGGCGTTCATGAACCGCTCGTCGTACTTCTGCCCGGCGTGCCAGCGGCCGCCGCGGCTTCGTCGCGGGTAACCCGGCGGCGCCACCACCCTCCCGTCTAGGATCCGTACGTGCGACGACGCTTCCGGATGAGCCCCTCGGGCGGTGGCCCCCACGACCCCTGGTTCCGTATCGGCACGCTCGAGGTCGGCACCTCGGTCGGCATCGCCCTGCTGGGCGCGATCGGCCTCTTCGTCAGCGCGGTGGTGGGCTTCGGCAGCCCGGCGATCACGGGGATGGTCCTCAACCCGTACGAGGTGGCGCACGGTCAGGTCTGGCGCCTCGTCACGTGGCCCTTCGCCTTCATCGACGGCACCCGCTTCTTCTTCGACGCGCTGACCATCGCCATGCTCTGGTACTTCGGACGAGACCTCGAGGAGAACCTCCTCGGGCGCCGCAAGATGCTCCAGCTGGTCGGGCTGACGGTGCTCGCCTTCGACCTCGTCGCGATGGCGATCTACTTCGCCTTCGACGGAGCGGTCGTCATCGACTACTCGCTCAACACGGTCGAGCTCGTGGTGCTGCTGGCCTGGATCGCCGAGTGGCCGCACCGCCGGTTCCTCTTCAACATCCCGGCGTGGGTGATCGGCCTGGTGCTCGTCGGCATCGACCTGATCGTGGCGCTCGGCTACCGCGACTGGTACCACCTGCTGTACCTGGTGCTCGGTCTGGTCCTCTCCGCCATCGCGGCCCGCTCGATCGGCATGCTCAGCGAGCACCACATCGTCCCGCACGTGCACCTGCCGCGTCGTCGTCCGCGCCGCGGGGCGGCCCGCCACGAGCACGGGCCGCGCGCCCGCCGTACGCACCGGCACCCCTCGGAGGGGCCCACCGTCGTGGCTGGCCCGTGGCAGGGCAGCAGCGTGCCCACCGAGTCGCCCGACGAGGCCCGGATGAACGTCCTGCTCGAGAAGATCCACGCCAGCGGCCAGGCCTCGCTGACCTCCGCCGAGCAGAAGGAGCTGCTCGCGCTCCGGGACCGTCTCCGCCGCCGCGGCTGACTCCCCGGGGCGGCGCCCCAGTCGGGACGACGTCGGATTGACGCGCTGTGCGGCGCGGTGCGACCCTTGAAGACGGCCCCGACGCATGGTCGTGGCCTTCCGCTCCAGACCGGAGGATCTTCATGGCCAAGGCGCTTCTCGGCTACATGAGCAGCGACCTGCGTGACCCCTCGCGTGCCGACCGCCTCGCGGCGGAGGTACGTCGCCTGCGTGACCGTGTCGGCGACCTCGAGGCCCTCGTGCTCCGTCTCCAGGAGGACAACGACCGCCTCACCGCGGACCGTGCCACCTGGGCCCAGCTCGAGGAGATGCAGCCCGCCTGACGGCTGTCCCGGTCGGGCGCCCCTGTCATCCGTGACCCGGGTTCCCGACTAGTCTCACGTGCTCGTGAGCACCCTCGTCGACCGCCTCGTCCCGGCCCGCCTGGGCCCGGACGTCCGACGGCTCGTCGGTGCCACCTGGCTGGGCCAGCTCGCCGACGGCATGGCGATGGTCGCGGGCCCGCTCGCGGTCGCGTCGCTGACCGCCTCGCCGTTCCTCGTCGCGGTGGCCGTCGCCCTGCACCGGCTGCCGGTCCTCCTCGCCGGCCCGTACGCCGCGTTCCTCGCCGACCTCGTCAACCGGCGACTGCTCGTGGTGGGCGCGGACCTGGTCCGCGCCGCGGTGCTGGCCCTCGTCGCCCTCCTCCTCGCGCTCGGGGCCGCCTCGCTCTCCGTCCTGCTCGTGGTGATGGTCGTGCTCGGTGGTGCGGAGACGCTCGCGGATGCTGCCCGTGGGCCTGTGCTCCCGATGCTGGTGGACCAGGCGCACGAGCAGGACACCGTCGGAGCGCGCCTGGACGGCGGCTTCGTCGCCGGCACGCAGCTGGTGGGCCCGGCTCTCGGTGCCGCGCTCTTCGCCGTGGGACGACCGGCCCCGTTCCTCGTCCAGACCCTGCTGGTGGCCGCGGCCGCAGCCGCGTTCGCGCGGATCAGGCTCGCGGGTCCCTCCCGGGGCCCGGCTCCGGTGGGGGAGCGTCGTCCGGTCCGCACCGGCCTGCGACGGATCGCCGTGGACCCGGCGCTCTCCGGGCTCGTCCTCTCCGGACTCGCCGCGCAGGCGGCGTGGGCGGGCGGATGGGCCCTGCTGGTCGTGTACGCGAAGGTCCAGCTCGGGCTCGGGCCGACCGGTTTCGGGCTGCTCGTCGCGACGGCAGCGGTGGGTGGCATGGTCGGGGTCGCGGTCCGGCCGCTGGTCGGGTGGCTCACGCACCGGGTGAGGGCGGTCACCCCGGGGCGGATCGTGCTGGCTGGCCTCGGGCTCGAGGCGTCCGGTCAGCTCACCCTCGCCCGGCTCCACGACCGCTGGGGAGCGGCTGCCACCGTCGCCGCCCTCGCTGCGGTCGGCTTCGTCGCCGGTGACGTCGCGCGCGAGCTGCGCCGTGCCCGGACCGCGGGCGAGGGCGCTGCCGACGCCGTCGCCGCGGCCACGGCGACGCTCGGGCTCGCCGCAGCGGTCGCGGGTTGCCTCGCCGGCGGCCTGCTCGCCGCTCTCGGTGGCATCGCCGCGGCGTACGTCGGGGGAGCGGCGGTGCTGGGGCTCGCCCTGATCCTCCTCTTCCGCCGCGTTGTCGCGTTGTAACCTGACCCGACCTGCCACCCCGGCTGCCCCCGAGTAAGCGGAGAGTCCGTGTACCTCAAGAGTCTGACCCTGAAGGGCTTCAAGTCCTTCGCGTCATCGACGACCCTGCAGCTCGAGCCGGGCATCACCTGCATCGTCGGACCCAACGGCTCGGGCAAGTCCAACGTCGTCGACGCGCTCGCCTGGGTCATGGGTGAGGCATCCGCGAAGAGCCTGCGTGGCGGCAAGATGGACGACGTCATCTTCGCCGGCACGTCCGGGCGCCCGCCCCTGGGCCGGGCCGAGGTCGCCCTCACCATCGACAACTCCGACGGCGCGCTGCCGATCGAGTACGCCGAGGTGACGATCACCCGCACGATGTTCCGCAACGGCGGTTCGGAGTACGCGATCAACGGCCAGACCTGCCGCCTGCTCGACGTGCAGGAGCTGCTGAGCGACTCCGGCATCGGCCGGGAGATGCACGTCATCGTCGGCCAGGGCCAGCTGGACCAGATCCTGCACGCGACGCCGGAGGACCGCCGCGGCTTCATCGAGGAGGCCGCGGGCGTCCTCAAGCACCGCAAGCGCAAGGAGAAGGCACTCCGCAAGCTCGACGCGACCGAGGGCAACCTGACCCGCCTCAACGACCTGCTCGTCGAGATCCGCCGTCAGCTCAAGCCGCTCGGCCGCCAGGCCGAGGTGGCCCGCAAGGCCGCGACCGTCCAGGCCGACGTCCGCGACGCCCGCGCGCGCCTGCTCGCCGACGACCTCGTGACGGCCCGCACCGCGCTGGAGCAGGAGATGGCCGACGAGTCCCTGCTGGTGCAGCGGCGCGCCGAGATCGAGGCCGCGATCGCGGAGGCGCGCGAGGCCGAGGCGGCGCTGGAAGCGGCGCTTCGCGACGACCTTCCCGCGCTCAGTCGCGCCCAGGAGACGCTGTTCGCCCTCTCCGGGCTGCGCGAGCGGATCCGTGGCACGGCCTCGCTCGCCGCCGAGCGGGTCCGCAACGCCGCCGGCCAGGCCGACGTCGTGACCAGCGGTGGCCGCGACCCCGAGCAGCTCGAGGCCGATGCCGAGCGCGCGAAGCAGCAGGAGCAGGCGATCGCCGCCGAGGTCGACACCCTCCGGGTCGGCCTCGACGACGCGATCGCGGCCCGGAAGAAGGCCGAGGACGCCGCCTCCGAGGAGGAGCGCCGGATCGCCGCGCTCCAGCGGGCCGCCGCCGATCGCCGCGAGGGCCTGGCGCGCCTCGTCGGCCAGGTCAATGCGCTCAGGTCCCGCGCGGCTGCCGCCGCCGACGAGGTGGGCCGCCTGACCCTCGCCCGTGAGGACGCGCTCGCGCGTGCCGAGCGCGCCCAGCGCGACTTCACCGCCCTCGAGACCAAGGTCGCCGGCCTGGACGCAGGCGAGGAGGGACTCGACGCCGAGCACGAGGAGGCGGTCGAGGCGCTCGACGCCCTCGAGCAGCAGCTCCTCGACCTGCGCGAGCAGGCCGCGGCGGCCGACCGCGACCGCGGAGCGCTGACGGCGCGTCGCGAGGCGCTCGAGCTCGGCCTCAACCGCAAGGACGGCGCCGGTGCGCTGCTGGCCGCCACCGACCAGGTCTCCGGCCTGCTCGGCTCGGTCGCCGCCCTGCTGACCGTCAGGAACGGCTTCGAGGCGGCGGTCGCCGCTGCGCTCGGCTCGGCTGCCGACGCGCTCGCCGTCACCGACCCCGACGCCGCGGCGCGGGCGCTCGGGCACCTCCGCGACGAGGACCTCGGCCGGGCCGGCTTCCTGGTCGGCGGGGCCCCGTCCGCACCCGCGCCGGGCACGCTCCCCGGCAGCGCCGAGGCCTGGGCGTACGACGTGGTCGACTGCCCGACGGAGCTCAAGCCGTCGCTGGCCCGTCTGCTCGCGGGTGTCGCGATCGTCGCCGACCTCGAGTCGGCGAAGCAGGTCGTCAAGGCCGATGCCTCCGTCACCGCGGTGACCCGCGACGGCGACGTGCTCGGTGCGCACTTCGCTGCTGGTGGCTCCAGCGCCGGCCAGAGCCTGATCGAGATCCAGGCGGCCGTCGACGAGGCCACCACGCAGCTCGCCGAGGCGACCGCCCGCTCCGAGCGCCTGGTCTTCGAGACCTCGAAGCTCGAGGCCCTGCGCCTCGACGCCCAGAAGCGCGTCGACGTGGCGCTGGCGCAGCTCCACGAGTCCGACGCGACGCTCGCCGCCGTGGCCGAGGAGCTCGGCCAGTACGGCTCGCAGGTGCGGGCCGCGCGCGGTGAGGCCGAGCGTGTCGCCGAGGCCATCGCCAAGGCGGAGGAGGCCCGCGACCGCGACGTCGCCGGGCTCGCCGACCTCGAGGCTCGTCTCGCGGGTGCCGAGGAGGCGCCCGACGAGGAGCCTGACACCGCCGAGCGCGAGCGGCTGATCGAGGCCGCCCGGGCCGCGCGCCAGTCCGAGACCGACGCCCGCCTGGCGCTGCGCACCGCGGAGGAGCGCTCGCGCGCCATCCACGGTCGCCCCGACGCCCTGATGCGCCAGGCCCGTCAGGAGCGCGAGCAGCGGGCCCGCGCCGCCGAGCGCCGCGAGCGGCTGCTCCGGGAGGGGCGGGCGGCCGAGGCGGTCCAGGTCGGGGTGCGTGCCGTGCTCGACAGCCTTGAGCAGTCGATCGAGCGGGCCTCCGTCGTACGCACGGAGGTGGAGCAGTCCCGCACCACGCGCGAGCACGAGCTGCTCGCGGTGCGGGGGCGCCTGCGCGACCTCGGGCGTGAGCACGACGAGCTGGTCAACTCGGTGCACCGCGACGAGATGGCACGAGCCCAGCAGCGCATGCGGATCGAGCAGCTCGAGGAGCGCGCGATCGACGAGCTCGGCGTGGCCGTCGAGGCGCTCATCGACGAGTACGGTCCGCACACGCTGGTCCCGTTCACCGGCGAGGTCGAGGACGGGCAGGAGCCGCCCGAGCCGGTGCCGTTCGTCCGCGAGGAGCAGCAGAAGCGGCTCAAGGCCGCCGAGCGCGCGCTTGCCCTGCTCGGCCGCGTGAACCCGCTCGCGCTCGAGGAGTTCACCGCGATGGAGGAGCGCCACAAGTTCCTCACCGAGCAGCTCGAGGACCTCAAGAAGACCCGCAAGGACCTCCTCGACATCGTGAAGGAGGTCGACGCCCGCGTCGAGCAGGTCTTCGCCGAGGCCTGGGAGGACGTCCGTGTCGCCTTCGACCACGTCTTCGCCCGGCTCTTCCCCGGAGGCGAGGGCCGCCTGATCCTGACCGACCCCGACAACATGCTCACCACCGGCATCGAGGTCGAGGCGCGTCCGCCCGGCAAGAAGGTCAAGCGCCTCTCGTTGCTCTCGGGTGGTGAGCGCTCGCTGGTCGCGGTCGCGTTCCTGGTCGCGCTGTTCAAGGCCCGCCCGTCGCCGTTCTACATCCTCGACGAGGTCGAGGCGGCGCTCGACGACACCAACCTGGGTCGGCTCCTGGAGATCTACGAGGAGCTGCGTGAGAACTCCCAGCTGCTCGTCATCACGCACCAGAAGCGCACGATGGAGGTCGGCGACGCCCTCTACGGCGTGACGATGCGCGGCGACGGCGTCTCCGCGGTGATCAGCCAGCGGCTCCGGGGCGACGATTGAGCGAGCGACCGGCGAGCTTGCTCGACGGAGCGCGAGCGACCGCGGGGCACCCCACCGGGGGCGGGTCACTGCGCGCCGACGTTGGCGGCACCACTCGCGGGTTCCGGCCCGAGATCCAGGCGCTGCGTGCGCTGGCGGTCGGGTCGGTCCTGCTCTACCACCTCTGGCCGGGCACGGTGCGGGGAGGCTTCGTCGGTGTCGACGTCTTCTTCGTCATCTCCGGCTACCTGATCACCGGCCATCTGCTGCGCGACGCCGCGGTGAGCGGCACCGTGCGGCTCAGTCACTTCTGGGTACGCCGCGCCCGGCGGCTGCTGCCCGCGTCGCTTCTCGTGCTCGCGGTCGTCGCAGTCGCCACGCTCCTGGTCGTGCCGCTCTCGCAGCGCGCGGCGTTCCTGCACGAGGTGCTCGCCTCCACGTTCTACGTCGAGAACTGGTCGCTCGCAGCCGCCTCCGTGGACTACCTCGCAGCCGACGACGTCGCGACCCCGGTGCAGCACTACTGGAGCCTCGGCGTGGAGGAGCAGTTCTACCTCGTCGTACCGCTGCTGGTGCTGGTGCTCGCGCGGTTCTGGCGGGCGCGCCGCCCGGTCGTGCTGTCCGCGCTGGGTCTCCTCGCCGTGGTCAGCCTGGTCTGGTGCGTGCGCCAGACCGGGGAGCTGCCCGGAGTCGCCTACTTCTCCACGCTCACGCGTGCCTGGGAGCTCCTCGCCGGCGGCCTGCTCGCGGCGGCGGCAGCGGCGGCTCCCCGACCCGTCCGCCACGGTCTCGGCTGGGCCGGCCTCGCCGCCATCCTGGTCGCGGTGGTGAGCTACTCCGGGAGCACCGTCTTCCCGGGCATCGCCGCGCTGCTGCCCGTGCTCGGTGCCGTGGCGGTCCTCGCCGCCGCAGACGCCGGCCCCGTGGCCCTGGTCGCACGGCTGCGACCGGTGACCTGGGTCGGCGACGTCTCCTACGCGGTGTACCTCTGGCACTGGCCGCTGGTGGTGCTGGTGCCCGCCGCGACGGGGGAGGCCCTCGGTCCCCTCGACCGGTGTGGCGTCCTCGTGGCCACCCTCGGGCTCGCGTGGCTGTCCACGCGCTTCGTCGAGGAGCCGCTGCGTCGCCTGCCGCGCACTCTCGACGGACGCCGACCGGTGCTGGCGGTGGTCGGCGCGACCGTGCTGGCGACCGGCCTGGTCGGCTCGCTCGCGGCGGCGGGCGCGGCCCAGTCGCGCCACCGCATCGACCAGCTGCAGGCGAGCGCGGAGCAGATCGTCGCGGCCGGCGACTACACGTGCCTCGGCGCCGAGGCGGTGGGCCGCTCCGACTGCCCCGACCGCGGCGACCTCCTGGTGCCGGCGCCGGCTGCCGCTGCCGAGGACGACGGCAACTCCGCGTCGTGCTGGGCCGGGACCGACGAGTCGGTGCCGCGGATCTGCCACCAGGCGGCGCCGCTCACCCCGAGGGCGAACGTCCTGGTGGTGGGCGACTCCCACAGCAACGCCCTGATCCCGGCCTGGCGCGAGATCGCGCGCACGCGGGGGTGGAACCTCGACATCACCGGCCGCGCCGGGTGTTCGTGGACCTCGGGGGTGCAGGACCACCCGGCGAAGGCGTTCCGCACGGCGTGCGCAGCCTGGAAGCAGGCGATCGCCGCCCACCTGGCCAGCCACCCGGCGTACGACCTGATCCTGACGACGAGCCGGCAGTCGGGGCGCCTGATCCGTCCCACCCACGGCGAGACGAAGCAGGAGGCGACGGTCGCCGCGCTCCACGACGTCTGGGCGCGCGAGATCGCGCGGGGGAGCGTGGTCATCGCCCTGCGCGACCTGCCGCTCGCGCGGGAGGACGTCGTGGCCTGTGTCGAACGTGCGGGCGTCCGCGCCGCGACCGACTGCCGGGCCGCGCCCTCGCTCGCGTTCTCCGGGTACGACGCGCTCACACCGGCCGTGGCAGCGACGCCGGGTAGTGCGCTGGTCGACCTGCGTGACCTGCTCTGCACCGCGAGCGGCTGCACGCCGGTGCTCGGCAACGTCGTCGTGTACCACGACCAGCAGCACGTGACCGCGACGTTCGCCCGCACGCTCGCGGGTGTCCTGGGCCGGCGGATCGACGCGGCGTACGCCCGCCTGCAGCGTGATTCGCGCCACGGCTGACCTCCCGCTGCCCTCCTCCTGAGCGTGGACGCCATGCCCCCGGCCATCGGCGGCCTCGCGCGGGACGTCGCGGCGACGCGTCCCCGTGGCACCATGGCGGCCCACCGGACAACGGAGAACTCGGGAGACTCACATGGCTGTCCTGCTCATCGTCGCCGCCCTGCTGGTCTGTGCCGTACCTGCAGCCGCCGTCCTGCTCTACGTCGCTCACCAGCAGCACGGGCACACGTTCCCCCAGCCGCTGCAGCGCGTCGGCAACGTCCTCGTGCAGGGGCGCGAGCGCCTTCCCGTCCTGACCGAGGAGGACGGCGACCGCGTGGCGGCCTCGCGTCGCTGAGGCCCTGACACGCTGCCGGCGGTCCTCCGACCGTCTGGTTGGATGTCCGCCATGGACGTCACTGCCCTGCTTGCCCTCATCATCGGCATCGCGGTCCTCGGACTGCTGCTCGTCGTCGGCTTCGTCGGCACGACGATCGGACGCCGCAAGGCACGCGGCGGCACGGACGTCATCGCCCCGTCGGGTCCCTCAGCGGAAGCGCCGTCTGCACCGAGCGCGCCCGAGGCGCCCGCCGCTCCGCAGCTCGACCGGCCCGAGGGCACCGCGAGCCGCCTGGTCCGCCTCCGCCAGCGCCTGGCCGGCTCGCAGTCGGGCCTCGGCCGCGGCCTGCTCGCGCTGCTCTCGCGCGACCGGCTCGACGAGGACACGTGGGAGGACCTCGAGGACACGCTGCTCACCGCCGACCTCGGCGTGGCTCCGACGCAGCAGCTGGTCGAGCGCCTGCGCACCCGCCTGCGCGTCGAGGGCGGGGACGCTGCCCCGGTCCGCGACGTCCTCCGTGAGGAGCTGGTGAACCTGGTCGACCCCTCGATGGACCGCCGTCTGGGCATCACCGGTGCCGACGGCAAGCCCGGTGTCGTCCTGGTCGTGGGTGTCAACGGTGCCGGCAAGACCACCACGGTCGGCAAGATCTCGCGGATCCTCGTGGCGCAGGAGAAGTCGGTCGTCCTCGGTGCGGCCGACACCTTCCGCGCTGCGGCGGTCGACCAGCTGGCGACCTGGGGCGAGCGGGTCGGCGTCCCGGTCATCCGCGGTGCGGAGAACGGCGACCCGGCGTCGGTCGCCTTCGAGGCGGCGAAGGCGGCCGTCGACGGCGGCTACGACGTCGTCCTGGTCGACACCGCCGGTCGCCTGCAGAACAAGGCAGGCCTGATGGACGAGCTCGGCAAGGTCAAGCGGGTCATCGAGAAGCAGGCCCCAGTCACCGAGGTGCTGCTCGTCCTCGACGCCACCACGGGCCAGAACGGCATGATCCAGGCGCGGGTCTTCTCCGAGGTCGTCGACGTCACCGGCATCGTGCTCACCAAGCTCGACGGCTCGGCCAAGGGCGGCATCGTGGTCGCTGTGCAGAAGGAGCTGGGCGTGCCGGTCAAGCTCGTCGGCCTGGGCGAGGGCCCGGACGACCTGGCCCCGTTCGAGCCCGAGGCCTTCGTCGACGCCCTGCTCGGCTGACCCAGCTCGCTGCCGCTACGACCTGGCGGCAGCCGCCACCTTCCTGATCTCGGTGATCAGGAAGGGCGCGAGCGTGCGCACGAACGTCGCGGTCATGTGGTGGTGGTCGCGGTACGCGAGCACGTGTCCGATCACGACCGGGCAGGTGTCGCCGATGCAGAACGCCCGGCTCAGGTCCACCAGTCCCGCGCCCTGACCGGCCAGCTCGACCGCCCGGGGGAGCGGGTCGTAGTGGGCCCACGCCTGGGTGCGGGTCATCGTGCAGGAGTCGAGGTCCTGCAGGGTGGAGGAGTTGTCCACGCATGTCGCGACCGAGTCGGGGAGCTCGGGGTTGTCGGCGATCGCCACGACGGTCGACCCCTTCGCGATCGCCTTCCTGAACGCGGAGGCCATCGCGGCCGACTCGGCCTCGCTCGCCGACGACGGGCCGGTGTCGTCGCGCTTCTGCGTGACCAGGATCAGGTCGTAGGTGCCGTCCTCGAGCTTCTTCATCGAGGGCTGGTCGTCACGGCACCGTTCGCCGTCGGACGTCCCGGTCATCCAGCGACAGTTGCGGGCGACATAGGTGTCGAGTGACCAGTCGAGACGGTCCAGCTCGGGCTTGAGCCCGGGGAGGAGGGTCGCGGCGTGCGAGTTGCCCACCAGCGCGACGCGGAGTGCGCTGCGGCGGGTCGGGCCGAAGTGGCACGAGGTCACCGGGGTCTCGATCGTCGTCGCGTCGGTGTAGCACGAGTAGGCGCCGCCGGTGTCGGTCAGGCGTGCCGCCGGGTTGGGGACCAGGATCCCGTCGAGTCGCGGGTTCGTGCAGGGCTGCTGGGCCCCCAGCGTCGCCTGGGCTCCGAGGCAGCGCGGGTGGTGCTTGAGCACCTGCTTGGTGTGGTGCGCGCTCGCGGCGACGGCCTGGTCGACCGAGTGCAGGCCGCTGATGCCGAGCACGACGACCAGCGCGCACGCGGTGGCCGCCGACAGGTAGGTGAGGGGGATGCTGGAGGTCAGGCGGCGGTGGAAGCGGATCGGGTTCTCGATCCACCGGTACGTCGCCCACGCGAGGAGGCAGGTCGCGGCGAGGACCACGAAGCCCGCGAAGTGAGGCGAGATCGCGGCGCCGACGATGATCAGCGGCCAGTGCCACAGGTAGATGCCGTAGGAGAGGGTGCCGACCTCCTGGATCGGCCGGAAGCCCGTGATGGCGCGGTACGGCGTGCCGGTGGCGCCCTCGCCACCGGCGATCACCAGGACGGTGCCGAGGACCGGGAGGAGGGCCGTCCAGCCGGGGAACGGCGTCTGCTGCGTGTAGAGCGCGACGGTGGCGCCGATGGCGGCCCAGCCGGCCCAGCGCAGGAAGCTGGCCTGCGCCGAGCGCTGCGCGGGCGCGGTCGCCATGCCGACCGCGAGCAGGCCGCCCGCGGCGAACTCCCACGCGCGGGCGTAGGTCACGAAGTACGCCGGGCCCGGGTCGAGCCGGGTCACGACCACCGACGCCGCGAGGCTGGCCACGAACACCGCCGCCAGCGCCCAGCCGACCGTCCTGCGGGTCGTGCGCCTCGGCAGGACCGCGAGCGCGCCGAGCAGGAGCAGCGGCCACACGAGGTAGAACTGCTCCTCGACGGCCAGCGACCAGTAGTGCTGGACCACGGACGGGACGTTCTCCGCCGCGAGGTAGTCGACCGAGTCGTGGGCCAGCAGCCAGTTCTCGGAGTAGAGCGCGCTGGCGATGATCTCCCGCAGGTGGATCTCCCACTGGCCGCGGGGGATGAAGGCGAAGACGGCCAGCGTGCTCGCGGCGAGCACGGTGAGCGCGGCGGGCATCAGACGGCGCAGCCGACGACCCCAGAAGGCCAGCAGCCGCACCGTGGAGTGCCGGTCGATCTCGCCGACGAGGTGCGAGGTGATCAGGTAGCCACTGATCACGAAGAAGACGTCGACGCCCACGTAGCCGCCGCGCCACACGTGCGGCCAGAGGTGGAAGAGGACGACGGCGCCGACGGCGGCTGCGCGGAGGGCCTGGATGTCCGTGCGGAAGGCGCCCTGGCCGCGACTCGGGGAGGTCATGGTCCCCGAAGATACTTCGCGTTCCCGTAGGGTGACCGCCGTGGGTACGGGAGTGACACAGCGCGATGCCGACCGGGTCCGCCGGATCTTCGTCTTCCCGCGGTGGGAGCAGAACCCCTATCTGACCCTGCTCTACCTGGCTGCCGAGGCGGCCGGCTGGGAGATCCTCGGTTCGGTCGGTGTGCCCGGCCTCACGAACGCCGTCGCGGAGCGGTTGCAGTCCGGCGACGTCGTCCACGTCCACTGGACCGCTCCGATCACGCGCGACGCCGCGACGCTCGAGGACGCGATGGAGCGGGTGCAGGCCTTCGACGACCTGCTCGGCCGGGCACGGGCCGCCGGCGTGCACGTGCTCTGGACCGTCCACAACGAGCTCGCGCACGACACGCCGTTCGTCGAGGCGGAGCTGGCCCTCAACGAGGTGCTCGGCCGCCGCGCGAGCCGCGTCATCCAGCTCCACGACCGCACCGCCGACTTCGTCGCGCCGGGCACCCGGCTGCCGCGCGAGAAGCTCGTCACGATCCGCCACGCGAGCTACGCCGGGGTCTACCCCGAGCTTCCGTCGCGTGAGGAGGCGCGCGAGCTGCTCGGCGTACCTGCCGGGGTGCCGACGGTCGGCCTCGTCGGCCAGCTGCGTCCGTACAAGGGCGTCGACCTGCTGCTCGAGGCCGCGGGCATCGCCGCGAAGACGCTGCCGGAGCTGACCGTGCTGCTCGCGGGCCGCACCGACCCGGACCAGGTCGCCGTCATCGATGCGCTCGTCCCCGCCAACGTGTGGGTCGTCCGGCACCACGACTTCCTGCCCGACGAGGAGATCGGCGCCTGGATCCAGGCGTCCAACGTCCTCGCGCTGCCGTACCGCCGGATCCTCAACTCCGGCAGTGCCCTGCTCGCGGCCACGCTCGCGCGACCGGTGATCCTGCCCGACGACACCCCGCTCGTCGACGTGTACGCCGGGCAGCCCTGGGTCGCGTCGTACCCGGCGGGCGAGGGGGCGGCCGAGGCACTGGCCGAGCAGCTGGTCCGCCTCGCGCCGGGTGACGCCGCCCGGGAGAAGGCCGCGCGCGACTTCGCGTGGGACTACACGCCGTACGACATGTCGCGGGAGTTCCTGCGCCTCCTCGACCAGCTGGAGGATGAGCGATGAGCCCCGCCGTGTCGATCGTGATGCCGGTCTACAACGTGGCCCCGTGGCTGCACGAGTGCCTCTCCTCGATCCTCGACGACCAGGACGTCGACCTCGAGCTGATCGCGGTCGACGACGGGTCGACCGACGGCGGCTGGGAGATCCTCACCGAGCGCGCAGCCACCGATCCGCGCCTGCGCGTGGTCCGGAACCAGGGCAAGGGCGGCGCCCAGGCGCGCAACCACGGCGTCACGCTGGCGACGGGGGAGTACCTCGCGTTCGTCGACGCCGACGACATCGTGCCGCGGGGCGCCTACCGGGCGATGCTCGACTCCGCGCGCGCCAACGGTGCCGACCACGTGATCGGCTCGTTCCTCAAGTTCTTCCCGACCCGCACGTGGCGGCCGACCCGCACGTGGCCGGCGTGGGAGCAGGAGCGCGTGGGTGTCACCCTCGCCGAGCAGCCCTCCCTGATCCGCAACCGCGCCTGCTGGAACCGCCTCTTCAACCGCGCCTGGTGGGTCTCGACGGGCATCGAGTTCCCGACCGTGCCGCGGTCCAACGACGTCGTCCCGATGACCCGCGCACTGGTCGAGGCCCGCAGCATCAACGTCGTCCGCGACACCGTCTACCTCTACCGGTTCCGTCCCGGGGCGTCGTCGATGAGTGCCCGGGCCGGCGGCGCCGCCAGCTTCATCAGCTACCTCACGCAGGAGGCCGAGTCCCTCCGCCTGACCAGGGCCGTCGGCGACGCCGGGCTCTCGGAGCTGCACGGCTCCCTCTTCCTGGCCAACGACGGCTGGGTGCACCTGCGCCAGTTCCTGGTCGGTCCCGGTCCCGACACCTGCACCGCCGACGAGCTCGGCCAGATCCAGCAGGCGATCGCGTCGCTCAGCGACGTCGCCGGCCTCGACACGGCCGAGGAGCTCTCCTGGGTCACCTCCCGTGCGATGGCGTACGCCGCCGCGGGGCGCTGGCCGCTCGCCCGCCAGCTCGCCCTCGCCGCGGACGACGCCGTCGACGTGCCCACCGCCGTCGAAGCGCTGGCCGCTGCCCGTGCCGAGGGCGTGCTCGACGATGACGAGGCCCGCCACTACTTCCAGTCGGTCGTGCTGATCCCCCTCACACGACGCACCGCACCGGCGCCCGAGGTGGCCGGGGCACTGCGCGCCCACCGGCCGCTCGTCGCGTCACTCTACGGCGGTCGCGACCTCACGCACCTGCCGCTCGCCCTCCAGCAGCTGCTCCGGTTCACCCTCGAGGACGACGCCGACCGCCTGGTGCGCGTGCTCAGCGAGGACCCCCTCCGCTTCGTGCTCCGCCGGCTCGTGGAGAAGGGCGACGGCGTCGTCGCCCGCGTCGTGCACCGCGGTCCGGCCGTGCAGCAGCTCGCGTTCCACGTCCGTCGCGGAGTGACGCGCCGCGGCCTCGGCCAGGTCGTCGAGCGGGGGGAGGAGCCGCTCGAGGTCGGCGTACCGCTCCGGCGCCTGACGGCAGGTCGCTGGGACCTCGTCGTGGAGGCGACCGTCGACGGCGTCCGGTTCACGGCCCCGGTCGCGCTCTCGCCGCTCAGCCCGGGGGAGAGCGTCGTCCTCGGGCGTCGTGCCGAGTACGTCCGCCCCGGGTCCGGGATCGACGCGGCCGTCATCGTCCTCGGGTCCGGGCGCGTGCGTCGCGCGCTCGGCAGGGTCCGCCGCGGGGTGCGCCGCCGGTTGGGCGCTGCTCGAGGTGTAACAGCCGCGTAACCGCAGAGGCAGTGCCGCGAAACGACCGGCCCGCAGCATGTCTGTCATGAAGCTCGTGACCGCAGTCATCAAGCCCCACAAGTGGGAAGACGTCCGTGAGGCGCTGGAGACCTTCGGCGTGACCGGCATGACGGTCAGCGAGGTCAGTGGCTACGGCCGCCAGAAGGGCCACACCGAGGTCTACCGCGGCGCGGAGTACGACATCGCGCTCGTTCCCAAGATCCGCATCGAGATCGTGGTGGACGACGACGACGCCGACGACATCGTCGGTCTGGTCGTGAAGACCGCGCAGACGGGCCGGATCGGTGACGGCAAGGTCTGGGTCAGCCCCATCGGCACGGTGGTGCGCGTGCGCACCGGCGACCGGGACGAGGCGGCGCTCTGACCCGCCTTCGCTGACCAGCCGTTGCGTGCGGGCCCGGTGAGCCCGCCCCATCCGTGAGAAACCCCGTGAGGATGTAACACGGGCGTAACGTGCGCCGTGAGGTGTGTGACCTGCGCGTAACGAGTCCTTGTGATCGTTCGGGCATGATCCACGCCTCGACTGTCGCGACCCCGGACACCGGCGACACCGCCTGGCTGCTCACCTCAGCGGCCCTGGTGCTGCTCATGGTCCCCGGCCTGGCCCTCTTCTACGGCGGCATGGTCCGCGTGAAGTCCGTCCTCAACATGATGATGATGGTCTTCGGCGCGCTCGCCGTCGTCATGGTCGTCTGGCTGATGCTCGGCTACTCGCTCGCCTTCGGTCACGACCTCGGCCACGGCCTGATCGGCGACCCGACGCAGTACGCCGGGTTCAGCTCCCTCATCGAGGCCCGGGACGGCGCGGCGTACGACGAGATGGTCTTCGCCGCCTTCCAGGGCCTCTTCGCGGCGATCACCGTCGGCCTGATCGCCGGCGCCATCGCCGACCGGGCCCGTTTCGGCACCTGGCTGCTCTTCTCCGCGCTGTGGACCCTGCTGGTCTACGCACCGGTGGCGCACTGGATCTTCTACCTCGGCGGCGACGGCCACTCGGCCGGATGGCTGGTCGGCAAGGTCGGGGCGCTCGACTTCGCCGGTGGTACCGCGGTGGAGATCAACTCGGGCGCGGCGGGCTTCGCCGCCGCCATCGTGCTCGGCAAGCGCATCGGCTTCGGCAAGGACCCGATGAAGCCGCACAACCTGACCCTCACGATGATCGGTGCCGGCCTGCTCTGGTTCGGCTGGTTCGGCTTCAACGCCGGCTCGGCGCTCGCGGCCAACCACACCGCGGCGATCGTCTTCGTCAACACGCTGATGGCCGGTTGCTCGGGCCTGCTGGCCTGGTCGCTCGTCGAGCGCTTCCGCGACGGCCACGCCACCTCGTTCGGCGCTGCCTCCGGTGTGGTCGCCGGCCTGGTCGCGATCACACCGTCCTGCGGTGCGGTCTCGCCGGTCGGGGCGACCCTGGTAGGCATCGTGGCCGGTGCGGTCTGCGCCGTCGCGGTCGGCTGGAAGCACCACTTCGGCTACGACGACTCGCTCGACGTCGTCGGCGTCCACCTCGTCGGTGGCCTCGTCGGCATGACCCTCATCGGCCTGCTCGCGAACGCCGACGTCGTCGGTGTCGACGGCCTCTTCTACGGCGGCGGGGTCGACCAGCTCTGGCGCCAGGTCGTCGCGGCGCTGGTCACGTTCGCCTTCTCCGGCCTGGTGACCGCCGTCCTGGTGCGGGTGCTCGACACGACGATGGGCTTCCGGGTGCACGCGGACGACGAGTCGCTCGGTGTCGACCTCGTGATCCACGCGGAGGCGGCCTACGACCTGCACCCGACCGGCGGGGCCCGTCCCCATCTGGGGCCTGGTAGTGGCACGCTTCACCTCTGAGCCCTGACGACTCATCCCGCACGCGAGAGAAGGACATCCATGAAGCTGGTCACCGCCGTCATCAAGCCCCACAAGTGGGAGGACGTCCGCGCGGCTCTGGAGACCATCGGCATCACGGGCATGACCGTGTCCGAGGTCAGTGGCTACGGCCGCCAGAAGGGCCACACCGAGGTCTACCGCGGCGCGGAGTACGACATCACTCTGGTGCCCAAGATCCGCATCGAGATCCTGGTCGACGAGGACGACGTCGAGCCGGTCATCGACACGGTCGTCAAGGCGGCCCAGACGGGCAAGATCGGTGACGGCAAGGTGTGGGTCAGCCCGATCGAGAGCGTGGTCCGGGTCCGGACGGGCGACCGCGACGAGGCCGCCATCTGACATCCTTCGCGGCATGACTGCGGAGGAGCGCCAGCGGCGTACGGCGGCTGCGGACGAGCTCTGCGCGACGGCGTACGCCGACCTGGGCGGCCTGGACACGGGCGTCGCCCTGGTCGCCGTCGGCGGCTACGGCCGCGGGGAGCTGGCGCCCCACTCCGACCTCGACGTCGTGCTCGTCTACGACGAGGGCGTCGACGTCGGCGACCTGCCCGAGAAGCTCTGGTACCCCCTGTGGGACTCGGGCGCGAAGCTCGACCACTCGGTGCGCACGCTCGCGGAGTGCATCGAGGCCGGCGAAGCCGACCTCCGTGTCGCCCTGGGCATGCTCGATGCCCGTCATCTCGCGGGCGACCCGAACCTGACGCTCCGCCTCCGCACGCACATGCTCGGCTCCTGGCGACGGGAGGCACGGCAGAAGCTCCCCGGCTTCCACGAGCTCGTGCGCAGCCGGCACGAGATCACCGGCGAGCTGGCCCATGTCTCGGTGCCGGACCTCAAGGAGGCCGAGGGGGGCCTGCGTGACGCGACCGCGCTGAAGGCACTGGTCGCCACCTGGCTCGTCGACGTGCCGCACGTCGACGTCGAGCGCTGCCGGCAGGCCCTGCTGGACACCCGTGACATCGTCCACGCGATCGCCGGCCGCGCCTCGGACCGGATCACGCCCGAGATGTGGGGCCAGATGGCGGAGCCGCTCGGGCTCGAGGACGCCCGCGCCGTGCAGGTGCACGTGCGCGACCTCGGCCGACGGCTGACGCACATCTCACGCCTCACCTGGCACCGCGTCGACCAGGTGATCGCGCGCCCGGCGTCCCTCCGGGGTGCGCGCAGGCCCGACCTCGTCGGCATCGCACCGGGCCTCGCGGTGTCCTCCGGCGAGGTCGTGCTCGCGCAGGGTGCCAAGCCCGAGGCCGACCCCTTCCTGCTCCTGCGGGCTGCAGCGGAGGCAGCCGAGCGGGCACTGCCGCTCTCGCCGGCGACCGCCGCCCGCCTGGCCCGCGCCTGTCCCGACCTCCCGGCACCCTGGCCGGCCCAGGCCCGGCACCTGCTGGTCCGCCTGCTCTCCGCTGGTCGCCCGATGCTGCCGGTGTGGGAGACCCTCGAGGAGACCCGCGCCCTCCAGCGGATCCTTCCCGAGTGGGACCTGATCCGGTCGCTGCCGCACGCGTCGGTGATCCATCGCTTCACCGTGGACCGCCACGTGGTCGAGACCTGCATCGAGGCCTCGGAGCTGATCCGCCGCGTCGCGCGCCCCGACGTCCTCATGGTGTCGGCGCTGCTCCACGACATCGGCAAGTGCGAGGTCGGCGACCACTCCGTGGAGGGCGAGCCGATCGCCAGGGCGGTGGCCGAACGCGTCGGCTTCACCCCCGACGAGGTCGACCTGGTGGGCACCCTCGTGCGCTGGCACCTGCTGCTCAGCGAGACCGCGACGACGCGTGACCCCGACGACCCGGCGACGGTGCAGCTGCTCCTCGAGCACATCCCGAACCCCGAGGCGCTCTCGCTCCTCGTCGCCCTGACCGAGGCGGACGCCCGCGCGGCGTCGCCGCAGGCCTGGACCAAGTGGCGCGCGAGCCTGGTCCGCCACCTCGCCCAGCGGACGTACGCCGCGATGCTCGCGGGGGCGGTCGACGCGCCGGCCCTGCTGGTGGCGGACCCGTCGGTCGACGTCCCCGCCGAGCTGCTCGACGACCCCTCGCGGGTCCACGTCGAGGTGGAGCACCACGCCGAGGGTGCGCGGGTCACCGTCATGTCCGGGGACCGCGTGGGACTGCTCGCCGACGCAGCCGCGATGTTCGCCGTCCAGAAGACCTCGGTCAACGCCGCCAAGGTCTGGACCCAGGACCCGATCGGCATCTCGGTCTGGGACACCGACGAGCAGCACCTGGACGCCGCGGTGCTGCGGACCCGCCTGGAGTCGATCGTCGACGGCAGGCTCGACGCGCGCTCGCGCCTCGAGCGGCCCCGCCCCGGACGCCTGGAGCCCACTGTGCGGGCGCGCCCGGAGGCCTCCGACACCGCTGCGGTGCTCGAGGTGCGCATGGACGACCGCCCCGGTGTCGTGTTCCTGGTGTGCGCGACCCTCGCCGACCTCGGGCTGTCCGTGCGCTCCGCTCACGTGTCGACACTGGGCCCGCAGGCGGTCGACGTCTTCTACGTGATCGAGCCCGACGGGTCGCTCCCGACGGAGCAGCGGGCGGACGCGGCGGCGAACGCCGTTCGTGACGCGCTCGTGCGCACCGTTACCCTTGAGGCCTGACGTTTCCGTAGCGTCGTGCGGCTCGCGCCCCCCCGGGGGGTGCCGGACGCATGACGTCCCGCTGATCCACCGAGGGACCTGACACTTGTTCGCCACGCTCTCCGACCGGCTCTCCGACACCTTCAAGAACCTCCGGGGCAAGGGTCGGCTCTCCGAGGCCGACATCGACGCCACCGCGCGCGAGATCCGCATCGCGCTGCTCGAGGCCGACGTCGCCCTGCCGGTCGTCAAGGAGTTCACCGCCGCGATCAAGGAGCGGGCGCGTGGCGAGGAGGTCTCGCAGGCGCTCAACCCGGCGCAGCAGATCGTCAAGATCGTCAACGAGGAGCTCATCGAGATCCTCGGCGGTGAGACGCGTCGCCTGCGGTTCGCCAAGACCGGTCCGACGGTCATCATGCTCGCCGGCCTCCAGGGTGCGGGCAAGACGACGCTCGCGGCCAAGCTCGCGCTGTGGCTCAAGGAGCAGGGCAAGTCGCCGCTGCTGGTCGCGTGCGACCTCCAGCGCCCGAACGCCGTCAACCAGCTCCAGGTCAACGGCGAGCGGGTCGGCGTACCCGTCTTCGCGCCGGAGCCGGGCAACGGCACGGGCAACCCCGTCGCCGTCGCGCAGGCCTCGATCGAGGAGGCCACCCGCAAGCTGTACGACGTCGTCATCGTCGACACCGCGGGCCGCCTCGGCGTCGACGCGGAGATGATGCAGCAGGCCAAGGACATCCGGGCCGCGGTCAACCCCGACGAGGTCCTCTTCGTCGTCGACGCGATGATCGGTCAGGACGCGGTCAACACCGCGCTCGCCTTCCAGGAGGGCGTCGGCTTCGACGGCGTCGTCCTCACCAAGCTCGACGGTGACGCCCGCGGTGGTGCGGCGCTCTCCATCCGCTCGATCACCGGCAAGCCGGTCATGTTCGCCTCCGCCGGCGAGAAGATGACCGACTTCGACCTGTTCCACCCCGACCGCATGGCCGGCCGGATCCTCGACATGGGCGACATGCTCACCCTGATCGAGCAGGCCGAGAAGGTCTTCGACCAGGAGCAGGCGCTCAAGGCGGCCGAGAAGCTGTCGGGCAAGGGCGACTTCACGCTCGACGACTTCCTCACCCAGATGCAGCAGATCCGCAAGCTGGGCTCGATGTCGAAGATCATGGGCATGCTCCCGGGCATGGGCCAGTTCAAGGACGCGCTGGCCAACTTCGACGAGCGCGAGATCGACCGCATCCAGGCGATCATCCAGTCGATGACGCCGGCCGAGCGCGCCAACCCGAAGATCCTCGACGGCTCGCGCCGCCTGCGCATCGCGAAGGGCTCCGGCCGCCAGGTCTCCGACGTCAACCAGCTCGTCGACCGCTTCAACGAGGCGAAGAAGATGATGCTGCAGCTCGCCAACGGCGGCGGCATCCCCGGCATGGGCCCGGTCCCGGGCATGGGCCCGGGCAAGCGTGCCAACGCCCGCAAGGCCCCGCAGAAGGGCAAGGGCAAGCGCGTCTCGGGCAACCCCGCGAAGGCAGCGCAGCAGAAGGCGGCCGAGGCGGCCAAGGCGCCCGCCGCGGCGAACCCGTTCGGCACCCCGGGCGGCTTCAACTACGAGGAGGCCGCGGCCAACCTCAACCTGCCGGCCGGTTTCGACAACCTCTTCAAGTGACCTGATGCGGGTTCTCGTCGTCGACGGCGCCAACGTCGTCGGCGCCCGGCCGGACGGCTGGTGGAAGGACCGCGCGGCGGCTGCACGACGGCTGCACGAGCAGCTGCTCGTCGCCGACATCACGTACGACGCCGTGGTGCTGGTCCTGGAGGGCCAGGCCAAGGGCGGGGTGAAGCCGGGTCGCGACCGCGATGTGCGTGTGGTGCACGCGTCGAAGGACGGCGACGCCGCGATCCTCGACGAGGTCCGGCTGCTCGTCGGCAAGGGTCACGAGGTGGTCGTGGCCACCTCCGACCGGGAGCTCGCCCTGCGCTCGGAGGCCCTGCGCGCCCGCACCATCGGTGCAGCCTGGTTGCTCGACCAGCTCTGACCGGGCGCGAGACGGGGCTCGTGCCGCGGCCGGAGCGGGCGTTGTGCCGCGCCGATACGGGCCTTGTGCCGCGCCGAGAAGGGGCTCGTGCCGCGCCGAGACGGGCCTTGTGCCGCGCCGAGACGGGGCTCGTGCCGCGGCCGGAGCGGGCGCGGGCCGCTAGGTTGGCGAGCATGAGCACGCTGCGGTTCCACGGTCCGGTCCTTCCCTCCGGCGAGGTCCAGGACCTCTACGTCGTCGACGGCCACGTGACCTATCACGCGCAGCCGGGTGCCGAGACGGCGGCGCGCGGCTGGATCGTGCCCGGCCTCGTGGACGCCCACTGCCACCTCGGGCTGGGGGAGGAGGGCGCGATCTCCGAGGAGGAGACGGTCACGACCGCGATCGAGGACCGCGACGCGGGCGCTCTGCTGCTCCGGGACTGCGGCTCGCCCATCGACACCCGCTTCGTGCAGGAGCGCGACGACCTCCCGCGGCTGGTCCGCGCCGGGCGCCACGTCGCCCGCACCCGCCGCTACCTGCCCGGCTACGGCGTCGAGGTCGAGCCCACCGACCTCGCCCTCGAGATCGCGCGCCAGGCGGAGCGCGGCGACGGCTGGGTGAAGATCGTCGGTGACTGGATCTCGCGGGCAGAGGGAGACCTGCTGCCGTCGTTCCCCGCCTCCGACCTGGCCGAGGCGATCGCGACCGCCCACCGCCACGGCGCGAAGGTCACCGCCCACTGCTTCGGGCAGGACGTGCTGCCGGGCCTGATCCGTGCCGGCATCGACTGCATCGAGCACGGCACCGGCCTCTCCCTGGAGCTGGTCGAGGAGATGGCCCGCCGCGGGACGGCACTGGTCCCGACGGTGATGCAGACCGACAAGCTGCTCGGCTTCGCCGACGCGGGCCGCGCGAAGTTCCCGGCGTACGGCGACCGGATGGCCGACCTCCACGCCCGCCGCCGCGAGGTGCTGATGAGTGCCTACGAGGCCGGTGTGCCCCTCTTCGCGGGCACTGACGGCGGCGGCGAGAAGCGCCACGGCAACCTCGCCAACGAGGTGCTCGCGATGCACGCGATGGGCATCCCTGCGGAGGACGCCCTGGCGTCCGCGTCCTGGAAGGGCCGCGCCTGGCTCGGCTTCGGTGCGCTGGAGGAGGGGAGTGAGGCCGACTTCGTGGTGTACGACGCCGACCCGCGTGCTGACCTCGGCGTGCTCCACTCACCGGCCCTTGTGGTGCTCCGCGGCAGGGTCGTCGCCTGATTTCTGTCACGCAGGAGGTCTCTGGCAGAATGACCGGCTGAGTCCTGCTCGGATCGCGACCCTCTATCCCGGTCCGGACCAGGCCCACTCGAGCAGACCACTGCGGTCCCCACCTGTCGGTGTGCTGCTCACCCACTCACAAGCTTTGAAGGAGACACCACAACCGTGGCCGTCAAGATTCGCCTCAAGCGCCTGGGCAAGATCCGGGTGCCGCAGTACCGCATCGTCGTCGTCGACGCCAAGAAGAAGCGTGACGGCGCCGTCATCGAGGAGATCGGCACGTACCGCCCGAAGGAGGAGCCGTCGTTCATCGCCGTCACCTCCGAGCGCGCGCAGTACTGGCTCGGCGTCGGCGCCCAGCCGACCGAGGCCGTCGAGGCGATCCTCAAGATCACCGGTGACTGGCAGAAGTTCAAGGGCCTCCCGGGCGCCGAGGGCACGCTGAAGGTCGCTGCCCCGAAGGCCGACAAGCTCGAGCTCTTCAACAAGGCGCTGGCCGAGGCCCACGCCGAGCCCGTCTCCGAGGCCATCAAGAAGGCCGAGAAGAAGAAGGCCAAGGCCGAGGAGCCGGCTGCCGAGGCTGAGGCTCCGGCCGAGGCCCCCGCCGAGGAGGCCGCTGAGGCCGAGGGCGCCGAGGCGTGAGCATGCTCGCCGACGCGCTCGAGCACCTCGTGCGCGGCATCGTCGACCACCCGGACGACGTGACGGTGCGCGACAAGCAGCTCCGCCGCGGCTCCGTGCTCGAGGTCCGGGTGCACCCCGACGACCTCGGCAAGGTGATCGGCCGCAGCGGTCGCACCGCCTCCGCGTTCCGCACCGTCATCTCCGCCCTCGCGGGCCGGGGTGGCGCGCGGGTCGACTTCGTGGACGTCGACCGCCGCAACTGAGCAGCACACAGCAGCATCGCCGATGGGCGTCACCCCTCACGGGTGGCGCCCGTCGCGCATTTCCCCGACTAGGCTGACCCCTCGTGAGCAGCAGCATCGAGGTCCTGGTCGGTCGCATCGGCAAGCCCCACGGCATCCGCGGCGAGGTGACGGTCGACGTCCGCACCGACGAGCCGGAGCGCCGCTTCGAGCCGGGCGCCGCGCTCGACGTGACGGCTCCGAAGGGTTCGGCCTATGCCACGAAGCGGCTGACGGTCGAGAAGGTGCGCTGGCACCAGGGCGTGCTCCTCGCGAAGTTCGCCGAGATCCCGGATCGCAACGTCGCCGAGACGGCGCGTGGCGCGCTGCTGCACGCGCAGGTGGACGCCGACGAGACGCCCGAGGATCCCGACGAGTTCTACGACCACCAGCTGATCGGTCTGGTCGCGGTCAACCTCCAGGGCGTCGAGATCGGCACCGTCACCAAGCTCCTCCACGGCGCCCAGGACCTGCTGCAGATCCGCACGCCCGACCGCCGTGACGCGCTGGTGCCGTTCGTGACCCAGCTCGTGCCCGAGGTGGACCTCGCCGCGGGCCGGGTCGTCATCGCCGACCGCCCCGGCCTGGTGACGCCGTTCGAGGAGACCGACGAGCCGGACCCGGAGCAGACCCAGCGCCAGACCCAGCGTCAGGCGAAGCAGCAGCGATGAGGATCGACGTCCTCTCGATCTTCCCCGACTACCTCGCGCCCCTCGAGCTGAGCCTGCCCGGGAAGGCCCGGGCGAAGGGACTGCTCGAGCTGCACGTCCACGACCTGCGGCAGTGGACCCACGACCGCCACAACACGACCGACGACACCCCCTATGGCGGCGGTGCCGGCATGGTGATGAAGCCCGAGCCGTTCGGCGAGGCCTTCGACGAGCTGGGCGTCGACGAGCGCACGACGGTCGTCTTCACGACCCCGAGCGGCGAGCGCTTCACGCAGGCGCTCGCGCAGGAGCTCAGCACCCGTGAGCGGCTGGTCTTCGCCTGTGGCCGGTACGAGGGCATCGACCAGCGGGTCATCGACCACGCCCGGGAGCGGGCGGAGGTGCGCGAGATCAGCCTCGGCGACTACGTGCTCAACGGCGGCGAGGTCGCCGCACTGGCGATCACGGAGGCCGTCGTACGGCTGATCCCCGGGTTCATGGGCAACCCGGACAGCCTCGTCGAGGAGTCCCACGAGGACGGCCTGCTGGAGTACCCCGTCTACACCAAGCCGAAGCAGTGGCGCGGGCACGAGGTCCCCGAGGTCCTGCTGTCGGGCGACCACGGCAGGATCGCCGCGTGGCGCCACGACCAGCGCGTACGCCGCACGGCCGAGCGCCGCCCGGACCTGCTGCACGGCTCCGCGGTCGCGGGGGAGTGGCGGATCGAGAAGGCCGGCGCTGCCGATGCCGCCGAGCTGATGACCCTGCAGCGCGCCTGCTGGGCCCAGGAGGCGGTTGCCAACGACACGCTCGGGCTGCCGGCACTGCACGAGTCCCTCGATGACGTCGCCGCTGCGATCGCCGCGAAGCACGTCTGGGTCGTGCGCGTCGCCGGCCGTCTCGTCGGCTCCGTGCAGGCGGTGGCCGATGGCCAGACGTGGGAGATCGGCCGGCTCATGGTCGCGCCCGACCTGCAGGGCAGGGGTCTGGGGCGTGTGCTGCTGGAGCACGCCGAAGCAGCCCGCCCGTCGGACGCCACGGCGTACCGGCTCTTCACCGGAGCCGCGAGCGAGGCCAACCTGCGCCGCTACAAGCGCGCCGGCTACCGCGTCGTGGGCTCAGACGAGCGCTACGGCATCCCGGGCGTCGAGCTCGGCAAGCCGGTGCGCCGATCACGCCGCTGAGCGCGTGGCCGTGCGAAATCGTTGTGCGTGAGGCGCAACGCGACCGCGTCGTTTCGCCGTGAGATCTGTTACGAGCCGGAAACACAACATGGCGACTGGCGAAATCCGGTGACTGCAGGATCCTCCCAACGCCATGGTCAGCAACGTCGCCGACCCGGCATTGTTTCTCTCGGCAGCGCTGCTGCCGATACAGGAAGAGGTTGGTGAATGTCCGCAGACAACGTATGGCTGCTCGTGGCCACCGCCCTGGTCATCTTCATGACTCCGGGTGTCGCGTTCTTCTACGGCGGTCTGGTCAAGGCCAAGTCCGTCGTCTCGATGATGATGCTGAGCTTCGGCGCCCTGGGCCTGATCACGGTCCTCTGGGTGCTCTACGGCTACAACATGGGCCAGCAGCTGCCCTCCGGCATCCAGCACTTCGTCGGCAACCCGTTCAGCGACTTCGGTCTGCTGGACAACGCCAACGGCAAGGGTGACTACAACATCATCTCGATGCTGTTCGACGGCTCCTTCGCCATCATCACGGTCGCGCTCGTCTCCGGGGCCATCGCCGACCGCTCGCGCTTCTGGCCGTGGATGATCTTCGCCGCGCTCTGGGGCACGGTCGACTACTTCGTGGTCAAGGGCTGGGTCTGGGACACCGACGGCTGGATCTACAACTTCGGCACCACGCACCTCGGCAAGTTCCTCGAGGGTGACAACGGCGTCGGCGCGCTCGACTGGGCCGGTGGTACTGCCGTCCACATCAACGCCGGTGCTGCCGCTCTGGCCCTCGCGCTCGTCCTCGGCAAGCGCAAGGTCGGCTTCTCCAAGGAGGAGGCCGTCGCCCACAACGTCCCGCTCGTCCTCATCGGCACGGCGATCCTGTGGTTCGGCTGGTTCGGCTTCAACGCCGGCTACAACGGTGGCTCGGACGCTGGTGCCGGCCTCATCGCGATGAACACGCTGGCCGCCCCGGCCGCCGCCATGATCGGCTGGCTGCTCGTCGAGCAGCTCCGTGAGGGCAAGCCGACCGCCGTCGGCGCCGCCGGCGGTATCGTCGCCGGTCTCGTCGCGATCACCCCGGCCTGTGCGCACCTCAACCCGGTCTGGGCGATCGTCCTCGGCCTGCTCGCCGGTGCCATCTGCGCCCTGGCGATCGACCTGAAGTACAAGCTCGGCTTCGACGACACGCTCGACGTCGTCGGCGTCCACATGGTCGGTGGCTTCATCGGTTGCTGGTTCCTCGGCTTCTTCGCCGAGTACGCCCCGGGCACCGACGGCGTCAGCAAGATCGACACGGGCATCTTCTTCGGTGGCGGCGCTGACCAGCTCATCACCCAGGTCGTCTGCTCCCTGGCCGTGTTCGCCTACTCCTTCATCACCGCGTACGCCATCGGCTTCGCGATCGAGAAGACGGTCGGCTTCCGCGCCAAGGAGGAGGACGAGATCGCCGGTATCGACCTCGCGCTCCACGGTGAGGCCTACAACTACGGCGTGTGATCCACACACCGCTGTGAACACAGCGAAGGCCCGTCCCGCATCACGCATGCGGGGCGGGCCTTCGTCGTTGCTCAGTGGTCTTCCGCATGGAGCGTCAGGGCCTTCTCGCTGATCCGCACGCTGAGGTCGTGCACCTCGTGCAGGACGTCGCGGGCGAGCCAGACCGGGGTACGCCGCGACCCCTTCGCGCGGGTCAGCACGCCAGCCGCGACCGCGTCGGAGACCACGGCCCTCGCGGCGTCCTCGGCGAGGTTGAGCCGCTCACCGACGAGGCGCAGGTTGACCATCGGCTCCTCGATGACCAGATCCAGCAGCCGGTACGCCGGGGTGCCGGCGTACGGGCGGGCGCACGCCTCCTGCCAGCGCTCGCGGATCTCGACGACGTCCTTCGCGGTCTGGTGCGACTCGCGGGTCGCGATCGAGGCCGCCGAGGCGAGCATGGTGACGATCGTCGAGGCGTGGCCGGCGCGGTAGTCGTTGAGGGCCTGGAAGTACTGGTCGCGGTGGGAGACGAGGCCCGACGCGATCGGCACCGTCAGGTGGCGCGTCACGCGTCGCTTGCGGAGCACGGCGTGGATGAGTGCGCGACCGATCCGGCCGTTGCCGTCGGTGAAGGGATGGATCGACTCGAACTGCGCGTGCACGATCGCGGCCTGCGCGAGGGCGGGCATGTCGTCACGGTTGGCGAAGGCGAAGAGGTCGTCGAGGTACGCGTCGACGGTCTCCGGCGGGGGAGGCACGTGCAGGGCGCCCAGGGGCGAGTAGTCGCTGCCGCCGACCCAGTTCTGCCGGTGCCGCACGTGGCCCGGGCGGACGTTGTCGCCGGGCACGCGTGAGAAGAGGTCGTGGTGGGCCTGGAGCATGGCCTCCTTGGAGACCGTGCGCGGGAGCTGGCCCGCGTCGCGGATCATCCGGGCCAGCGCCGAGGTGGCCGACGCCATCGACATCGCCGAGGAGTTGGCCCCCTCGCCCAGCAGCGCCTTGCCGTAGTCGGCGAGCGAGGCGTCGACGTTCTCGATCTTGGAGGAGTCGACGGACTCGGTCCGGAGGAGTAGGCCGTTGAGCGCGGCGAGCGTGCGGCCGTGGACCATGTCGAGGTGGGTCAGACCACCGGCGACCGCCTCGAGCATGCGCAGCAGTGCCGGCTCCGGCTCGAAGCTCAGGCGTGCGATCCGCGGGGGCAGCGAGACCGTGATGTCGCGGACCAGGCGGTCCTTGCGGGGGCCGCGCGGAGAGGCCTGCCGCCACGGCCGGACCTCGTGCTCGTGGGACGGCCAGTCCGTCACGCCCGCGACTGCGTCGGCCGGTACGTCGGGGGAGGTCATGGGCGGATCCTTCCAGCAGGAGTGCCCGATTTTCCGGCGTACGCGCTCCTGTCGTAAAGTTCACCCTTGGTCCACGCTGGCCGAAGGGGCGCTCCGGGAATCGCACGGAGGTCCCGCTTCCCGCTCCTGCCACAGGGGGCGCAGGGAGCCGCCGGCCACGCAGCGTGACCACCCCGAACGATCAAACCGAAATCTGCGGTCGACCTGTGGCGTCCGTCAGGAGTGAACATGAGCAACGTGATCGACCAGCTCGCCGCTGGCATCAAGCGCGACGACGTCCCCGCCTTCCGCGCCGGTGACACGATCAAGGTCCACGTCAAGGTCATCGAGGGCAACCGCTCGCGTGTCCAGGTCTTCCAGGGCGCGGTCATCCGCATCCACGGCTCGGGCATCGGCCGCACCTTCACCGTCCGCAAGGTCTCGTTCGGCGTGGGCGTCGAGCGCACCTTCCCGCTGCACTCCCCGATCTTCGAGAAGATCGAGGTCGTGACCCGCGGTGACGTCCGTCGCGCGAAGCTCTACTACCTGCGCAACCTCACGGGCAAGAAGGCCAAGATCAAGGAGCGCCGCGAGTTCTGAGCGTATGGCGAGGCGCAGGCCTCGCTCGCTCGCAGGGCCGGTTAGGCTCTGCCGCGTGACTTCCGAGGACCGCGACCCCAACCCGAGCAACGGGACCACCGACACCGGTGAGGGGGCGCGGTCCTCGACCATTTCCCTGGGACCCGCAGGGAAGCGGCAGATGCCCATCTGGCAGGAGTCGATCCTCCTGCTGTGCATCGCGCTCGGCCTGGCGGTGCTCCTGAAGGCCTTCTTCATCCAGGCCTTCTACATCCCGTCGGAGTCGATGCTCCCGGGGCTGCACGTCAACGACCGGATCCTCGTGCAGAAGGTCTCCTACTGGGGCGGGGGAAGCCCGCAGCGCGGCGACGTCATCGTCTTCTCCGACCCCGACGGGTGGCTCAGCGAGTCCGAGAGCGCCGGCCCGACGAGCCCGGTCGCCAAGGTCCTGGGCAAGGTCGGGCTCTACCCGAGCGGCGGTCACCTCGTGAAGCGCGTCATCGGCGTCGGCGGTGACGTCATCACCTGCTGCGACAAGCAGGGCCGCCTCAAGGTGAACGGCGTTCCGGTCGACGAGAAGGCCTATCTCGCCAAGGACACTCCGTGTGCCGCGCCGCTGAGCCAGCAGATCGTCGGCCGCAACCAGAAGTGCGGGCCGCGTGACCTCAAGGTGACCGTGCCGAAGGGCTACCTCTTCGTCATGGGCGACAACCGCACGGACTCCGCCGACTCGAGTGCCCACATCTGCGTGCCGGGGAGCACCACCTGCCCGCCGACCCAGGGCTTCGTGCCGGTGGACGACGTCGTCGGCAAGGTCTTCGCGCTGGTCTGGCCACTCAGCCGGTTCGACATGATCTCGCGCCCTGACGACTTCAAGGGCGTTCCGGACCCGAGGTGAGTACCGCCCCCTCGCTCCGTGTCGAGCGACGCCTGCTCCGTGAGGGCGTCGCCACCCTCGCGGCCGCCGACGAGGTCGGACGCGGCGCTCTCTGCGGTCCCGTCACCATCGGCATGGTCCTGATCGATGCCGCGACCAGGTCGGCACCGACGGGCGTCCGTGACAGCAAGCTGCTCACCCCTGCTGCCCGGGAGCGGCTCGTGCCGCGGATCCAGCGCTGGGCGATCTCCTACGGCGTCGGTCACGCCAGCCCGGTCGAGATCGACGAGTTCGGCATCACCGCCGCGCTCCGTCTCGCGGGGCAGCGGGCACTGGCCCAGCTCTCGGACGAGGCCGGAGTGGTCCTGCTCGACGGCAACCACGACTACCTCAGCGAGCCCGAGCAGGAGGCGCTCTTCGGCAGTCCCACGCCGGCCGTCGTCGCGGTGCCCCCGGTGGTCACGATGATCAAGGCCGACATGAAGTGCGCCGCTGTCGCCGCTGCGAGCGTGCTGGCCAAGACGGCACGCGACGCGCTGCTGCTCGAGCTCGCCGAGGCGCACCCGGAGTACGGCTGGGCGGAGAACAAGGGATACAGCGCTCCCGAGCACCTGGCCGCGCTCCTGGAGCACGGGCCGACGCCGCAGCACCGCCTCAGCTGGCGCCTTCCCGGGTGCGACGTCATCGACCCGGTGGCCTTCCGGCGGGCCGCGGCGATCGGCGTACCGGCGGGCGTGCAGAATGGCGCGGAACCGTCACAGGAGGAGTCGCGATGAGTGCCGAGGATCTCGAGAAGTACGAGACCGAGATGGAGCTCCACCTCTATCGCGAGTACCGCGACGTCTCCCGGATCTTCAAGTACGTCGTGGAGACCGACCGCCGCTTCTACCTCTGCAACCAGGTCGACGTGAAGGCCCGCACGGAGCAGGGCGACGTGTTCTTCGAGGTGTCGATGAGCGATGCCTGGGTGTGGGACATGTACCGACCGGCCCGCTTCGCGAAGAACGTCAAGGTGCTCACCTTCAAGGACGTGAACGTCGAGGAGCTCGCCAAGCCCGATGACGACCCGAAGGTCTGAGCGTCCTCTGACGGCTGACCGATCGGACTAGCCCGAACGGCTCATTTCGCCCACCGGGCGCGACACGGTGTGGCAAGCGCCACTATCCTGACCCGAGGTGCCGGGAGGGAAACCGCACCGACTGTGGACACGCCTTGGGAGGGGTCATGTCTCGTCGTGCTTTCGCGCGTGCGCGCGCGCAGAGGGATGAGGGCGGTGCAGCCGCGCTGGAGTTCGCCCTGGTGCTGCCGGTCCTGCTGGTGATCATCTTCGCCATCATCAGCTACAGCTACATGTTCAGCGTGCGCCAGGCCCTCACGCAGGCGGCGGCCGAAGGTGCCCGCGCGGCTGCGGTCAGCACCCCCAGCACGCAGGCCGCGACGAATGCGACAGCCGCGGTCAACTCCGCTCTGTCGAGCCTCTCCATGACGTGCGGCAGCGGGGGACTCACCTGCACCCCGACGAGCATCGTCTGCGGGTCCGCCACGTGCATGAAGGTGACGGTGTCGTTCGCCTACCGCACGCACAACCCGCTCCCGAACCTCCTGCCCACCGCGATGATCCCCGCGACCCTCAGCTTCAGCTCCACCGCCCAGGTCAACTGATGAGGTGGTTCTCGTTGTCGCGGCGTGAGCGTGACGAACGCGGTGCGGTGGCGGTGTTCACGGCCCTGCTCATCTCGACGGTCCTCGTGGGGGCGACCTCGTTCACCGTGGACATCGGGTACCAGCGCATGGCGCGGCGCGACATGCAGGCGGTGGCCGACGTGGTGGCGATGGACATGGCGCGCAGGCTCGATGGGTCGACGTCGTCGGTGCTCAAGTCCAACGCCGCGTGGCAGTCGGCCCTCTCTGCGTCGTTGGCCCGTCAGGGCAGCACCGTGGGTGCCGCGCTGTCGGTGACGACGTGCACCGCAGCCGCCGTCGCATCGGCGTCGGCGCGTCTCTCGACCACGGGCATCTGCGCCTACCCGGGGATCCTCAACGCGGACGGGACGTTCTCCGACAGCGGCTCCGCGGCCGCCACCCACGTGAAGGTGCTCACCCGCACCAGCGTCGACTACTTCCTGCCGGTCTTCTCCAGCTCGGGGTCCGTCGCCCGCTCCGCAGTCGCCTCGTCGCAGAAGACCGCCTGCTTCCGACTGGGTTCCTTCGCTGCCCGGATCAACACCTACTCGTCCGTCCTGGGGCCGTTGCTGGACAAGGCGTTCGGGGTCAACCTGTCCGTCCTCTCCTACCAGGGTCTCGCCCGCGGCAACGTGAGCCTCCTCGACCTCGCCACCCAGCTGGGACTGGGCAGCGTCGACGCCCTGGCGACGACCAACGTGACCTTCGGCTCGCTGATCAACGCGACTGCCGCGATCCTCACGAAGAACGCCGGCGACCCGGATGCCGCCGCGTCGCTCACGGTCCTCCAGCAGCTCAATGCTGCTGCAGGGCTCAGCACGACGGTGAACCTCGGCAAGCTCTTCTCGCTGACGGACTCGAGCACTGCGGCCAAGCAGGCCACCGTCAACGTCCTGGACCTGATCTCCGGTGCTGCGTTCGTCGCGAACGGGTCCAACGCACTGGCGATCCCGCTCTCGATCAGCCTTCCGGGCATGACGAACGTGACCGCCAACGTCAAGGTGATCGAGCCGCCGAAGATGGCCTGCGGTGCGGTCGGCAAGGCACGGGCGCGTACGGCGCAGATCCAGATCGACGTGACCGGCAAGCACACCACCACGGTGCTCGCGCTGGTGACCACCACGGTCGACATCACGATGAGCCTGAAGGTGGCATGGGCCGAGGGCCTGCTGACGGATGCGGTGTGCGGCGCCGGCACGAGCGTGTCGCCGTACGGCATCGACGTGCTGACGACCAGTGGTCTGGCCACCCTCGACCTGGGACTCGTCGCCAAGACGATCACGCTGGCGGGGCTGCTGCCGGACGTGAACGCCTCGGTGGGCGTCTCCGTCGTTGCGTCAGGCGGCAGCCAGACGGCCCAGGTCCGCGTGCCGCCGAAGGACTTCAACACCCCGGTCGAGACCGGCGCGGGGTCGATCGGCCTGGCCGGAAAGGGCTCGACGAGCACCATCACGAGCGACGTGCCCCTGATCGGGCAGACGGGCTCCGCGGTCGTCAACTACGTCCTCAACACCGTCCTCGGGCCGGTCGTCTCTGCGCTCGACACGCAGGTGCTCACACCCGTCACGGAGGCCTTCGGTGTGAACCTCTCCGGAGCCGATGTGTACATCTCGCCGCCTCCGCCGAACTGCTCATCACCCCGGCTCGTCGGCTGACCCGAGGTGCGGCCCGGTTTCCGTCCCCAGCGACGGAGGCCGGGCCGGAGCTCCACACCCCGGCGCCGGGGGGCCGGGCCGGCCGGCGCGGTTCGGGGAGCGTGTGTGCAGGAGGTGTCGACGATGACGAACAGGCAGGTCGAAGCCGTGTCCCCTGATCCGAGGACACGCGCGCAGAAGCTCGGGGCGTACGGCGAGCAGCTCGCCGCGCGCCACCTGGTGGGCGAGGGCATGGTCGTGCTGGATCGCAACTGGCGCGGCGAAGGCGGTGAGCTCGACCTGGTGCTGCGTGACGGTCGGACCCTGGTCGTGTGTGAGGTGAAGACCCGCAGCTCGACCGGTTGGGGAGCTCCCCTCGAGGCCGTGGGTCGCCGCAAGGCGGAGCGGTTGCGGCGCCTCGGCGCGCAGTGGGTGGCCGCACACGACGTCCGGGTGCCGGAGGTCCGCATCGACCTGGTGGGGGTGCTCCGCACTGCGCAGGGGCACGTGGTGGAGCACATCCGGGCGGTCGGTGCATGAGCTGCGCGACGGCACGCACGATCACGCTCGCCGGCCTGCTCGGCCACCTCGTCGACGTCGAGGTCGACGTCTCCCAGGGCCTCGTCGGCACCAACCTCGTGGGCCGTCCCGACGCCGCCATCAACGAAGCCCGCGAGCGGTGTCGCACCGCCATCAAGAACGCCGGCCTCACCTGGCCCGCAACCCGGCGGGTGACGATCCTGCTCTCGCCCGCCGACCTGCCCAAGCGCGGGTCGCAGGTCGACCTGGCGATCGCCGTCGGCGTGCTCGCCGCGACCGGGCAGGTGCCGCCTGCGCTGCTCGACGGCACGGTCTTCCTCGGTGAGGTCGGCCTGACCGGGCAGCTCCGGCCACTGCCGGCGGCGCTTCCCCTCGTCATGTCCGCCGCCCGCTCCGGCGTACGCCGCGTGGTGGTCCCGCAGTCACAGGCGGCGGAGGCGTCCCTGGTGCCCGGCATCGAGGTCTTCGGCCTCCGCTCACTCCAGCAGGTGGTGGCCTGGCTGCAGGGGACCGAGGTCCCCGACGCGGCTCCCGTGGCGCCGCAGGCCGGTGCCCGGCTGCTGCAGTGGAGGGGCGATGACCGCCTGGCGCACCTCGACCTGGCCGACCTCGACGGCATGCTGGAGGAGCGGCTGGCGCTCGAGGTGGCCGCAGCCGGAGGACACCACCTCCTCCTGACAGGGCCGAAGGGGGCGGGCAAGACCTCCCTCGCCGAGCGGCTTCCCGGTCTCCTGCCCGACCTGACCGTCGACGAGTCGCTCGAGGTGACCGCGATCAGGTCGCTCGACCGGACTCTCGGGCCCGACGGTGGGCTGGTGACCCGCCCGCCCTACGCCGCTCCGCATCACCGCTCCTCGCTCGTGAGCGTGATCGGGGGCGGGTCTGGCATCGCGCGGCCGGGCGAGATCAGCAAGGCGCACTGCGGGGTGGTCATGCTCGATGAGTTCCCGCTGTTCGCGCGTGACGTGCTGGATGCGCTGCGGCAGCCCCTGGAGTCGGGCGAGGTGACGATCGCCCGCGGGGAGGAGGTGGCGACGTTCCCGGCCCAGGCTCTCTTCGTCCTCGCGTGCAACCCCTGCGCCTGCGGCAACTACGCGGCTTCGGTCGCGCTGGACCAGTGCATCTGCAGCGAACAGACCCGCCGCGAGTACCGTCGCCGCCTCACCGGACCCGCCATCGACCGCATCGACATCACGCGCGAGGTCCTGCCCGTGGCGTCGCTGTCCAGTGGGCCGCTTGACCCCGTGCCCGAGGACAGCGCCACGGTGCGGGCACGCGTCACCGAGGCCCGCGGCCGGCAGGCCGCGCGCTACGCCGACCTGCCGTGGCGCCTCAACGCCCAGGTGCCTGCAGCCCGGCTCCGCGACACGTGGCCGCTTCCCGAGGTGGGGCAGGTGGTCGTGGACTCCGCCGTGCGCAGCGGTGCACTGACCCGCCGGGGCACGGTCCGCGTGCACCGGCTGGCATGGACGCTCGCCGACCTCGCCGGACGCGCGGTGCCGATCCGTGCCGATGTCGAGGTCGCCCTGCGCCTGCGCACCGGGGCGAGACTCGACTCCTGGATGGTCGGGAGGGCGTCGTGACGGCGGCTGAGCCGGAGCGCATCGCCCGGGTGGCGCTCAGCCGGCTCGGTGAGCCGGGCGACCCGAGGATCGCCGCGCTGGTGGCGGAGATGGGGGCCGTGCGCCTGCTGGAGGCCCTGTCCGACGAGCGTGACCTGGAGGGCGTGCACACCGACATCGCCGGCCGGCTGGCCGTCAACGACCCGGTGGGCGACCTCGAGCGCGCCGCGGCGCGCGGCATCCGCTTCGTCGTCCCCGGCGACTCCGAGTGGCCCGGCCAGCTCCATGACCTCGACCGGGCGGGCACGGTCCACGACCGTGGCGGTACGCCGCTCGGCCTGTGGGTGCGCGGCCCCGTCGCCCTCGACGACCTCGGCGACAGCCTGGCGGTGGTGGGCTCGCGCTCGTCGACGGCGTACGGGGAGGCGGTGGCGCGTGGCGTGGCCGCCGACGTGGCCGGCCACGGGATCACCGTGATCTCGGGCGCCGCCTTCGGCATCGACCAGGCCGCGCACCGGGGCGCCGTCGCGGGCGGTGGTCCCACGGTCGCTGTCCTCGCCGGCGGTGTCGACCGGCCCTATCCGGTCGCGCACACGCGACTCCTCGAGCACCTCGCGGAGCACGGAGCCGTGATCTCGGAGGTGCCACCCGGCAGTGCACCGACGCGTGTGCGGTTCCTGATCCGCAACCGTCTGATCGCCGCGCTGGCGCGCGGCACGCTCGTCGTCGAGGCGGCCCATCGAAGCGGAGCGCTGAGCACGGCGCGCTGGGCGGAGCGCCTCACCCGCACCCTGATGGCCGTGCCGGGTCCGGTGACGAGCATCCAGTCCGCGGGTCCACACGACCTCGTGCGCTCGGGTGCCGCGCAGCTGGTCACCTCGGGTGCCGAGGTGCTGGAGCTGATGGGTGCCGCGGGCACCCACCTGCTGGTGGAGCCACGCGTGGAGACCCGCGTGCGCGACGTCCTGCGGCCCCGCGAGGCACGGGTGCTCGACGCGGTCCCCGTCAGCCGGGCTGCCTCGACCGCGTCGATCGCCCGTGCAGCGGGTCTCGGCCTGGTCGGGGTGCAGACCGCGTTGGGCTTCCTGGCACGCGACGGCTTCGTCGAGCGCCTCGAGGACGGCTGGAGGCTGGGTCCGCAGGGGCGCGCCTGACCGGGCCGCCCCCGGAGGGTCCCTACGATCGAGGCCATGACCGAGAGCGAGCTGCTGCCCGAGGCCTATGCCGCGGTGCTCGCCGACTTCGAGCGCCACCTGGCGGTCGAGCGCGACCTCACGCCGCACACGGTCCGTGCCTATCTGGGCGACCTCCAGTCGCTGCTCGGGCACGTCGCGCGGCTCGGCGGCGACGATCTGGACGACCTGGACCTGCGTGCCCTTCGCAGCTGGCTCGCGAAGCAGCAGTCGCTCGGCAAGGCGCGCACGACGATCGCCCGTCGTGCGACGGCAGCCCGGGTCTTCACGGCCTGGTTGCTGCACACCGGCCGGATCGCGACCGACCCGGGTGCGCGGCTCGCCTCACCCAAGGCGCATCGCGCACTGCCCGAGGTCCTGCGCCAGGACGAGGCCATCGCGCTCGTGGAGGCCGCCTCGGCGACAGCCGCAGAGGAGGGGCCGACGGGGATTCGTGACGCCGCGCTCCTCGAGCTGCTCTACGCCACGGGCATCCGGGTCGGGGAGCTCTGTGGGCTCGACATCGACGACCTGGACTTCGACCGCAACGTGGTCCGCGTCTTCGGCAAGGGCCGCAAGGAGCGCACGGTGCCCTTCGGTCAGCCCGCTGCTGCTGCCCTGAGGCGCTGGCTCGCCGCGCGGTCGGGAGTCGCCCGGGCAGGCTCGGGCGCGGCCCTCTTCCTCGGGGCCCGCGGCGGCCGGATCGACCAGCGGGTGGTGCGCCAGGTCGTCCACGACCGGGTGACCAGCGTGCCCGGTGCCCCGGACATCGCGCCGCACGGGCTGCGGCACACCGCCGCCACCCATCTTCTCGAAGGGGGAGCGGACCTGCGCACCGTGCAGGAGCTCCTCGGCCATGCGTCGATGGCGACCACGCAGGTGTACACCCACATCAGCAACGAAAGGCTGCGCACCGCCTACCAGCAGGCGCATCCGCGGGCCTAGCGGCGGAGCCGCTGCCCGGCGTCAGGCCGCACCCGACAGTCCCTGCCACGGCTTGAGGCGCACCGGCCCCGCCGCGCCGACGAGCTCGAGCGGGTCGAGGTAGGTCTCGCCCCGCAGCCAGCCCCAGTGCAGGCAGGTGCCGGGGGCGCAGTGCCCACCAGCCTGGAGCACGCCGATCGGCGCGCCCGTGCCGACCCGATCCCCGACGTGGACGAGCGCGGTCACCGGTTCGTAGGTCGTGCGGGTCGCGCCGTGGCTGACCACGACCACACCGCGTCCGGCGATCCGGCCCGTGAACACGACCTGCCCGGCCAGGGCCGCGCGCACGGTGTCGCCGGCCGCTGCGTCGAGGTCGACCCCGCGATGGCCCGCCGCCCAGGGCATCGGGGGAGGCGCGAAGCCGTGCACGACGACCGGCGACGTGCCGACTGGCCAGACGCCGCGCCCGCGTGGGTCGAGGTGCTCCGTGGCGGTCGGCGCCGGCCCCGGAGCGGTAGCGGTCAGCGCGGCGTGCGGGGGAGTGGTGGTGGGCAGGGCGTACAGCGTGCTGAGCAGCGCGGGAATGATCAGGTACATGGCCCGACCCTCCGCCGTCGGGCCCGGCCGGGTCGGCTCACTGGGCCTGGCCGGTGGAGGGAGGGCCGCTCGACCGCCTTGTGCATCGAAACCGGGACGACGGGGGCGGCGGTGCCGGATTCGCCCGTGGCCCCGTGAGCGACTAGTCTGGGAAGGCAACCCATCCGTGGGTTGACTTCGCGCGCCTGACGACCGTGGCGGCTCCTCCCTGGGAGCCGGTCGCACGCGGGCGCCGCTCCTCGGTTCCACCACGCGGTGGGTCGGAGCGGCGTGCAGGCGCCAGGGCCACCGGCACCCGTCGGCGGCAGCAACTGAAAACACACCGCACCGGAATCCGGAGCGCCTCCCGCATGGGCCAAGGCGACTCGCACACGGGCCGGGGCGACACACCAGGAAGAGAACCACCATGGCAGTCGTGACCATGCGCCAGCTCCTCGAGAGCGGCGTCCACTTCGGACACCAGACCCGTCGCTGGAACCCGAAGATGAAGCGCTTCATCATGACCGAGCGCAACGGCATCTACATCATCGACCTGCAGCAGTCGCTGGCCTACATCGACCGCAGCTACGCCTTCGTCAAGGAGACCGTGGCCAAGGGCGGCACGATCATGTTCGTCGGCACGAAGAAGCAGGCCCAGGAGGCCATCGCCGAGCAGGCGACGCGCGTCGGCATGCCCTACGTCAACCAGCGTTGGCTCGGCGGCATGCTCACCAACTTCACCACCGTCCACCAGCGCATCAACCGCCTGAAGGAGCTCGACCTCGTCGACTTCGACACGGTTGCCGGCTCGGGTCGCACGAAGAAGGAGCTCCTGCAGATGAAGCGGGAGCACGCCAAGCTCGAGAAGACCCTCGGTGGTATCCGTGAGATGACCCGCGTGCCGTCGGCCATCTGGGTCGTCGACACCAAGAAGGAGCACCTGGCCATCGAGGAGGCGCGCAAGCTGCGTATCCCGATCGTCGGCATCCTCGACACCAACTGCGACCCGGACGAGGTCGACTTCCCGATCCCGGGCAACGACGACGCCATCCGTGCTGTCGGCCTGCTGACCCGCGTGATCGCCGACGCCGCCGCCGAGGGCCTCATCGCCCGCTCGGGCGTCAAGGCCGCCGAGGGCGCCGAGACCGTCGGCTCCGAGGAGCCGCTGGCCGAGTGGGAGCAGGAGCTCCTCGCCCCGGCCGAGGCCACCGAGGCGCCGGCCGCCGAGGCCACCGAGGCCACCGAGGCTCCGGCCGAGGCCTGATCAGGCTCATGTGTAACGCGGGCTGTCGTCGTTGACGGCAGCCCGCGTTCCGCGCTCACCAGACTTTTCACGAACCAAGAGGGAAGAAGAACATGGCTTTCACCGCTGCTGACGTCAAGAAGCTCCGCGAGATCACCCAGGCCGGCATGATGGAGTGCAAGAAGGCGCTCGACGAGACCGGTGGCGACCTCGACAAGGCTGTCGAGCTGCTCCGCGTCAAGGGTGCCGCCAAGGCTGCCGCGCGTGCCGCCGAGCGCGAGGCCTCCGCCGGCCTCGTCGCCGCCGCTGGCAACGCCCTCATCTCGCTCAAGGCCGAGACCGACTTCGTCGCCAAGAACGAGGCCTTCGTCAACGCCGCCAACGCGATCGCCGAGGCCGCCGACGCCGCCAAGGCCACCACGGTCGAGGAGCTCCGCGCCGTCGCCCTGGGCGACACCACCGTCGGCGAGACCGTCGACGAGCTCGCCCGCACCATCGGCGAGAAGATCGAGCTCGGCGAGGTCGCCTACTTCGAGGGCAACACCACGGTGTACCTCCACAAGAAGGCCTCCGACCTGCCCCCGACCCTCGGCGTCCTCGTCGAGTACACGGGCGACGAGGCTGCCGCCAAGCAGGCCGCCCAGCAGGCCGCCGCGCTGAAGGCGCAGTTCCTCACCGCCGACGAGGTCCCCGCGGACGTCGTCGAGGCCGAGAAGGACGTCCTCACCAAGAAGACGCTGGAGGAGGGCAAGCCGGAGGCTGCCGTCGCCAAGATCGTCGAGGGTCGCATCGGCGCCTTCTTCAAGGAGATCGTCCTCCTGGACCAGGAGTCGGTCTTCGAGTCGAAGAAGACGGTCAAGCAGGTCCTGGACGCGGCCGGCACCACGGTCACCAAGTTCGCCCGCTTCGAGGTCGGTGCCTGACGCACCGCCTGACAGGCACCAGCGGGGCCGGTACGACGCACGTCGTACCGGCCCCGCTGTCTGTCTGCACGGTGCGATAGGTTTGCCCCCGCGCATCCGCTCCACCCAGACCCCCGAAGGGATCTCCATGCCGGCCTACAACCGCGTCCTGCTCAAGCTCTCCGGTGAGGTGTTCGGCGGTGGCTCGGTCGGCGTCGACCCCGACGTCGTCGCGGCGGTCGCCCGGGAGATCAAGGCCGTCGTCGATGCCGGTGCCCAGGTCGCGGTCGTGACCGGCGGCGGCAACTTCTTCCGCGGTGCCGAGCTCCAGGAGAAGGGCATGGACCGGGTCCGCGCCGACTACATGGGCATGCTCGGCATCGTCATGAACTGCCTGGCCCTCCAGGACTTCCTGGAGAAGGAGGGCGTCGACACCCGCGTGCAGACGGCCATCACGATGGGCCAGGTCGCGGAGCCGTACATCCCGCGCCGGGCCATCCGGCACATGGAGAAGGGCCGCGTCGTCATCTTCGGCGCCGGCATGGGCATGCCCTTCTTCTCGACCGACACGGTCGCCGTCCAGCGCGCGCTGGAGAGCAAGTGCGACGTCGTCCTCGTCGCCAAGAACGGCGTCGACGGCGTCTACACCGCCGACCCGCGCAAGGACCCCACCGCCACCAAGCTCGACCACGTCACCTACACCGACGCGATCTCGCAGGGCCTCAAGATCATGGACCAGACGGCGTTCGCGCTCTGTGGCGAGAACAAGCTCCCCATGGTCGTCTTCGGCATGGAGCCCGAGGGCAACATCCTGCGCGTCGTCATGGGTGAGAAGATCGGCACGCTCGTCAGCGCCGGCTGACGCCCCAGACATCCACCGGCGTACGCCGGATCCCGCACTGCACCGCACACACCAGGAGAAGACCGTGCCGATCACCAGCATCCTCGACGAGGCCGACCAGAAGATGGCGAAGTCGGTCGAGGCGACCCGGGAGAACTTCGCCACGATCCGCGCCGGCCGCGTCACCCCGACGGTCTTCAACAAGCTGACCGCGGAGTACTACGGGACCCCGACCCCGCTCGCGGGCCTGGCCACCTTCACCGCGCAGGACGCGCGCACCATCCTCATCGCCCCGTTCGACCAGGGCGCGATGGGCGCCATCGAGAAGGCGATCCGCGACAGCGACCTCGGCGTGAACCCGTCCAACGACGGCAAGGTGCTGCGCGCCGTGTTCCCGGAGCTCACCGAGGAGCGCCGCAAGGAGTTCGTCAAGCAGGCCAAGGAGAAGGCCGAGCAGGGTCGCGTCGCGGTCCGCCAGGTCCGCCAGAAGGCCAAGCAGGGCCTCGAGCAGCTCGAGAAGGACGGCGAGGTCGGCAAGGACGACGTCACCGGTGCCGAGAAGAAGCTCGACGCGACGACGAAGAAGCACGTCGACGCGATCGACGAGATGCTGAAGGCGAAGGAAGCGGAACTCCTCGAAGTCTGAGAGGGTTCGCCTGTGACGACCTCCACTCCTGCGCCGCAGAAGGACCATGGCCGTGCCGGCCGTGACCTGAAGGCCGCGATCACCTCCGCCGTCGTGCTGCTCGCCGCGATCTTCGCGTCGCTGGCGTTCTGGAAGCCGGCGTTCATGTTCATCGTGGCCGCGGCGGTCGTCGTCGCGGTCTGGGAGCTCCGCAAGGGGTTCCTGGCCAAGGGCATCGACCTCCCCGAGCAGCCGCTGATGATCGGCGGCGTCGTGATGGTGGCCGTGGCCTTCGTCTGGGGTGCGCCCGCCCTGGTCACGGCGACCGCGGTGACCGCGCTGGCGATCATGCTGCACCTCCTGCGCCGCGGCGTGGACGGCTACGTCCAGAACGCCACGGCGGCGGTCTTCGCGCTGATCTACCTGCCGTTCCTGGGCTCCTTCGTCGCTCTCCTCCTCCGGGAGGACGGCACCGCGCGCTGGACCGACGAGGTCGACTACGGCGTGCTCGGAGTCGTGGCCTTCGTCCTCGTGACGATCGCCTCGGACATCGGCGGCTACATCGCGGGCGTCCTCTTCGGCAAGCATCCGATGGCTCCGGTCATCTCCCCGAAGAAGTCGTGGGAGGGCTTCGCCGGCTCGGCGGTCTTCTGCGTCGCGGTCGGCATCGCCGTCGTCACCTGGCTCCTCGACGGCGACTGGTGGGTGGGCATCCTGCTCGGTCTGATCGCGGTCACGATGGCGACGCTCGGCGACCTCTGCGAGTCCGTCATCAAGCGCGACCTCGGCATCAAGGACATGAGCCAGATCATCCCGGGCCACGGGGGCCTGATGGACCGGCTCGACTCGCTCCTCGCGACGGTCGCGCCGATCTGGCTGCTGCTGCACTACCTGGTCTTCACCCGGTAGCCCAGGGAACCCCGCGGCGGGCCAGTGCGTCACACCTGCATGAAGGTGCTCGTCCTCCTCGCGCTCGCCGTGACCATCGCGGCCTGCGGCACCGAAGGCCACCGGGAGCCGGGTCTGATGCCGACGCTGTCCGGTGACTACGTCGTCACGGCGGTCACCGACGGCGGGCAGCCCCATGCCGTCGTCCGGGGCACCGAGATCCGGCTCTCCTTCGCCGACGGGAACCTGGACCTGCAGGCCGGTTGCAACCGGATGAGCGCGGCCTACACGATCGACGGCTCGCGGCTGACGGTCGGCCCGGTGGCATCCACCGAGATGGGCTGCCCGCAGCCCCGGATGGCGCAGGACACCTGGCTCGCCGGACTCTTCGCCCGCCCCGCGACGATCGACTGGCAGCAGCAGACGATCACCGCAGGCGACGTCGTCCTCACCCTCCGCCCGCGCACCGCCGTGCATCCCGACCAGGACCTGAGGCGGACCCGCTGGGTGCTCGACGGCGTCACCCGCGGCGAGGTCGCCGGCTCGGTGCCCGCCGGGCCGGAGGTGGCGCTGGTGCTGGAGGGCACCGACGTCGCGCACGTGAGCGGGCTCTGCAACGGCTTCGGGGCCGACATCGAGGTCGCCGACGGCGTCATCCGCTGGATGCCGCACATGCGGACCCTCATGGCCTGCGCGGACCCGGACCGGCAGGCGCTGGACGACACGGTCAGCCGCGTGCTCACGGGCCGGACGTCGTACCGGGTCACGGAGAAGACGCTCGTGATCACCCACGGCGAGGTCGCACTGACCTTCCGGGCCGGCTGACTCGCGCCGCGCGATTCGGCAGGCCTCCCGGGGGATGGGAGAATCGCGCTGTCATGAGTGAGAAGTTCCAGACCCTGCCCCTCGTCTTCGAGGCCCCGCGTGGCCGCGGCAAGCCGCCCCGCCACCTCGCCGACCTCGACGAGACGGGCCGCAAGGAGCTGCTCACCGAGATGGGGCTGCCCGGCTTCCGTGCCAAGCAGCTGTCGACCCACTACTTCGGCCGGCTCGTGCACGACCCGGCCGAGATGACCGACCTCCCGGCCGCGCAGCGCGACGACCTGGTCAACGCGCTCCTCCCGGACCTGATGACGCCGATCCGCGAGCAGCAGGCCGACCGTGGCAAGACGGTCAAGACGCTCTGGAAGCTCTTCGACGGCTCGCTCGTCGAGTCGGTGCTCATGCGCTACAAGGACCGCGCCACCATCTGCATCTCGAGCCAGGCCGGGTGCGGCATGGCCTGCCCGTTCTGCGCCACGGGCCAGGGCGGCCTGCAGCGCAACATGTCCACGGCGGAGATCGTCCACCAGGTCGTCGTCGGCGCCCGTGCCATGGCCAACGGTGACGTCGCCGGCGGACCGGGGCGCCTCTCCAACGTGGTCTTCATGGGCATGGGGGAGCCGCTCGCCAACTACAAGGCGACCGTCGCCGCCGTACGCCGCCTCACCGACCCCGCTCCGGCGGGCCTCGGACTGTCCGCCCGCCACGTGACCGTCTCCACGGTCGGCCTGGTGCCGCGGATCAAGCAGCTGGCCGACGAGGGCATCCCGGTGACCCTGGCGCTCAGCCTGCACGCGCCCGACGACGAGCTCCGCAACGAGCTGGTGCCGATCAACACGCGTTTCTCGGTCGAGGAGACCGTCGCCGCGGCGTACGAGTACTTCGAGAAGACGGGTCGCCGGGTCTCGATCGAGTACGCCATGATGCGCGACATCAACGACCAGGCGTGGCGTGCCGACCTCCTCGCCGAGGTGCTGTCAGCCAACGGACGCGGCACCGGCTGGGTGCACATCAACCCGATCCCGCTCAACGACATCCCCGGCTCGCAGTTCACCCGGTCGCGCGAGGAGGACATGGACGAGTTCGTCCGCCGCCTCAACGACTCGGGCATCGCCACGACCCTGCGCGACACCCGCGGCAGCGACATCGACGCCGCCTGCGGTCAGCTCGCTGCCTCGGAGTGACGGTGACCGGTGTGCTCGGCCGTCGCGAGATGACGGTCTCGGACTCGATCTGGGTGGACGTCGCGCCCGAGGTGGCCTACGACGCGGTCAGCGACGTGACGCAGATGGGCCGCTGGAGCCCGGAGAACACCGGCGCGAGGGTCGCGTCGTCCGCCCGCCGAGCGCACGTCGGGATGACCTTCGTCGGTGACAACCGGCGCGGTCCGGCGCGCTGGCAGACCCGGTGCACGGTCACGGCGGCGGACCGGGGGAGCAGGTTCGCCTTCGATGTCCACCGCTGGGGCGTGGCACCCTGCCTCCTCCCCGTGGCGGTCGCCTCGTGGGCCTACGCGTTCGAGGCGCGGGACGGCGGCACCCTCGTCACCGAGACCTGGCGGGACGGCCGCACGCGCTGGCCCCACCTGAGCGTGCGCGTCTTCGACCCCCTCGCCACGGGGCGGGCCAGCTTCGCCGACTTCCAGCGGAGCAACATCGCGCGGACCCTCCGGAACCTCAAGCGGGAGCTCGAGAGCGCCTGACGTGCGCCACGTCACGCCCGCTCGACGGGCAGGTCACGGGACATTCACCTCCAGTCAACGCGGGACAGGTCAACGGGTCAGCCCGGCTCCCTAGCGTCGTGCTCGCTGAGAGACCCCTGAGAAACAGGGGCCGGTGATGCGAAGGAGCTCCCGATGGCCCGCACCCTGGCGGATGTCCTCGAACTCAACCTCCACCCCGAGCCGGTCCGCCTGGACGGCCTGCGGGTCCTCGTCGTCGCGGAGTCGTTCCTCCCGCAGATCAACGGCGTGACCAACTCGGTACGCCGTGTGCTGGAGCACCTCTCCGCGGAGGGGCACCACGCCGAGCTGATCGCTCCCACCGGCCCGGACGCCTACGCCGGCTTCCGTGTGACCACCTGCCGTGGCGCCAGCCTCCCCTTCTACAAGGACTTCCGGATCGGTCTCGAGACCCGGCGACGCCTGCGCCGGGAGATGCTCGCGTTCCGGCCGGACGTCGTGCACATCGCCTCGCCGGCGACCCTCGGCTACCAGGCGGCCAAGGCCGCCGGTGAGCTGGGGATCCCCACCGTCGCGATCTACCAGACCGACATGGTCGGCTTCGCTGCCCGCTACGAGATCCCGGGCGGTGCCAAGGCGATGGAGGCGCTGACCCGGCGGATCCACACCCGGGTCGACCGCACGCTGGCGCCGTCCAGCGCGAGCCTGCGACAGCTCGAGGAGCTCGGCATCCCGGGTCTCGGGACGTGGGGCCGTGGCGTCGACACGGTGACCTTCCACCCGGAGCGCCGCGACGAGGCACTGCGCGCGCGTCTGGCTCCCGGCGGCGAGCTCCTGGTCGGCTACATCGGTCGCCTGGCCCCGGAGAAGGAGCTCGACCTCCTCGCGCACCTCCACGACCTGCCCGGCGTGAAGCTCGTGGTGGTCGGCGGTGGCCCCTCCGAGGGTGATCTGCGCAGGCTCCTCCCGGACGCCGCCTTCCTGGGCGTGCTGCACGCCGAGGAGCTCGGCGCCGCCTACGCGAGCCTCGACGTCTTCGTCCACACCGGCAGCCACGAGACCTTCGGCCAGGCCGTCCAGGAGGCGCTCGCCGCCGGCGTACCCGTGGTGGCACCGAACCGTGGCGGCCCGGTCGACGTGGTCGACCGCGGTGCCGGCTTCCTCTTCGAGCCGGGTGACGGCGCCGACCTGCGGCGGTACGTCGAGCTGCTGGTCGGAGACGAGCTGCTCCGCTCGCAGATGGCCGCGACGGCACGGCGCAGCGTCGAGAACCGCAGCTGGCACGCGGTGAACGAGACCCTCGTCGCGCACTACCGCGAGGTCATCGCCGAGCGTCGCGGGGCGGCGCTGCGCCGCGCCTCCTGATCGTCCGGACCGGCTGCTCGGGACGGGCCCGCTCCGGGCCGGGATGCCCTAGGGTGGCGCTCGTGTCCGCCGAAGCCGTCGCACCCGCACCCGTGATCGAGCAGGAGGAGCTGGCCCAGGCCGGCGAGATCCTGGCCGCCGTCCAGCACGCGTTCTCCGGCCGCGTCGTCGGGCAGGAGCGGCTCCGCACGGCCCTGCTGGTGGCGCTGCTCGCCGAAGGCCACATCCTCGTGGAGTCCGTGCCCGGCCTGGCCAAGACGCTCGCGGCGAGCACGCTGGCCGCGAGCGTGCGGGCGGAGTTCTCCCGCATCCAGTGCACGCCCGACCTGCTCCCCAGCGACATCATCGGGACCCAGGTCTACGACCCGCGCAACCACACGTTCGAGACCCAGCTGGGGCCGGTGCACGCCAACTTCGTGCTCCTCGACGAGATCAACCGGGCGTCAGCCAAGACCCAGAGCGCGATGCTCGAGGCGATGCAGGAGAGCCAGACCTCGATCGCGGGCGTCGTCCACAAGCTCCCGACCCCGTTCATGGTGCTCGCCACGCAGAACCCCATCGAGGAGGAGGGCACCTACGTACTCCCGCGCGCCCAGATGGACCGCTTCCTCCTCAAGGAGGTCCTGGACTACCCGAGCGTCGAGGAGGAGGTGCAGGTCCTCGAGCGCATCGAGAACGGCACCCTCGGCCGCGACACCCACGCCCAGGCGGTCATCGGCCACGAGCACGTCGCGTGGCTCCACGCCCTGACCAAGCGCGTCTATGTCGACCCCGCCGTCAAGCGCTACGTCGCCAGCGTCGTCGCCGCGACCCGGGGCGACGCGCTGCCGGCGGAGGTCCGGGGCTACGTCGACATGGGAGCCTCACCGCGCGCGACGGTCGCCTTCTTCCAGGCCTCGCGTGCGCTGGCGCTGCTCGCTGGCCGCAACCACGTCCTCCCCGAGGACATCCGCGCGTTGCGCCACGGCGTCCTCCGGCACCGCGTGCACCTCTCGTTCGAGGCGCTCGCCGAGCGGGTCCGGGTCGAGGACATCATCGACGCCGTCGTGAAGACCGTCCCGTCGCCCTGATGCGCTGACCTGACCGGATGACCGTCCACCTCACGCGGGTCAAGGCCCGCCTCTCCATCCACGCACACCGCAAGGTGCGTGGCCTCCTCGAGGGGGAGTACGCCGCCCTGCACGCCGGGCGGAGCATGGACTTCAACGACCTGCGCGAGTACGTCCGCGGCGACGACGTGAAGGACATCGACTGGAAGGCCTCGGCGCGCTCGCGCGCCCTGCTCGTCAAGCGCTACGCCGCGCTGCGGCAGCACACCATCCAGCTGGTCGTCTCGACCGGGCGCAGCATGGCCGCGCTGCACGACCGCGACGTCCCCAAACGCGACCTGGCGATCACCGTCGCCGGGGTGCTCGGCTGGCTCGCGGTGCGCCACGGCGACCTGGTCGGGGTGGCCTGGGGCGACGCCGACGAGCAGCACCTCCTGCGCCCGCAACGGGGCGAGCTGCCGCTCGAGCGCGGCCTGCAGGCGATCCACGACGCGACCACGACGACCGGCGGTGCGTCGGACCTGGCGGCGCTCGTCGACTACGTCGTGCGCACGGTCCGCCGGCGTACCGTCCTGGCGCTGGTCTGCGACGCGTGGGAGCTCGATGAAGCGGCGCTGACCGCGATGAAGCGGCTCGCGGTGCAGCACGAGGTGCTCTTCGTGACCGTCGGCGGCATCGACCCGACCGCCGAGGACCTCGCGCTCGACGTCCTCACCGACGTCGACACCGGCAAGCCGCTGCCGGCCTGGATCGCCGACGACGAGGAGCTTCGCCGCCAGTACGCCGACCTGCTGGTCGCCGACGCCGCCTCCCTGAAGCGCCAGCTCGACGCCCTCGGCATCGTGCACGCGCACGTGACGGACGAGGCCTCCATCATCAAGACCGTCTTCGACCTCCTGGAGCACCACCGCCATGCGCGCCGCGGATGACTTCGTCGGCCCCGTGGCGTACGGCGGGCCGTGGACGTGGCTGCCGTACCTCCTGGTGCTGGCGGTGGTCGGCTACTACGCCTGGGTGCTGCTGGCCGGACGCGCTGCGCCCGAGCCGGACGAGGAGTTCGTCTCCCGTCGCAACCCTGCCGACGCGGTGCGCGGGCGGCGTCTGCAGGAGCTGGACCGCATCGACCAGGCGGTCCGCGCCGGTCGGATGCCGCTGCGCACGGGCTTCCAGCAGATGAGCGCCCAGGTCCGCACCTTCGTCGGCGAGGTGAGCGACGTGCCGGCGCGGTCGATGACGCTGGAGGAGCTGCGGTCCTCGCCGCACCCACGGGTCGCCGAGGCGATCGCGCTGATGTACCCGCCCGAGTTCGCGCCCGGCGAGGCGAGCCTCGACGACTTCGCACGCAGCCTGCAGCAGGCCCGGGAGCTGGTGCGTACATGGACCTGAGATGGCCGCTCCTGATCCTGCTCCTGCTGGTGCTGCTACCCGTGGGGTACGCCCTGCTGGTCCGGTTCATGCCCGACCCGGAGGTGCCCGACGGCCTGCCGATCGGGCACGCGTCCCGGTTGCGTGCGCTGCCGCGCTTCCAGGAGCTGGCCCGCCAGCAGCTGTTGCTCACGCAGGTGCAGCTGGTGTCCGTGGTGCTCGTCCTCATCGGCTCCGTGTGGCTGGCTGCCCGGCCGATGCACACCGAGGTCGTCGACAAGCCCGCGAAGCCCGGCGACGTCGTGCTCTGCGTCGACCTGACACCGGCTGCCCGCGCCGGCACCGTGCCGGCGCTGGCCGAGGTCCGCGACCTGCTGCCGGTCCTCCGCAAGGAGAAGCTGCGCATCGGCATGCAGGGCTTCCAGGCGACGACGGCGGAGCTGCTCGCGCTCACCGACGACTTCGACCGTGCGGACGCGGTCATCGCCGAGACCCGCTCGGCGCTGGCCGACCCGACGACCAGCGGCACCAGGGGAGCGGCGACCGGCGACGGCCTCGTCACCTGTGCCCGGACCTTCGACGCCCCCAAGGCGCAGCGCGGCCGCGCGGTGGTCCTGATCGGCACGGGCTCCTCGACGGGCTCCGTCATCGACCTGGCCGAGGCCGCCGGCATCGCCCGCGACCGGGGGGTGACCGTGTACGCCGTGCCGGCCGGTGCGGACAGGGCGGGGGTCGCTGACCTGAAGGCGGCCGCCGAGCTCACCGGGGGAGAGCTGGTGGGTGGACCCGACCCGATCGACACGGTCTGGTCGCGCGAGGCGATCCGGCTCGACCCGCCGCCCACGCCGTTGCGCCGGGACGGCCCGTTCGTGCCCACCGTGATCGTCCTCCTCGGCCTCGGCGGCCTGCTGCTGGCCGGACTGCGAGGTCTCTTCCGATGAAGCCCAACTGGAACATCCGCATCGCGATGGCGGTCCTCGCCGTCCTCATCGCCTTCCGGCCGGGCATCGGGGGTGCGGTGACGGCCGAGAAGCCCGTCGGCAACGACCTCGAGGTGCTCCTCGTCGTCGACGAGACCCTCAGCATGTCGGCACTGGACTACAACGGCGCGCGGTCGCGCCTGGAGGGCGTCCGCGACGACCTCACCACGATCACGAAGGCGCTCCCGTACGCCCGCTTCGGCCTGATCGGCTTCGGCCACGACGCCAAGGTCGACCTGGCCTTCACCGACAGCCGTGCCGCCATCCAGCGCGCCATCACGGGCATCACCCGTGAGCCGATGATGGCCGGCACCGGCACCACGCTGGACCGGCCGCTCGACCTGATGACCACCGTCCTCGCGCAGGCACAGCGCCAGCACCCCGACCGGAGGCGGGTCGTGATCTTCCTCAGCGACGGTGAGAACACCAAGGCGGGCGCGGTCCAGCGCTCGTTCGCGGTGGCGAGGAAGTACGTCGACGACGGCGCCGTCCTCGGGTACGGCACCAGCCAGGGTGGCCGGATGCCCACGGGCGGCGAGCCGCCGTGGACCTTCGTGCGCAACCTCGCCACGGGGCAGGACGCGCGCAGTCGCATCGACGAGACGAACCTGCGCAAGATCGCCGGCCAGCTCGGCGTCGACTACGCCTACCGCGGCGGCACGGGGTCGCTCACCGACTGGGCGGTGGGGCTCTCGCACGACTCGCAGAACCTCACCGAGGACGGCAAGGATGACTTCGAGCTGTACTGGATCCTCGCGATAGTCCTCGCCGCCCTGGCCCTGGTCGAGCTCCGCCTCGACGTCCTGGCTTGGCGCGAGGCGAAGGAGGTGGCCGGATGACCACCGATGACCGACGCCGGCTCCTGGTGATGGGGGCGCTGCCCTCGCTGGTCGCGCTGCTCGTGGCGGTCGGGCTCTGGCTCCTCGTCCACGGCAACGCCTCGGGGCGCGACGCCTACGACGCCGGGAGATACGCCGACGCGCGGTCGGCGTTCGAGGGTGCCCACGACCTCGGTGTCGTCTCGCCCTGGATCGCGCCGTTCAACACCGGCACCGCGGCGTACCGGGCGAAGCAGTACGAGGCTGCCGTCTCTGCGTTCAACCGTGCACTTGACGACGTCCCCGACGACCACGTGTGCGACGTACGGGTCGACCTGGCGCTCACCCACGAGGCGATCGCGAAGCAGGCCGAGGCCGACGGGGAGGACGCCGACCGGCAGATCGCCCTGCGCGACGGCCGCACCGCCATCCAGGGCACGGGCTGCAACGACGCGCTCGAGAAGCGGCTCGACGATCAGATCAAGGACGCTTCGTCGAGCAACGACGACCGGTCCGAGGACCAGAAGATCGACGACGTCGAGGCGAAGAACCGCGCGGCGAGCAAGGTGAAGGACCTCGAGCTCGAGCCGAAGAACGAGCCGCGCGAGCAGATCCAGTGGTGATCAGCCCAGCAGGCTGACCGCCTCGTCGACGGTGTCGACCAGGTGCACGTGCGGCTCCATCGGCCGGCCCTTCGCGAGCGCCTGGAGCAGCGGCCAGGCCGGGAACGTCTCCGTCCAGTAGACCCGACCGACGAGCACCATCGGCGCGACCGACGAGGCGTCGGCGTAGTAGTTCTCGCAGGCGTCCTGGAAGATCTCCTGCACCGTGCCACCTGCTCCGGGCAGGAAGACGATGCCCGCGTTGCAGATCTGCAGCAGGATCGCCTCCCGCACCGGGTTGCCGAAGTACTTCGCGATCGAGGTGGCGAAGGCGTTGGGCGGCTCGTGTCCGTAGTGCCACGTCGGGATCCCCAGCGACTCGCCGCCGTCAGGCCACCGGTCGCGCACCTCGAACGCCGCGTCGACCCACGCGCCGACGTCCGGCCGGAACGACGGCACCCGGCCGAGCAGGGCCAGTGCCTCCTCGAGTGCCTCCGCGGGGCGACGGGAGAGCCAGGCGCCGAGGTTGGCGGCCTCCATGGCTCCCGGTCCGCCGCCCGTCGCGACGGTGCGCGAGCCGGAGAGGCCCTGGCCCAGGCGGGCGGCCTCGGCGTAGTCGGCCGAACCGCGCTCGGAGGCGTGCCCGCCCATCACGCCGACGAGCGAGCGGCCCTTGGTCCAGGCGGCGAGGGCGGTGTCGATGCCGTGGTCGTGCAGGGCGCGCGCCAGCGCTGCCTCGCGCCCTGTCTCCCGCGACCACGCGTAGGCCCGGGCGTCCAGCGACCGCCGGTACGCCGGGGTGTCGTAGAGGTCGTCGGGGGTGTAGAGGCGCGCCGGCCAGGTGTCGACCGGGACCGTCGGCATCGCCGGGAAGACCAGCGCCCCGCGGGCCTCGAGCGAGGCGTCGGAAGCCGGGGTCAGCCGGCAGCCGAGGAACATGGCGCCCGCGACGCGACAGCCGGCCAGGACGTCTTCCCGGTCGCGGAGGTCGAGACCGGTGATCACCCAGCCGGTCATCGACACGACTCCCGCGCGGACGCGCTCGTCGAAGTCGGTGAGGTCGTGGATCTCGACGACCTGTCCCCGCCTGCGCTTCATGCGCTGAAGGCTAGGGGACCGGGGTCAGTGCGCGGTGTAGCGCTCCTCGTGGAGCACCGTGTCGAGCGGGGAGCGGTGGCGCCAGCCGAAGCGCTCCAGGTCGGGCACGTCGGGGAGCTCGGAGACGGGGCCGACGCAGAGCCAGGCGATCGGGCGCACGTGCCCGGGCATGCCCACGAGGTCGCGCAGGAACTCCTCGCGGTAGAAGGAGACCCACCCCACGCCGAGGCCCTCCTGCGTCGCGGCGAGCCAGAAGTTCTGGATCGAGCAGACCGCCGAGTAGAGGCCCGCGTCCGCGATCGCGTGGCGACCGAGGGGGTTGGTGCCGCCGCGGGTCGGGTCGTAGCCGACGACGACACCGAGGGTCGACTCGAGGATGCCCTCGACCTTGATCTTGCTGAAGGTCTCCGAGCGCTCGCCCTCGAGGGAGCTGGCGAAGACCTCGCGCTCGGCCATCACGTGCTCGCGGAAGGCGCGACGGGTCTCGTCGGAGCGGACCAGGATGTAGTCCCACGGCTGGGTCATGCCCACGCTGGGAGCGGCGTGCGCCGCGGAGAGGACCCGGGTCAGCACCTCGTCGTCGATCGGCGCGCCGTTGAACTCGGCACGGGTGTCCCGGCGACGGTTGATGGCGTCGTACAGCTCCACGGTCTATCCCTCCAGCGTTTGCGCCGCGCAACCAGGTGCGTCGACGCGGCGGCACAACCTACCTCGCAGACGGTCCTCATCCGGCACCGGGCGCGGGTGGCGGACCGTCCCGCCACACGCCCTAGGCTCCTCCCGTGGCCACCCGCACTGACCTGACCTGGTTCCGCGCGCCCAGCGCCGACCGCCCCGGCACGACCAACCTCTGCTACCACGCGCTCGACCGCCGCGTGATCCGTGGAGAGGCGTCGGAGATCGCGCTCACCACCGCCGGCCAGGCCTACGACGTCGCGGCCCTGCTCGCCGAGGTCGGCGCGCTCGGAGGCGTGATGCGCAGCTTCGACCTGGCGCCCGGGCAGGTCGTGGCGATCGGGCTCGGTGATCCCGTGACGCGCGCGCTCGCCGTCCTGGCGACCCTGCGCCTCGGTGCGGTCGTCGCCGACACCACGGACGACGCAGCGATGGTGCTGACCGACGGCTCGCTGGAGCCGCTCGCGGGCGTGCCCGCGCTGCTCCACGGCACCGCCTCGCAGGACCCTGTCTGGCAGCTGGAGTGGGAGTTCGCGCTCAGCGCCGGCCGCACCGACCCGGCCGCCGTGGTCGACGTGGCCGGGGACGCTCCCGCGCTCCGGCTCGACGGGATGACGGTGCTGACCCGCGACGTCCTCGACGACGGCTCGGAGCCGGCACGGCTCGTCGCGGCACTCGGTGCCGGAGAGGTCGTCGTGCTGTGACCCGGCGCGACATCGTCGTCCTCGGTTCCACGGGCTCGATTGGCACCCAGGCGTTGGACCTGGTGCGGGCCAACCCCGACCGCTTCCGGGTCGTGGCGCTGACGGCCGGCGGGTCCAGCGTCGAGCTCTTCGAGCAGCAGGTCGCCGAGTTCGCCCCGGCGTTCAGCGGGCTGGGGGAGGAGGCCTCGACCGAGGCCGCGGCCCTGCCCTGCGACGTCGTCCTCAACGGCATCACCGGCGCCGTCGGGCTGCGCCCGACCCTGGCCGCGCTCGAGGCGGGCAACACCCTCGCGCTGGCGAACAAGGAGTCCCTGATCATCGGTGGTCCGCTCGTCCTCGAGCGCGCCAGGCCGGGCCAGATCGTGCCGGTCGACTCCGAGCACTCCGCCATCGCCCAGTGCCTCCGGGCCGGTCGTGCGCACGAGGTACGTCGCCTGGTCCTGACGGCGAGCGGCGGCCCGTTCCGCGGGAAGACCCGCGAGGAGCTGGCCGGCGTCACCCGGGAGCAGGCACTCAACCACCCGACGTGGGACATGGGCCCGGTGATCACGGTCAACTCCGCCACCCTGGTCAACAAGGGCCTCGAGGTGATCGAGGCACACCTGCTCTTCGGCCTGCCCTTCGACCGGATCGACGTGGTGGTGCACCCGACGAGCGTCGTGCACTCGATGGTCGAGTTCGTCGACGGCTCGACGATCCTGCAGGCGAGCCCGCCGACCATGATGATCCCGATCGCCCTCGGCATGGAGTGGCCCGACCGGGTGCCGGACGCAGCGCCGGGATGCGACTGGACCCGCCCCGAGACATGGCAGTTCTTCCCGCTCGACGACGAGGCGTTCCCCGCGGTGTCCCTCGCCCGGGACGCGGGCCAGCGCGGGAGCACGGCTCCCGCGGTCTACAACGCCGCCAACGAGGTCGCCGTCGACGCGTTCCTCAGCGGTCGCCTGCCGTTCGTCGACATCGTCCCGACGGTCGCCCGCGTGCTGACCGCCCACGACGTACCCTCGAAGAGCGCCCTCACCGTCGACGACGTGCTCGCTGCCGACGCGTGGGCCCGGACGACGGCGCGCACGCTCATCGAAGGATCCTGATGGCCCTGCTCTACTACACGCTCGGCGTCCTCGTCTTCGTGGTCGCCATGTTGGCGTCCATCGCGCTCCACGAGGTCGGCCACATGGTCCCGGCGCGCGCGTTCGGCGGCAAGGTCACCCAGTACTTCGTCGGGTTCGGCCCGACGGTGTGGAGCAAGCAGGTCGGCGAGACCGAGTACGGCGTCAAGGCGATCCCGCTCGGTGGCTACGTCAAGATCATCGGCATGCTGCCGCCCGGCGCCGCGCAGCTGGCCGACGCGGTGGAGACCGATGCCGACGGCAACCAGGTGCTGAAGGTCCGCAAGTCCAACACCGGCCTCTTCACCCAGCTGATCTCCGACGCGCGCGCCGCCGAGTGGGAGCTGGTGCAGCCCGAGGACGAGCCCCGCCTCTTCTACAAGATGACCTGGTGGAAGAAGGTCGTGGTCATGGCCGGCGGCCCGACCGTCAACCTGGCCATCGCTTTCTTCCTCTTCTGGGGTGTCTTCGCGACGGTGGGCAACGACGCGGACCGTGCCGTCAGCCCGGTCGTCGCGCAGGTCTCCGGCTGCGTCGTGCCTGCCGCCCAGGACCAGCGTGCGTGCACCAGGGCCGAGCTCCGCGAGCACCCCTCGCCGGCAGCAGCCGCGGGCCTGAAGGCGGGTGACCGCTTCCTCTCCTGGAACGGCGAGAGGATCACCTCCTGGGAGCAGGTGCAGGGCCTGATCCGCGGCAACGGCGCGAAGACCGCGACGCTGGTCGTCGAGCGTGACGGCGAACGGGTGGCGCTCCAGGTCACCACCCAGGTCACCCCGCGCCCGCTCGACGCGGAGCACCCGACGAAGCTCGAGCCCGTCGGCTTCCTCGGTGTCGTCCCGGTCAGCGAGGCCCGCCACGGCGGCCCGCTCTACACCCTCGGGCAGATGGGTGGCATGGTCCGCGACTCGGCCCACGCCATCGCCGTCCTCCCGGTCAAGGTCTGGCACGTCGGCATGGCCCTGGTCGGGCTCGAGGAGCGCGACCCCAACGGTCCGGTCAGCATCGTCGGCGGCGGCCGCTTCGCCGGTGAGGTCGCGGCACAGCAGGACTTCCCGCTGCAGGACAAGATCGTGTCGCTGATCTCCCTGGTGGCCGGCTTCAACTTCTTCGTCGGCATGTTCAACTTCGTGCCGCTGCTGCCGCTCGACGGCGGCCACATCGCGGGCGCCCTCTGGGAGGGCGTACGCCGGGGCTGGGCCCGGGTCTTCCACCGCCCCGACCCCGGCCACGTCGACGTCGCCCGACTGCTGCCCGTGGCCTACGTGATGACGCTGGCGTTCGTGCTCATGGGCGTCGTGCTCATCCTCGCGGACCTGATCATCCCCGTGAAGATCTACGGCTGACCGGCTGCAGCCGGTCAGCACGTGTTCCCGCGCGGGGCGGTGGTGCGGTGGTGGCTCGCGTGCGCGGCACGCCTTCCTCACCGGGGACGAATGTCCGCTCACGCACCGGGTGCTTCCGCCGTGGCGGACCACCCACTGCCCGTACGCACGCGGTGTGTGCGTCCTCCTAGACTGGCCCCATGACGTCGATCAGCCTCGGGATGCCCGAAGCCCCCGCGCCGGTGCTGGCGCCCCGCCGCCAGACCCGCCAGATCAAGGTGGGCAAGGTCGGAGTCGGCTCCGACTCGCCCGTGAGCGTGCAGTCGATGACCACGACGCTGACCTCCGACGTCAACTCGACGCTGCAGCAGATCGCCGAGCTCACCGCTGCCGGTTGCGACATCGTGCGCGTGGCGTGCCCGAGCCAGGACGACGCCGACGCGCTGCCGGCGATCGCACAGAAGGCGCAGATCCCCGTCATCGCCGACATCCACTTCCAGCCGAAGTACGTCTACGCGGCGATCGACGCCGGCTGTGCCGCCGTCCGCGTCAACCCCGGCAACATCCGAGCCTTCGACGACCAGGTCAAGCAGATCGCCCAGGCCGCCGCCGACCGCGGCACGAGCATCCGTATCGGCGTCAACGCCGGCTCGCTCGACAAGCGCCTGCTCGAGAAGTACGGCAAGGCCACCCCGGAGGCGCTCGTCGAGAGCGCGATCTGGGAGGCCAGCCTCTTCGAGGAGCACGGCTTCCGCGACTTCAAGATCTCGGTCAAGCACAACGACCCCGTCGTCATGGTCCGCGCCTACGAGCTGCTCGCCGAGAAGGGGGACTGGCCGCTGCACCTCGGCGTGACGGAGGCCGGCCCGGCGTTCCAGGGCACCATCAAGTCCGCCACCGCCTTCGGTGCCCTCCTCTCCAAGGGCATCGGCGACACGATCCGCGTCTCGCTCTCCGCGCCGCCGGTCGAGGAGGTCAAGGTCGGCATCTCGATCCTGCAGTCGCTCAACCTGCGCCCGCGCAAGCTCGAGATCGTCTCCTGCCCGTCCTGCGGCCGTGCCCAGGTCGACGTCTACAAGCTCGCCGAGCAGGTCACGGCGGGCCTGGAGGGCCTCGAGGTCCCGCTGCGCGTGGCCGTCATGGGCTGTGTCGTCAACGGTCCGGGCGAGGCCCGTGAAGCGGACCTCGGTGTCGCGTCGGGCAACGGCAAGGGCCAGATCTTCGTCCGTGGCGAGGTCATCAAGACCGTCCCGGAGGCCAGGATCGTCGAGACGCTCATCGAGGAGGCCATGCGCCTGGCCGAGGAGATGGAGCCCGTCGAGGGCGCGGAGGCCTCCGTCACCGTTTCGTGATCCCGGCGGGTTCGTGTGCCGGATACAGTCACATCGTGTTGTCCACGACTGCCCAGGTGCGCGTGCTCGGGTCGGCCGATGTCCCGGCCTTCCTCGCGCTCGCCGAGCGCGACCCGGTCGTCAACGTCTTCGTGGACTACCGCGCCCGGATGACCCGGCTCGACCCGGCCTGGCTCGGTGGTGAGGTCGTCGGCCGGTTCGTCGACGGCGCGCTTGTCTCGGCCCTGCACGTCGGTGCCAACCTCGTACCCGTCGAGGCGGGGCCGGTCGACCTGGACGACTTCGCCCGCCACCTGCGGCGCCTGCCGGCGACGTGGTCGACGCTGGTCGGCCCGCATCCCGCGGTGGAGCGCCTGTGGGGCCTGCTGCAGGACGACTACGCTCCGCCGCGCGAGGAGCGGTGGCGCCAGCCTCACCTCGAGCTGCGCGGCGCTCCGGCGGTCGCCGGCGACCCGCTGGTCCGGCGTACGACGGAGGCCGACATGGCCGCGCTCTACCCGGCCTGCGTGGCGATGTACACCGAGGAGGTGGGTGTCTCGCCGGAGACCGGGGGAGGCGGGCCGCTGTATCGGGCCCGCGTGCGGCAGCTCGTCAGCCGTGGCTGGTCGTTCGCGCGCTTCGACGACGCGGGCCGGGTCCTCTTCAAGGCCGAGGTCGCGAGCGTGACCCCGCACGCCGCCCAGGTCCAGGGTGTCTGGGTCGCTCCCGAGGCGCGTGGCCGTGGCCTCGCGGCGGCGGGGATGGCGCGGGTGGCGGAGATCGTCCTGGCGGAGATCGCGCCGACGGTCTCCCTCTACGTCAACGAGTGGAACCGGCCGGCCCGCGCGGCCTACGCCCGTGCCGGCTTCGTGGAGACCGCGCGCTTCTCGACGATCATGTTCTGACCGTTCCCACCGGCCCGGGCGCAGCAGTAGCGTTGACCCATGGCCTCCCTCCCGCTCGGCGCCAAGCTCGTCTCCGGCGCCTTCCTCGCCTCCGGCACGCTGCACCTCGTCAAGCCCAACGTGTTCGAGCCGCTCATGCCGGACTTCGTCCCGGCTCACCGCGAGATCATCATCGGCTCGGGCGTCGCCGAGATCGCGTGTGCGCTGGGGATGCTGTTCCCGCCGACCCGTCGTGTCGCGGGCCTCGCGAGCGCTGCGCTGCTCGTCGGGGTCTTCCCGGGCAACCTGAAGATGGCCGACGACGCCCGACGCCTGGGGAGCCCGACGTTCCGGGCGGTCGCCTACGGCCGGCTGCCGCTCCAGGTGCCGATGATCAAGGCCGCGCTCAACGCGGCGAAGTCCTGATCGCGGGTCAGGTCAGGAACCGGCCGCGGGTCCGCTGCCACCACTCGCGCTGGCGTCCGTAGGCCTCGAGCACCGAGGTCATCGACGGTGCCAGTGACGTCCGGCGCTGCTTCTCGGGCCGGGCCTCGTACGACGGCCGGTCGCCGTCCCACCAGACGGGCGCCGTGAGCGCGGTCAGCAGCGGGTCGAGCGCGGCCATCGAGGCCTCGCCCCAGCCGATCGCGCGGTCCATGCCGGCCCGGTTGGGTGCGAGCGTCACCGGGCTCAGGGTGGGCTCCATGCGCTCGAGGTGGTCGGCGTACGGCGCGTTGCCGATCATCTGCACCGCCACCGCCTGGGTGACCGGGGTCATCCAGAGGTGCTTGGGGTCCCACCGCGGGTGCATCGAGTCGAGCGCGATCACGACCCCGTTGCGGGTGCCGATCCGGCCGTCGCGCAGCCGGCGGTAGGCAAGCTCGATCGGCACGTTGGCCGCGGCGACGCCGTCGACGAGGGCCGCGACCTTCTTCTGCTCCAGCCAGGCGTCGACGAGCCCGATCATCCGCTCGCTCTTCACCTCGTGGTGGAGCACGCCGGGGATCGCGGCGGAGAACGACTGCGCATCGACCACGTCGAACTGACGGGTGAGGTCGTCGGCGCCGATCACCATCGGCTTCACGACGCGGGAGTCGATGAACGACGCGATCTGCCAGAGCCGGCTGTTCATGACGGGGCCGATGCTGATCGGCCGGAGGGGGAGCGCGCGTCCCTGCACGTTGGCCAGCTGCTGGCGTCGGAAGCGGGCCGGAAGCCGGGAGAAGAGGTCCTGGTGGACGCCCGAGACGACGCAGTCGAACGGGATCGCCAGGTCCGCCATCCGCATCTGCTCCCCATCGGGGCGCCGGAAGAGGTCGGCGGCGAACTCGTCGTACCGGAGGGAGAAGAGGCTGGTCAGGCCGTGGCGGCGGTAGCGCGGTTCCGGGCCGAGGATGCCGCGGTAGCTCAGGCTGTGGGCGAAGTCGATGTACTGCTCGATCGGCACCGGCGTCTCCCGGGCGAAGATGCCGCCGAGGATGGCGCCCATCGAGCCGCCCATCATGTAGTCGGGGACGCGGCCGGACTCCACGAGCTGCTTGAGCGCACCGATGTAGACGAACCCCGCGCCGCCGCCTCCACCGAGCACGAGGACCAGGCTGCGCAGCCCCACCTCGGCGTCGAGCTCCGCGGCCGAGAAGTCGTTGCGGTGCCGGTCCAGCAGCGCCTGGCGCTGCGCGGTCTGCTCGTCCTCGAGGGAGCGCAGCACCTCGCGCGCGAGCTGGAGCCGTACGACGCGGTCGCGCTCGCGCCGCAGGGAGTGGGCGAAGGCGTCGATGACCTTGGCCCGCCAGGGATCGAGCTCCTCGCTCACGTCGACGTCGCCACGTCCCCGCGGTCCGCCGCCCGCAGCACCGGGCTCGAAGATCGTGAGGCGGGCGAAGCTGATGAGGTAGCGCAGCCGTCGCAACTCCTCGGCGGTGAGCACATCCGGGTGGGCCAGCGCGCTGCGGACCAGGCGACGCTCCATCCGCTGCAGGCGGTAGATCGGATCGTGGGCCCGCTCCGCGCTCGCCGCGGCCGCCTCGGCCGGGAGGTCGGCCAGCTCCGGGGGGAGGAAGGTGTCGCTGCGGCGGAGGGGGATGCGCATGGTCGGACCCTAGGGGCAAGGGGTCCGGCGCGGCATCCACTTCGGGGACGACCCGCCGTCGCGGATAACCTTGCGCCCATGCCCTCGTCGTCACACGCCGCTACCCGCGTCATGCGCATGTCCCAGACCTTCGTCCGCACGCTGCGGGACGACCCCAACGACGCCGAGGTCCCGAGCCACCGCCTGCTGGTCCGCGCCGGCTACATCCGCCGTGCTGCGCCGGGCATCTACACGTGGCTCCCGCTGGGGCTGAAGGTCTACCGCAACGTCGAGCGCATCGTCCGCGAGGAGATGGACGCGATGGGCGCGCAGGAGCTGCAGTTCCCGGCGCTGTTGCCCAAGGAGCCCTACGAGGCGACCAACCGCTGGGAGGAGTACGGCGACGGCATCTTCCGCGTGAAGGATCGCAAGGGTGCCGACTACCTGCTCGGTCCGACCCACGAGGAGATGTTCACCCTCGCGGTGAAGGACCTCTACTCGTCCTACAAGGACCTGCCGGTCTGGCTCTACCAGATCCAGACGAAGTACCGCGACGAGGCGCGTCCGCGCGCCGGTCTGATGCGCGGCCGCGAGTTCGTCATGAAGGACTCCTACTCCTTCGACACCACGCACGAGGGCCTCGAGGCGTCCTACGCCGCCCACCGCGCGGCGTACATCAAGACGTTCGACCGGCTCGGCTTCGACTACGTCATCGTGAAGGCGACCGCGGGTGCGATGGGTGGCTCGAAGTCCGAGGAGTTCCTCGCGCGGCTCGAGGTCGGCGAGGACACCTTCGTCCAGTGCACGGCGTGCGACTACGCCGCCAACGTCGAGGCGGTCAGCGTCCCGACTCCCGCGCCGGTCGCCTACGACGACGTGGCGCCCGCCCACGTCGAGCCGACGCCCGACGCGGCCACGATCGCGACGCTGGTCGACGCGCTCAACGCCGGCCACCCCCGCGCCGACCGTCCGTGGACCGCCGGCGACACGCTCAAGAACGTCCTGATGATGCTGGTCCACCCCGACGGCACGCGCGAGCCCCTGGCCATCGGCCTCCCGGGTGACCGCGAGGTCGACCAGAAGCGCCTCGAGGGCCAGCTCGAGCCGATCGGCGTCGAGCCCATGACGGAGGAGGAGCTCGCGCAGTTCCCCGACGTCGTCAAGGGCTACATCGGGCCCGGCGTCCTCGGTGAGGAGTCGAAGACCGGCATCCGCTTCCTGGTCGACCCGCGGGTCTCCGAGGGCACGGCATGGGTGGCCGGCGCCGACCTCCACGGCCACCACGTGGTCGACCTGGTCGTCGGCCGGGACTTCACTCCCGACGGCACGATCGAGGCCGCCGAGGTCCGTGCCGGCGACGCCTGCCCGAACTGCGCCGACGGGGTCCTCGAGACCGCCCGTGGCATCGAGATGGGCCACATCTTCCAGCTCGGTACGAAGTACGCCGAGGCGCTCGACCTCAAGGTCCTGGACGAGAACGGCAAGCTCGTCACGGTCACCATGGGTTCCTACGGCATCGGTGTCTCCCGCGCCGTGCCGGTCATCGCCGAGGGCAACCACGACGAGCTCGGCCTCTGCTGGCCGCGCGAGATCGCGCCGGCCGACGTGCACATCGTCGCCGCGGGCAAGGACGCGTCGCTCTTCGAGGCTGCCGAGGCGCTCAGCAACGAGCTCGCCGCCCAGGGCATCGAGGTCCTCTACGACGACCGCGCCGGCAAGGTCAGCCCCGGCGTGAAGTTCAAGGACGCCGAGCTCCTGGGGGTGCCGACGATCGTCACGGTCGGTCGCGGCCTGGCCGACGGCCTGGTCGAGATCAAGGACCGCCGTACCGGCGACAAGCAGGACGTCGCGGTCGCCGACGCCGCCGCCACCATCGCCGCGATCGTCCGGGGCTGACGGGGCCGGCTGGGCGGGGGAGCGTGCCGTGTCGATCGAGGCGGTCATCTTCGACTGGGGCGGCACGCTGACGGCATGGCATGACGTCGACTTCCACGAGGAGTCACTCGCCCTGGCCGAGGCCGTCGTCGGTGCCCACGGCTCGCTCGACGTGCACGCTGCGCGCCTGCACGAGGCGGGTGCGCGGGTGTGGGGCTGGAGCCGGGACGAGCAGCGCAGCGCCACGGTCGCCGACCTCTTCACCGAGGCCGGGCTCGAGCACGACCCGTCGCTGCTGTCTGCCTACTACGACTTCTGGGCGCCGCACACGCTGACCGACCCCGAGGTCGGGCCTCTCTTCACGGCTCTGCGCGACCGCGGGGTCAAGGTCGGCGTGCTCTCCAACACGATCTGGCCGCGAGCCTGGCACCGCGGCTTCTTCGAGCGGGACGGGGTCGTCCACCTCATCGACGGCGACGTCTACACGAGCGAGATCGCGTGGACGAAGCCGTCGGCGCGGGCCTTCGCCGCGGCCATGGAGGCGGTCGGTGCGACCGACCCTGCACGCTGCGTCTACGTCGGCGACCGGCTGTACGACGACGTGTGGGGTGCCCAGTCGGCGGGGATGCGGGCGATCCACGTCCCCCACAGCACGATCCCGGCCGACCAGGTCGGTCACACCGACGGCGTACCGGATGCGGTCGTGCAGCGCATCGGCGAGGTCGTCGACGTGGTCGACGGGTGGCGCTGACCGGCTGGCAACACGTGTTGCAGGTTTGTGCATTGCAGAAACCTGCAATACATATCGCTGCGCAGGTTCAGGCCTGATGTTGCAGGATCTTCCCGTACCCCCTGCTCGGACAGGCGGTCAGCGGTTCGCCAGCTCGCTGGTTCCGGGGAAGATCTCGGGGCTCCCCCGGAACCGCAGCTGGCGGATCGAGCACTCGACGAGGGCGGTCACCGCCCAGCTCCGGTCGGAGCCCGTCGCATGTGCCACCAGGTCGGCGTAGACAGCGGCAGCCCGCTGCTCCACCTCGAGTGCGGCGGCGTAGGCGGCAGAGGTCGAGCTGACGTCGCCCAGCGTGTAGCCCGGCTCGGCCGGCACGGCCACGCCCCCCAGGGCGGTGATCCGGGCGACGAGGTGGTCCCGCTGGCTGCGGTGCACGCGGAAGGCGTCCGTCACCCGGTCGCGCAGGGTCGAGTCCTCGGGCGCCTGGGCGCCGATGACGCCCAGGACCCAGACGGCGGCGTGCTCCCCGGCGACGGCGGTCTGCAGGGGAGTGATCTCGGTGCTCACGCGGCACCGCCCTTCGGGGTCGGCGCGGCAGCCAGGTGCATGGCGACGCCGGCGGCCATCGAGGCGATCGCCCGGGCCAGTGGGCCGCTGGCCGCCCCCTGGGCCCCTGCGGTCAGGGAGCGCTGGAGGGTGGCCTCGCCGCGGCGTACGGCCGAGAGGGCGGCATCGGGGGAGGGCGCGACGGCGACGGCCGCGGCGGTGACCGGGTCCTTGGTCAGCACGGCGAGGTGGGCGCGGTGCATCGCGGTCAGCGGTGCCAGCGTCGTCGCGAGACCGACGTGCCTGGTGGCGGTGTCGGCGACGAGCTGCGCCTGGGCGGCGATGGCGGTCGTCAGCTGGTCGACCGTCGTCGCGTCGGCGTCGCGCTTCGCCGCGGGTGCCGCGACCGAGGTGGGGGGTCCCCACTGGCAGCCGGCGACGGTGGCGGCGACGGCGGCGCCTCCGAGGAGTGTCGCGCCCCGGACGGCCGACCGACGGGAGACGGTGATCACGGTGTCAGGCACGTCGGGAACCCTAGCGGCAGGTCGGCGCAGGGCCGTGGACCCGCTAAGGTTGGCGCCGACAACAGCACAAGGAGGTCGCACTGTGAGCAGTTCCGGACTGGACGCCACCAGGGCCCGCATCGAAGCAGGGCTCACCGACCCCCTGGCCGCTCTGGGCCTGGACCTGGAGGCCGTCGAGCTCTCCAAGGCCGGCCAGCGCCGCATCCTGCGCATCGCCGTCGACTCCGAGACCGGCGTGACGCTCGACGAGATCTCGGCGGCGACCAAGGAGGTCGACGACTTCCTGGAGTCCTCCGCCGTGATGGGCGAGGAGCCCTACATGCTCGAGGTCACCTCGCGCGGCGTCGACCGCCCGCTGACCCTGCCGCGCCACTGGCGCCGCAACGCCGGCCGTCTGGTCAAGGCGACGCTGGTCGAGGGTGGCGAGGTGGAGGCCCGCATCGGCGAGTCCGATGACGAGGGCGTCACGCTCCTCGAGGACAAGCGCGCCAGCAAGGGTGCCAAGCCCAAGATCGTGGAGACGCGCGTCGCCTACGCCGACATCAGCAAGGCGCGCGTGCAGATCGAGTTCAACCGCAAGGCCGCCTTCGAGGAGGCCGACGACGACACCGCCGACTTCGGCGACGAGGGAGACGACGACTGATGGACATCGACCTGAGCATCCTGCGGATGCTGGAGCGCGAGAAGGAGATCTCCTTCGACGTCCTCGTCGAGGCGATCGAGCAGGCGCTCCTGCAGGCGTACCACAAGACCCCCGGCGCCCAGCAGCGCGCGCGGGTCGTCGTCGACCGCAAGACCGGCCACGTCAACGTGCTGGTCCGCGAGCAGGAGGAGGACGGCACCTTCTCCGAGGAGTACGACGACACCCCCGACGGCTTCGGTCGCATCGCTGCCGGCACCGCCCGTCAGATCATGTTCCAGCGCCTCCGCGACGCCCAGGACGACATCACCTTCGGTGAGTTCTCGGGCAAGGAGGGCGACATCATCTCCGGCGTCATCCAGCAGGGGCGCAACCCCGACGACGTCATGGTCGACCTGGGCAAGCTCGAGGCGATCATCCCGCTCGGCGAGCGCGTCCCCGGCGAGAACTACGAGCACGGCACCCGCATCAAGGCGCTCGTCGTGTCGGTGCGCAAGGGCATGCGCGGCCCGCAGATCACCCTGTCGCGCACGCACCCCAACCTGGTGAAGAAGCTCTTCGCGCTGGAGGTCCCGGAGATCGCCGACGGCACCGTCGAGATCGCGGCGATCGCGCGCGAGGCCGGTCACCGCACCAAGATCGCGGTGAAGTCGACCGTCCCCGGCGTCAACGCCAAGGGCTCCTGCATCGGCCCCATGGGCAGCCGGGTGCGCAACATCATGAGCGAGCTGCACGGCGAGAAGATCGACATCGTCGACTGGTCCGACGACCCCGCGGAGCTGGTCGCCCACGCGCTCTCGCCGGCACGGGTCTCCTCGGTCGAGATCGTCGACGCGGCAGCCCGCGCCGCGCGCGTGATCGTCCCGGACTTCCAGCTGTCGCTCGCGATCGGCAAGGAGGGCCAGAACGCCCGTCTCGCCGCCCGCCTGACCGGCTGGCGCATCGACATCCGCTCGGACGAGGCCGCCCAGGCCTGACGGACACCGACAAGTGGTGGGTTCCTCGTCACCAGGTGACAGGGAACCCACCGCTTGTGTCGGGCGGAGTCGCCCGAGCCTCCAACGGAGACTTCTCGTCACCTGCTGACGACGAGTCTCCGTTGTCATCTCCGCGCATGGTTCAGTCCGCCATCGGCCGCACGACGGCCGTCGCTCCTGCGCCACGCAGCCTGGCGGCGATCAGTTCTGCCGCATCTTGGCTCCTGCCGCTCACGAGCGGGAAGTGTGGTTCGGCCGTCGCGTCCTTCGCCTCGCTGAGGGTCATGCCGGTGGCCTCGCGCAGTGTCTTGATCACGGATATCCATCGGTCACCGAGCACGGTCACGACGACCTCGTGACGACCGGGCTCCGCCAGCCCGCCTCGATCCGCCACGCCGGCGCGGCCACCTGGAGCGCGGGGCCGGGGATTCGCATGCGCTGACCACAGGCGTTGCCGGGGGAGCGGTACGCCGGTTCGCTCCGTCACACGCCGACCCGGTAGAGTTGCTCCTCGGTGGCTCGCGAACTGAATTCCCCTGCACGCACGGCAGCAGTGCCGGTGCGCACGTGCATCGGATGCCGCGAGCGGGCTGCCCGTCACGAGCTCCTGCGGATCGTCGCAGGGACCGGTGAGGACGGCCGCCCGGCCGTCGTACCGGATCCCTCGAAGTCCGCGGCCGGTCGTGGGGCGCATCTGCACCCGACGATCGCGTGCTACGACCTCGCGGTCCGGCGGCGAGCCTTCGCCCGAGCCCTTCGGCTCGAGCAGGGGCTGGGCGCTGAGCCGGTCCGGTCCTGGCTCGAGGCACACACGTCATGACCGACTACAGGAACTGGAGCATCCGCTCATGAGCACTCGATGAGTACTTCGCGATGAGCATGCACACCCACTGACGGTTCGACCCCACAACGCATTCCGGGGCGGGCCGAGAAGGAGTAACACAACCCCGTGGCCAAGCCCCGCGTACACGAGATCGCCAAGGAATTCGGCGTCGAGAGCAAGTTCGTTCTCGAGAAGCTGAAGGAGATGGGCGAGTTCGTCAAGTCCGCGTCCTCGACGGTGGAGCCCCCCGTCGCGATGCGTTTCAAGAAGCAGTTCGGCGACGAGCTGCGTGCTGCCGGTGGCGCTGCCGCCGAGGCGCCCGCCGCCGCTGCCCCGGCTGCCGCCCCCAAGGCGCCTGCCGCCAAGCCCGGCCCGAAGCCGGCTCCCAAGCCGGCCCCGGCTCCCGAGGCCCCGGCCCCGTCGGCCCCCGCCGCTGCTGCTCCCGCCGCTGCTGCGCCGGCCGCCCCGGCGCCCGCCGCGCCGAAGCCGGCTCCCGCCGCTCCGGCGCCGAAGGCTCCGACCCCTGGCCCCAAGCCGGCTGCGGCAGCCCCCGGCCCCCGTCCGGGCGGCGCTCGCCCCGGCGCCCCGCGTCCGGGCAACAACCCGTTCGCGTCTTCGCAGGGCATGGGCAAGCGCCCGACCGAGCGTCCGGCCCCGGCTGACCGTGGTCCGGCCCAGACCGGCGGCGGCGACAACCGTCCGCCGCGTCCGCCGGCCGCCGCCGGCGGCGCTGTGCCGCGTCCGGGCATGCCGCGCCCCAACCCGGCGATGATGCCCAAGTCCCCCAACGCCTTCGGTGCCCGCCCCGGCGGTGGCCCGGGTCGCCCCGGCGCTCCCGGCCGTCCCGGCCCGGGTGGTCGTCCCGGTGCTCCGGGTCGTCCCGGCCCCGGCGGTGCCGGCGCCGGTCGTCCCGGTGGTGGCCCCGGTGGTCCCGGCGGCGCTCCCGGCGGCTTCGCCGGCCGCCCCGGCGGCGGCGGTGGTCGTCCCGGTGGTCCGGGTGGTCGTGGCCAGACCCAGGGTGCCTTCGGTCGCCCGGGTGGCCCGTCGCGTCGTGGTCGCAAGTCGAAGCGGGCGCGTCGCCAGGAGTTCGAGCAGATGCAGGCGCCCACCATCGGTGGCGTGCGCGTCCGCAAGGGCAACGGCGAGACCGTGCGTCTTGCCCGTGGTGCGTCGCTGACGGACTTCGCCGAGAAGATCGGTGTCGACCCCGCCTCGCTGGTGCAGATGCTCTTCTCGCTCGGCGAGATGGTGACCGCCACCCAGTCCGTGGGTGACGAGACCCTCGAGCTGCTCGGCGAGGAGCTGAACTACGTCGTCCAGGTCGTCTCCCCGGAGGACGAGGACCGCGAGCTCCTCGAGACGTTCGACCTCGAGTTCGGTGCCGACGAGGGTGACGAGTCCGACCTCGTCGTGCGCCCGCCGGTCGTCACCGTCATGGGTCACGTCGACCACGGTAAGACGAAGCTCCTCGACGCGCTGCGCAACGCCAACGTGGTCGACAAGGAGGCCGGTGGCATCACGCAGCACATCGGCGCCTACCAGGTCTACACCGAGGTCGACGGCAACGAGCGTGCCATCACCCTCATCGACACCCCCGGTCACGAGGCGTTCACCGCCATGCGTGCCCGTGGTGCCCAGGCCACCGACATCGCGATCCTCGTGGTCGCGGCCGACGACGGTGTCATGCCGCAGACGGTCGAGGCGCTCAACCACGCCAAGGCCGCCGGCGTCCCGATCGTGGTCGCGGTCAACAAGATCGACAAGCCGGAGGCCGACCCGGTCAAGGTCCGTGGCCAGCTCACCGAGTACGGCCTGGTCCCCGAGGAGTACGGCGGCGACGTCATGTTCGTCGACGTCTCGGCCAAGTCCGGCCTCAACCTCGAGGGTCTCCTCGAGGCGGTCGTCCTGACGGCTGACGCGTCGCTCGACCTGCGCGCCAACCCGAACCAGGACGCTCAGGGTCTGGTCGTCGAGGCGCACCTCGACCGCGGTCGCGGTCCGGTCGCCACGATCCTCGTCCAGCGAGGCACGCTCCGCGTCGGCGACTCGATCGTCGCCGGTCCGGCCCACGGTCGCGTCCGCGCCATGCTCGACGAGCACGGCGAGCCGATCGAGGAGGCGTACCCGTCGCGTCCGGCCATGGTTCTCGGTCTCTCCGGCGTGCCGGGTGCGGGTCAGAACTTCCTCGTCGTCGAGGACGACCGGATGGCCCGCCAGATCGCCGAGAAGCGTGAGCACCGCGAGCGTGCGGCCATGCAGGCCCAGCGCCGCGTGCGTCGTACCCTCGAGGACTTCATGGCCTCCATGGAGAAGGGCGAGAGCCAGGAGCTCAACCTCATCCTCAAGGGCGACGTGTCCGGTTCCGTCGAGGCGCTCGAGGACTCGCTGTCCAAGATCGACGTCGGCGACGAGGTCTCGCTCCGGGTCATCGACCGCGGCGTCGGTGCCATCACCGAGACCAACGTCATGCTCGCTGCGGCCTCCGACGCGATCATCATCGGCTTCAACGTCCGCCCGCAGGGCAAGGCGACCGAGCTGGCCGACAAGGAAGGCGTGGAGATCCGCTACTACAGCGTCATCTACCAGGCCATCGAGGAGATCGAGGCGGCCCTCAAGGGCATGCTCAAGCCGATCTACGAGGAGCACACGCTGGGCCAGGCGGAGATCCGTGCGATCTTCCGCTCGTCCAAGATCGGCAACATCGCCGGTTGTATGGTCACCAGCGGCCTGCTCCGTCGCAACGCCAAGGTCCGCATCATCCGCGACGGCAACGTCATCGCGGACAACCTGGACCTGGCCGGCCTCAAGCGCGAGAAGGACGACGCCGCCGAGGTCCGGGAAGGCTTCGAGTGCGGTCTGTCGCTCAAGAACTTCCAGGACATCAAGGAAGGCGACATCGTCGAGGCGTTCGAGATGCGCGAGATCCCGCGCGGCTGATCGCCGTACGTCGGAAGCGGGGCTGGCCTTCGGGCCGGCCCCGCTTTCGTCTGGTCACGCGCCGGCCGGTGGCCGTGCGTACCCAACTAGACTCACCCACGCGGTGGCCCGAGCCGGGCGGCCGCATGCTTCAACGAACAGGAGACCGTGATGGCCAGCCCTCGCGTTCGCAAGGTCGCCGACCGGATCAAGGTCGTCGTCGCCGAGATGCTCGAGCGACGGATCAAGGACCCGCGCCTCGGCTTCGTCACGATCACCGACGTCCGCCTGACCGGCGACGGCCAGCAGGCGTCGATCTTCTACACCGTCCTCAACGGCGACCTCGACGAGACCGCGAAGGCGCTCGAGTCGGCCAAGGGCCTGATCCGCAGCGAGGTCTCCAAGCAGCTCGGCACCCGCATCGTGCCGACCCTGACCTTCATCGCCGACGCCCTGCCCGAGACCGCGCGCGTCCTCGACGAGGCGCTGGCGAAGGCGAAGGCGGCCGACGAGGAGCTCGCGGCAGCCCGTGCCGGTGCGCAGTACGCGGCCGGCGACGACCCGTACAAGAAGCCGCGTGAGGTCGACCTCGACGAGGACGACTGGGACGAGGACGAGTGACCCAGCCGGTCACCCCCGGTCTCGTCATCGTCGACAAGGCGGGCGGGATCACCTCCCACGGCGTCGTGGGTCGGGTCCGGCGACTGGCGGGCACCCGCAAGGTCGGCCACGCCGGCACCCTCGACCCGATGGCGACCGGCGTGCTGGTGCTCGGCGTCGACCGCGCCACGCGGCTCCTGGGACACCTGATGCTCACCGAGAAGGCGTACGACGCGACGATCCGCCTGGGTATCGCCACCACCACGGACGACGCCGAGGGCGAGATCACCGCGCGGGCCACCGCGGGGCACCTCGAGGAGGCGACGATCCGCGACGCCCTCGCCCGCTTCGTCGGTGACATCGAGCAGGTCCCGACCGCCGTGTCGGCGATCAAGGTCGACGGCAAGCGTGCCTATGCGATGGTGCGGGCAGGCGAGGAGGTCGAGCTCGCGGCACGTCCCGTCACGATCCACGAGCTGGTCGTCCACGACGTCCGGCCCGGTGAGCTCCACCCGGAGGAGACCGTCGACGTCGACATCTCGGTGCGCTGCTCCAGCGGCACCTACATCCGTGCCATCGCCCGCGACCTGGGCGCGGCGCTCGGTGTCGGTGGCCACCTGACGGCACTCCGGCGGACCGCCGTCGGCCCGTACACGCTCGACCACGCGAAGACCCTCGAGCAGCTCGAGGCCGGGTTCGCGGTGCTGCCGATCGCGGAGGCGGCGCGCGCGGCGTTCCCGTCGTACGAACTGGACGCGGGGCAGGCGCAGGAGGTCCGCTACGGGCGCCGGCTGGCGCTCGCGCTCGACGAGCTGACGGCCGTCTTCGCACCGGACGGCGAGTTCCTCGCGCTCTACGAGCCGGCGGGGGAGGCGGCACGTCCGGTGGCCGTCTTCACCGGCTGAACCGGGCCTGTGGGAAAGTAGCGCCGTGCGAGTGTGGCGTGACCTGAGCGACGTGCCGGCCGACCTGGGCCGCACGGTGGTGACCATCGGCAACTTCGACGGCGTCCACCTCGGGCACCAGCACGTCGTGGCCCGGGCGCGGGAGATCGCGGCTCTCCGGGGCGCCGACCAGGTCGTCGCGGTCACGTTCGACCCGCACCCGATGGCCGTGCTGCGTCCCGAGCACGCGCCGGTCATGCTCACGACCCTCGAGGAGCGGCTCGCCCTGCTCGACCGTGCGGGCGCAGACGACGTCCTCGTGCTGCCGTTCAGCCGCGAGATGGCAGCCTGGACACCGGAGGAGTTCGTCCAGCGGGTGCTCGTCGACGCGCTGCACGCGAAGGGCGTCGTCGTCGGTGCGAACTTCCGCTACGGCTGCAAGGCGGCCGGTGACGTGCACGACCTGTCCGCCTCGGGGGAGCAGCACGACTTCGTGGTCGATGCCGTCGCGCTCGACGGGGGACCGCAGGTGTGGTCGTCCACCTACGTCCGGAGCTGCCTGGCCGCCGGCGACGTGGCCGGTGCGGCCGAGGCCCTCGGCCGGCCGTTCACGGTCCGCGGTGTGGTGGTCAAGGGTGACCAGCGTGGCCGCGAGCTCGGCTTCCCGACCGCCAACGTGCCGACGCCGGTCGACGCCGCCGCTCCCTGCGACGGCGTCTACGCCGGCATCCTGACCCGCCACGACACGGGGGAGTCGTATCCCGCGGCGATCAGCGTCGGGACGAACCCGACCTTCGACGGCGTCGTCGGGCGCCGCGTCGAGTCCTACGTCATCGACCGCACCGGCCTCGACCTGTACGGCGTCGAGGTCACGGTCGAGTTCGTCGACCACCTGCGCGGCATGGTGAAGTTCGAGGGCGTCGAGAAGCTCGTCGAGACCATGCACGACGACGTACGCCGCGCCCGCGAGGTCCTCGGGGCCTGACCTTCGCGTCAGGCCTCGCGTCAGGCGTCGAGGTCCTGTTCGACGAGGGCCGCGATCGTGGCGACGGCTGCTGCGTCGTCGCCGGACACCTCGACGGTGTCGCCCTTCGCGGCGCCCAGGGTCATGATCATGAGGGCCGAGTCGGCGTCGACGGGCTCGTCGCCGGGCAGGGCGAGGTAGACCTCGACCCCGAGCTCCTCCGCCTTCTCGGCGATGAGGGCGGCGGGGCGGGCGTGGAGGCCGGCGGCGGAGCCGACGACGGCGGTCTGGACGGGCATCTGCTTCTCCTTCGGAGGGGTGGAGGTGGGGAACGGGCCGCCCGCCCGAGGTGCGGGCCGGGCGGGCGGACCGGGTCTGTCAGGCAGGGACGGCGGCCGGCTCCTCGGCAGGCTGTGTAGCGGCTCCGCCGAACGACTTCAGCGTGATCACGCAGGCGGCAGCGGCGACCACGCCGGCAGCGAGGGCGATGGCGAAGCCGAGGATCCCGTCGACGGCGAAGAGCACGAAGACGCCGCCGTGCGGGGCGCGGAGGCTGACGCCGAACGCCTCGGAGAGGCCGCCGGTGATCGCGCTGCCGACCATGATCGACGGGATCACCCGGAGCGGGTCGGCCGCCGCGAACGGAATCGCCCCCTCGGTGATGAACGAGGCACCCATCAGCCAGGCCGCCTTGCCGTTCTCGCGCTCGGCGGTCGAGAAGAGCCCCGGACGTACGACGGTCGCGAGCGCCAGGGCGATCGGCGGCACCATGCCGGCGAGCATGACCGCGGCCATGATCTTGAGCTGCGGCGCGTCGCTCGAGGTCGCCGCCGCACCGAGGCCCGCGGTGGCGAAGCCGTAGGCCACCTTGTTGAGCGGGCCGCCCATGTCGAAGGCCATCATCAGGCCCAGCACCACGCCGAGGACGACTGCCGAGCCGCCGCTCATGGAGGTCAGGCCGTCGTTGAGGTGGCTCATCAGCGACCCGAGCGGGCGGGCGAGGAGGACGAGCATCACCAGTCCGGCGACGACCGTCGTCAGCAGCGGGATGACCAGCACGGGCATGAGGCCGCGGGCCCAGGCCGGGACCTTGCGGCTGGCCAGCCAGTGGGCGACCAGGCCGGCCAGCACACCGCCGACGATGCCGCCGAGGAAGCCCGCGCCGATGACGCCGGACACGGCCCCCATCACGAAGCCGGGAGCGATGCCCGGACGGTCGGCGATCGCGAAGGCGATGTAGCCGGCGAGGGCCGGGACGAGGAACCCGAAGGACAGGGCGCCGAGCTTGAAGAGGAGCGCACCGAGGTAGAGGGCGAGGCCGCTGTCGCCCAGCGTGTGCACGCCGTAGTGGGCCACGTCGGGGAGGTTGGTGATGCTGTTGTTGGCGATCACGTCGTCCGCCGTGGAGGCGCTTCCCTTGGCGAACGGCAGGGCGACGTCGTAGCCGCCGAGGAGGAAGCCGATCGCGATCAGCAGGCCGCCGGCGGCGACGAACGGGATCATGTAGGAGACGCCGGTCATCAGGATCCGGCGGACGCGTGCGCCCCATGACTCCTCGGCGCCGGTCTGCGCCTGCGCGTCACCGGCGGTGCCGGTGACGCGCGGGGCAGCCGGGTCGTCGGCGTACCGGAGGGCTTCGGCGATCATCGCGTCGGCGTCGTCGACGGCGCGCTTGACGCCGGAGGCCACGACCGGGAGTCCAGCGAAGCGGCCCTTGTCACGGACGCCGACGTCCGTGGCGAGGATGACCGCCGAGGCGGCCGCGATGGTGGAGGCGGGGAGCGGGGTGCTGCCGGCGGACCCCTGCGTCTCGACGTCGATGCGGACGCCGGCGCGCTCGGCCGCCGCCTGCAGCGCCTCGGCGGCGAGGTAGGTGTGGGCGATGCCGGTCGGGCAGGCGGTGACGGCCACCAGTGTGCGCTGCGCGGGGGAGGCTGCAGGAGCCGCCTCGGCAGGGGCCGGTGCCGGCTCGAGGACCCCGCGGACCAGGTCGACGACCTCGGTGACCGAGGTCGCGGTGCGGAGCTCGGCGGCGAACTCCTTGCGGACCAGCGCGCGCGCGAGCTTGGTGAGGATGGTGAGGTGGTCGGCGTCGCCGCCGTCGGGGACGGCGATCAGGAAGGCCAGGTCGGCCGGCCCGTCCTTGGCCCCGAAGTCGACGGCCGGGTTGAGCCGGGCGAAGGCCAGCGTCGGCTCCGAGACCCCGGTGGTGCGGCAGTGGGGGATGGCGATGCCGCCCTTGAGGCCGGTCGGCGACGTGGCCTCGCGGGCGAGTACGTCGCCCTCGAGCTGTGCCTGGTCGGTGCTGCGTCCCGTGGCCGCGACGAGCCCGACGAGGGACCGGATCACGGCCTCCTTGTCGGGACCCGGGGCCACGTCCAGCACGACCAGGTCGTGGTTGATGAGCTGGTTCATGAGGGGCTTCCTTCTGCGATGTCGAGCTTCGTGACGTGCACGAGGCCGGGGCGCACCTGTGCGGGGGTGGGGATGGTCGTGCCGGGGAGCGCGGCCGCCGCACTGCCGTAGGCCACGGCGAGTGCGAGTCGTTGGTCGGCGCGCAGGCCCTGCTGCTCGCCGAGGAGGTAGCCGAAGAGGCTGCAGTCGCCGGCCCCGACGGTGGAGACCACCGTGGTCGGCGGGGGAGTGGCGTGGAGTGCGACGTCGCGTGTGACGAGGACGGCTCCCGCGCCGCCGAGGGTCGCCAGCACCGCGTCGACGCCGCGGTCGACGAGGGTCCGTGCGGCGCGCGCCGCTGCGGCCGGGTCGCCCTCGAGCCGAGTGGGGTCGGCCCCGGTGATCGAGGCGAGCTCGTCGGTGTTGGGCTTGAGGAGGTGCGGCGCGCTGGACTCCAGGTCCGCCACCAGTGCGGCAAGCGGGGCGTCGCTCGTGTCGACGGCGACCCTGGCCGGCGTACGACGCAGGGCGCGCGCCACCCGGGCGTACCAGTCGTCCGGCGCTCCCGGCGGTAGCGACCCGGCGAGGACGACCCAGCCGTCGTCGGCGTGCTGCAGCACCGCATCGGCCAGGGCGTCGAGGAGGGCGGGGCCGGCGGGCACGGCCGAGGCGTTGAGCTTCGTCGTCGTGCCGTCGGGCTCGGTGAGCGTGAGGTTGACGCGGATCGGTCCGCCCCCGGCGACCGGGACACAGGTGACGCCCGCGGCCGCGAGCTCACGCACGAAGGAGTCCTCGGCCTCTGCGGGGAAGACCGCGACGGTGGGCAGACCCGCGGACACCGCGGCCCGCGAGATGTTCACGCCCTTTCCTGCTGCCTGCGCGCCCGAGGAGGTGACGCGGAGGACGGTGCCGCGCTCGAGCGGACCGGCGAGGACGACCGTGCGGTCGAGGCTCGGATGCGGGGTCAGGGTGGTGATCATGCGATGACCACCTCGGGACCGGCAGCCGCGATCTCGGCCTGGTCGCGCGGGTCGATGGCGCCGTCGCTGATCACCACGTCGACGGCGTCGAGGTCGGCGAAGCTCTGCGCGGCCTCCTGGCCGATCTTGCTCGAGTCGGCGAGGACGACGACCCTGCGGGCTGCGCGGACGAGGGCGCGCTTGGCGGCGGCCTCCTCGAGATCGGGCGTCGACAGGCCGTGGCCCACGGTGAGGCCGTTGGTGCCGATGAAGACGACGTCGGCCCGGATCCGGGACAGCGCTGCGACGGTGTCGGCGCCGACCGCGGCCTGGGTGGAGGGGCGGACCCGGCCGGGCAGCAGATGGAGCTCGACGTTGGGCAGGCCGGCGAGCCGCGCCGCCACGGGCACCGCGTGGGTGACGACGACCAGGCGGCGGTCCGACGGGAGCAGCGAGGCGAGCCGTGCGGTGGTGGACCCGGCATCGATCACGATGGTGGCCTCGCCGCGGGGGAGGTGGGCCAGCGCGGCCCGGGCGATCTGCTCCTTCGCGCGCTGGTTGACCGTGTCGCGCTCGCTGAGCGCGGCCTCGATGCCGGCGAGCGCTCCAGCCGGAACGGCACCACCGTGGACCCGGTGGACGAGGCCCGCGCGCTCGAGCAGGGAGAGGTCGCGGCGGACCGTCTCGGTGGTCACGTCGAACTCGCTGGCGAGCTCGACCACGGCCACCCGCCCGCGTTCCCCGACGAGGCGGGCGATCGCCTGCTGGCGCTCCTCTGCGTACACGTTCCTGCTCCTCCGATGAATCTGTGTTTATGTTGTTTTACTCCCGAACCTGTTGACTGTCTAGGGGGTCGAGGGGTTAATTTGTGACCGTGGTCACGGAGACAGCGCAGCAGACGAAGATCGAGATCCAGGGCACCCCGGTCGTGCCCGGAGTCGCCTACGGCCCCGCCGTCCTGGCCCGGGAAGAGGTGCCGGCGGCGTCCATCGAGGCGTTCGCATCGGTGACGTTCCCGGACGCGGCGGCCGCCCTCGCGGCGTACGACGCGGCGGCTGCTGCGGTGGCCGACGGCTTCGCCGCCAAGGCGATGTCCGTGTCGGGCGCCGCGGCCGAGGTGCTCGCAGCGAGCGCCGGGCTGGCCCGGGACAAGGGCCTGCGCTCGGTGGTGCGCAAGCAGCTCAACGCCGGCGAGCCCGTGCTCCGGTCGCTCCAGGTCGCCGTCGAGCACTTCGCGGGCATGTTCACCCAGATGGGTGGGCTGATGGCCGAGCGGGTCGCCGACCTGCGCGACATCGAACGACGGATCACCGCGCGCCTCGTCGGCGTCCCGGAGCCCGGGGTGCCGGTGCCCGCGGAGCCATCGGTGCTGCTGGCGAAGGACCTCGCGCCGTCCGACACCGCGCTGCTCGACCCCTCACGCGTCCTCGCGCTCGTCACGGGCCTGGGTGGTCCCACCAGCCACACGGCGATCATCGCCCGGCAGCTCGGCATCCCCTGCGTGGTCGGTGCGAGCGGTGCCGGTCGGATCGCCGACGGCACGTGGGTGCTGGTCGACGGCGCTGCCGGCCTGGTCGTGACGGGTGCGGACCCGGAGGAGGCGCGCCGCCTCGCGGCAGCCGACGCCGCCGAGCGTGCGACGGTCGCGGCCTGGACCGGCCCCGCCACGACCGCCGACGGCGTCCACGTGAAGCTGCTGGCCAATGTCGCCGACGTCCCGACGGCCGAGAGCGCGGCCCAGGCGCCCGTCGAGGGAGTCGGGCTCTTCCGCACCGAGCTCTCCTTCCTCAACCGCGCAGACGAGCCGTCGGTCGAGGAGCAGGCCGGCATCTACGCCGGGGTGCTCGCTGCCTTCGGCGCGGGGCGCCACGTGGTCGCGCGCACGCTCGATGCGGGCTCGGACAAGCCGATCGCCTTCGCCACGCACAAGGGGGAGGAGAACCCTGCCCTCGGGGTGCGGGGTCTCCGGCTCTCGTTCGACAACCCGGGTCTGCTGGACCGCCAGCTCGACGCGATCGCGGCCGCGGCCGCCTCCTCGGGCATCGAGACCTGGGTGATGGCGCCGATGGTGGCCACCGTCGCGGAAGCGGCGGCGTTCGCCCGGAAGGTGCGCGACCGCGGCCTGAGGCCGGGCGTGATGATCGAGGTGCCGAGTGCCGCCCTCCAGGCGGCTCGCATGCTCGCCGTCGTCGACTTCCTCTCGATCGGCACCAACGACCTGACCCAGTACACGATGGCCGCCGACCGGATGGCGACGGACCTCGCTCACCTCACCGACGCGTGGCAGCCGGCGGTCCTGCAGCTGATCGCGCTCACCGCGGACGCGGGCGTGACCGCACGCAAGCCGGTCGGCATCTGTGGCGAGGCTGCGGCCGACCCGCTCCTGGCGTGCGTGCTCGTCGGCCTGGGGATCACCTCGCTGTCGATGGCGCCCGCGGCGGTCCGCCCCGTCGGGGCGCAGCTCGGCCGCGTGACCATGGCGGACTGCCGCCGGGCCGCGGAGGCGGCGCTCGCCGCTCTCGACCCGGAGGCGGCGCGCGCCGCCGCCCGCGCGGCTCTCGCCCGCTGACCCTGACTTCTCCGTTCCTGACGGATCGGAGATCTCAGGGTATTTCCTGATGCGGTTGTCGGTGCGAAGCGGCAATGTGTGCCTCATGCATCGACACGTAGCGGGCGCCCTGACCGGGCGCTACACCAAGTGGGCGGTCCTGGTCTTCTGGATCGTCGCCGTCATGGGCCTCGGAGGCTTCGCCGGCAAGCTGACCTCGGTCCAGAACAACGAGGCCTCGTCCTGGCTCCCCGCATCCGCGGAGTCCACGGCGGGCTTCAAGAAGATGGAGCCGTTCCAGGACCCCAACACGATCCCGACGGTCATCGTCTACGAGCGCACGACCGGCCTCACCGCCGACGACAAGGCGGCGGCGGCGGCCGACGTCGCGTCGTTCGCGAAGCTCGACGGAGTCGAGGGCGAGATCACCGGGCCGATCCCGTCCAAGGACGGCCAGGCCCTCGAGACGATCATCAAGTTCAACCTGGGCAAGGACGGGTGGAACAAGATGCCCGACACGGTCAAGGAGATCCGCAAGATCGCCGAGACCGACGGCATGAGCGTCCACGTCGCCGGCGCTGGCGGACAGGCTGCTGACGCGGTCGAGGCCTTCGGAGGCCTCGACTCGACGCTGCTCTTCGCCGCACTCGGCATCGTCATCCTGATCCTGCTGGTCGTCTACCGCAGCCCCACCCTGTGGTTCCTGCCGATCTTCTCCGCCGTCGTCTCGCTCGGCACCACGATGGGCCTGGTCTACTTCCTGGCGAAGTACGCCGGGCTCACCGTCAACGGCCAGAGCCAGGCGATCCTGAGCATCCTCTGCATCGGCGCGGGCACCGACTACGCGCTGTTGCTGGTCGCCCGTTACCGCGAGGAGCTCCGCAACTACGCCGACCGCCACGAGGCGATGGCGCACGCGCTGCACCGGGCGGCTCCCGCCATCCTGGCGAGCGCTGCGACCGTCATCCTGGGCATGCTGTGCCTGACCTTCGCGGACATGAGCTCGACCGCTGGCATGGGCCCGGTCGTCGCGATCGGCGTCGCCATGACCTACCTGGTCATGGTCACCCTGCTGCCGGCGCTCCTGGTCATCACCGGCCGCTGGATGTTCTGGCCCATGCGGCCGACCTTCGGGTCGGTCGAGCCGACCCAGTCGGGCATGTGGGCACGCATCGGCAAGCGGATCGCGATCCGTCCCCGCACGGTGTGGGTGGGCACGACGGTCGTCCTGGCGATCGCCTGCCTCGGTCTCTTCCGGCTGGACGCCAACGGCCTCTCGACCGAGGACACGTACACGAAGGAGTTCGACTCCATCAAGGGCCAGAAGGTGCTGGCCGCCCACGACCTGGTCGACCAGTCCAACCAGCTCCTCGTCGTGGCCAACGCCGACAAGCTGCCGGCGGTGGCGACGGCGCTCGAGGGTGTCGACGGCATCGTCGACCAGAAGCTGCCGGGTGGCGGCACCGTGAAGGTGGTTCCCCTCGGGCAGCCGAAGGACGGGGTCGGTGCGCTGAGCGTCGTCATCGGGTCGGACGTCAGCTCGCAGGCGTCGTTCGACGTCGTCAACCGGACGCGTGACGCCGTCCACGCCGTGAAGGGCGCCGACGCCCTCGTCACCGGTGGATCCGCGATCTACCTCGACACCAAGGTCGCGTCCCAGCGCGACGACAAGGTGATCATCCCGCTCGTGCTGGCTGTGGTCCTGCTCGTGCTGATCGCCCTGCTGCGGGCTGTCGCGGCGCCGCTCATCCTGCTGGGCACGGTGATCCTGTCCTTCGGAGCCGCACTCGGCATCTCCGTGCTGCTGTTCGAGTACGTCTTCGGCTTCGCCGGATCGGACCCGAGCTTCCCGCTGTTCGCGTTCGTCTTCCTGGTCGCCCTGGGCATCGACTACAACATCTTCCTGATGACCCGGGTCCGCGAGGAAGCGGCCAGCCACGGCACCCGCCGGGGAGCGCTCGTCGGCCTCACCTCGACCGGCGGCGTGATCACCTCGGCCGGCGTGGTGCTGGCGGCGACCTTCATCGTGCTCGGCACGCTGCCGCTGGTCTTCCTGGCGGAAATGGGCATCGCGGTGGCACTCGGTGTCATGCTCGACACGATGATCGTCCGCTCGATCCTCGTCACGGCGATCAACATCGACCTGGGCGACAAGATCTGGTGGCCGAGCAAGCTGGGCCAGGGCAGGACAGACCCGGAGCCGACTCCGGAGCTGGTCGAGGCCTGACCTGCGAATTGGGGCACCGGGCAGGGCTGCGCTAGCCTTGCCCGGTTGCCCATTTCGGGCAGCACCGCCGTAAGAACGGCCGCGGAACCAGAGTGCCCCGGTGAACAGGCCCGGGCGCGCCGCGCAACGAGTAGAAGGAGGACCGCGCTATGTCGATCGGTACCGACGCGGAGACCAAGAAGAAGATCATCGCCGAGTACGGCAAGTCCGAGGGTGACACCGGTTCTCCGGAGGTCCAGATCGCGCTGCTCTCGCACCGCATCTCGCACCTCACCGAGCACCTCAAGCAGCACAAGCACGACCACCACTCGCGTCGTGGCCTGCTGCTCCTCGTCGGCCAGCGCCGTCGTCTGCTGAACTACCTGCAGAAGACCGAGATCGAGCGTTACCGCTCCATCATCGAGCGCCTCGGCCTCCGCCGATGACCTGAAGAGAGCCGTCGCCCGACACGGGCGGCGGCTCTCTTTCATCACGCCGGGCCTCATCGGTAGGCTCGGTCACGACAACTCCATACAGCCATTCACCCGGAGCGACCCGCGCACACGTCGGCACGGTCCTCGGTAGTGGCCTTCAGAACTGCCCTCGTGGGCATCGCTGCGGGCCTCGATCGAAGACCGGCCCCCTCACATGAGGGACCAGGCGGGACTCATTCGCAGCACCCCGCCGCATCGAGAGGCGGACGTGGATCGCTCCACGTACAGAAAGGGTTCGCCTTGTCCGAGGCAACCATCTCTGCCGTCGAGACCGTTCTCGACAACGGCAAGTTCGGCACCCGCACGATCAAGTTCGAGTCGGGTCTCCTCGCTCGTCAGGCCGCCGGTGCCGTCACCGCGTACCTCGACGACGACACGATGCTCCTCTCGGCGACGACCGCCGGCAAGACGCCGAAGGACCACTTCGACTTCTTCCCGCTGACGATCGACGTCGAGGAGCGCATGTACGCCGCGGGCAAGATCCCCGGCTCCTTCTTCCGCTCCGAGGGTCGTCCGGGTGAGGACGCGATCCTCACCTGCCGCCTCATCGACCGTCCGCTGCGCCCGACCTTCAAGAAGGGTCTCCGCAACGAGGTCCAGGTCGTCATCACCGTCATGGCGCTCAACCCCGACACGCCGTACGACGTGCTCGCGATCAACGCCGCGTCGGCCTCCACGCAGATCGCCGGCCTGCCGTTCTCCGGCCCGGTCGGTGGCGTCCGCGTCGCCCTCATCGACGGCCAGTGGGTCGCCTTCCCGCGCCACTCCGAGCTCGAGCGAGCGGTCTTCGACATGGTCGTCGCCGGCCGCGTCACCGAGACCGGCGACGTCGCGATCATGATGGTCGAGGCCGAGGCCACGGAGTCCACCTGGGACCTCGTCCAGTCGGGCGTCCAGGCTCCCTCCGAGGAGGTCGTCGCGACCGGCCTCGAGGCCGCCAAGCCGTTCATCAAGCAGCTCTGCGAGGCCCAGGTCGAGCTGGCCAAGGTCGCCGCGAAGCCCGTCGAGGACTTCCCGATCTTCCTCGACTACGAGGACGATGTCTTCGAGGCCGTGGAGGCCGCTGTCGGCGAGCAGGTCCGCGACCTGTACTCGGTCGGTGGCAAGCGCGAGAAGGTCCTCTCCAAGCAGGAGCGCCAGGAGGAGGACGACAAGATCAAGGCGTCCCTCCTCGAGCAGCTGAGCGAGCAGTTCGCCGGCCGCGAGAAGGAGATCGGCGCGGCGTACAAGTCCGTCACCAAGGCCGCCATCCGCCAGCAGGTGCTGCGCGACAAGGTCCGCATCGACGGCCGTGGGCTCGCCGACATCCGCGCCCTGAGCGCCGAGGTCGAGGTCATCCCGCGCGTCCACGGCTCGGCCCTCTTCGAGCGTGGCGAGACCCAGATCCTCGGTGTCACCACCCTCGACATGCTCAAGCTGGAGCAGCAGCTCGACACGCTCTCGCCGGAGACGTCGCGCCGCTACATGCACAAGTACATCTTCCCGCCGTTCTCCACCGGCGAGACGGGCCGCGTCGGCTCGCCGAAGCGCCGCGAGATCGGCCACGGTGCGCTCGCGCGTCGTGCCCTCCTCCCGGTCCTCCCGACCCGCGAGGAGTTCCCCTACGCGATCCGCCAGCTCTCCGAGGCCATGGGCTCCAACGGCTCCACCTCGATGGGCTCGGTCTGTGCCTCCACGCTGTCGCTGCTCCAGGCCGGTGTCCCGCTCCGCGCCTCGGTCGCCGGCATCGCGATGGGCCTGATCTCCGACACCGTCGACGGCAAGACCGAGTACGTCGCGCTGACCGACATCCTCGGCGCCGAGGACGCGTTCGGCGACATGGACTTCAAGGTCGCCGGCACGCGCGACTTCGTGACGGCCCTTCAGCTCGACACGAAGCTCGACGGCATCCCGGCCGAGGTCCTGGCTGCGGCCCTGACCCAGGCCCGCGACGCCCGCCACACGATCCTCGACGTCATGGCCGAGGCCATCGCCGAGCCGGAGGAGATGTCGCCGCACGCGCCGCGCATCATCACCGTCAAGGTCCCCGTCGACAAGATCGGTGAGGTCATCGGCCCGAAGGGCAAGATGATCAACCAGATCCAGGACGACACCGGCGCCTCGATCTCCATCGAGGACGACGGCACCGTCTACATCGGTGCGACCAACGGCGAGGCTGCCGAGGCCGCCCGATCGGCGATCAACGCGATCGCCAACCCGACGATGCCCGAGGTCGGCGAGCGCTACCTCGGCACCGTCGTGAAGACGACCAACTTCGGCGCCTTCGTGTCCCTGCTCCCGGGCAAGGACGGCCTGCTCCACATCACCAAGCTGCGTGCCCTCAACGACGGCAAGCGCGTGGAGTCGGTCGAGGACGTCGTGTCGGTCGGCCAGAAGATCCAGGTCCAGATCGCCGAGATCGACGACCGCGGCAAGCTCTCGCTCGTCCCGTTCATCGAGGACGAGGGCGAGTCGGCCGAGGCCGAGCGCGTCGAGGACGCCTCCGTCGAGGCAGACGCCTGAGCGTGATCCCGCGTCGCACGAAGACGACCGCCCGGCAGGAATCTGCCGGGCGGTTGTCCGTTCCCCAGAAGATCGGCTCCACCCGTACCGTCCTCGTGGAGAAGGACGACGCCGGCCGCGTCGTCTCCCGGGTCCGCCGCACGGTGCTGCCCGGCGGCCTGCGCGTCCTCACCGAGGAGATGGCAGGTGTCCGCTCCGCCAGCATCGGCGTGTGGGTGGGCGTCGGCTCCCGCCACGAGACGCCCAGGCTCCACGGTGCGTCGCACTTCCTCGAGCACCTGCTCTTCAAGGGCACGAAGGAGCGCTCCGCGCTCGAGGTCTCGATCGTCCTCGACGAGGTCGGCGGCGACTTCAACGCCTTCACCGCGAAGGAGTACACCTGCTTCCACGGCAGGGTGCTGGCTGAGGACCTGCCGCTGGCGATCGACGTCCTCGGCGACATGATGACCAGCTCGGTCATCACCGACGCCGACGTGGAGGCCGAGCGTGAGGTGATCCTCGACGAGATCGCCATGCACGACGACGACCCCGAGGACGTCGTCCACAACCTCTTCGCCGCCCAGGCCTGGGGCGACAGCCCCCTCGGGCGGGGCATCGCGGGCACGGAGGCCTCCATCGAGGGGCTGACCCGTGCGCAGATCAGCCGCTTCTACGCCAAGCACTACCGGCCGGCCAACATGGTCGTGTCGGTCGCCGGCAACGTCGACCACGCCACCGTGGTGCGGCAGATCCGCGCGGCGTTCGGTCGTGGTGGCTTCCTCGACGTCGTGGAGGAGCCGGTCGTGGCGCCGCGGGTCGCTGCGGCGAAGAAGGTCATCGCGGGGGAGTCGCGGGCAACGCGGCCGCTCGAGCAGGTCAACGTCGTGCTCGGGGTCCGCGGCGTGACCCGCAGCGACCCGCGGCGCTATGCGCTGGGCGTGCTCAACACCGTGCTCGGAGGTGGCGCGTCGTCGCGCCTCTTCCAGGAGGTGCGCGAGCTGCGAGGGCTGGCCTACTCGGTCTACTCCTTCGCCAGCCATCACGTCGACGCAGGCCTCGTGGGGGTGGCTGTCGGCTGTCTCCCGGCTAAGCTGGACGAGACGCTGGCCGTCGTCCGTGCCGAGCTGCGCAAGGTCGCGGCGGACGGGATCACCGCGGAGGAGCTCGCGCGTGGCAAGCGGCAGCTCGCGGGCAGCATGATCATGGGCCTGGAGGACTCCGGGGCACGGATGTCCCGCAACGGCAAGGCCGAGCTGATCTACGACGAGCTGATCGGTCTGGACGACGCGCTCACGCGCATCGACGCCGTTACCCTGGACGACGTCGCGGCCCTGGCCGCCGACCTCTTCAGCGGGCCGGAGATGCTCGCGGTGGTCGGTCCCTGACGGGCCCGCTATCTGGGTAGTTCTGCCCATTCGCAGCTGTGCCCGGGCGCCCTAGCGTTCCCACCGTCGGGTGGGCCCGCAGGGCGCCCGCCGCGTTGCAACGGAGGACTCGTCATGGTGGCTCTCGAGACCCGGTTCGGGCTCGCATCGGTACTCGCGACGGTCGTCGCGCCTGTCGGGCTCGCCGTCGGTGCTGCGACGCCGGCCCAGGCCTACCCGATCATCTGTGACCCGGGCTCCAGCTGGACCTCGGTGGGGACCCCGAGCAGGGTGAACCAGGTGACCCATGAGGTCATCAAGGAGAACTACACCGGCAGCAGCGCCACCCGCACCTACTCGGCCTCCCGCGTGAGCACCATCGAGGCGAGCGTGTCCACGAGCTACACGGTCTCGGCCGAGGTCTCGGCCAGCATCTTCAAGGCCTTCGCGGCCAAGGTCAGCTCGACGTTGAACGCGACGGTCGCGGCCAAGGGGTCGACGACCAAGACGACGGCGGAGTCGGTCACCTGGACGATGAAGTCGGGCGACACCTACGTCTTCTACGCCGGGAGCCGCAAGGTCACCGCGACCTGGGCGCGGAAGCGCTGCAACAGCAACGGCACCGTCATCTCCACCGTCGCCACCGGTACCGCGAAGTCGTTCTACAACACCGTCGAGGGCGGCGTCGGCTGCAAGCAGGACCCGCCTGCCGGCACGATGGCCTACACGGCCAGGCACAAGTACTGCTGAGCGCTACTTGCGGCCGATGATCCCGACCATCGCGGGCCGACGGCTCTGCACGGCGGAGACACGGAACCCGGCCTCCGCGAGGGCGTGCGAGGACTTCTCGACCATGAGCCGCACCTCGTCGAGCTTCGTGGCCTCGTAGAAGAGGTGCACGGTGCCGCCGGGGGAGAGCTTCTCGTGCAGCAGGGCGACCTCGTCGCGGCAGTCGCGGATCCAGAAGAGGTTCACGTTGACCGCGAACGCCTTGTCGAGCCGCTTCACCGGCACCCGCAGGGTGGCCAGGTCGATGTGGCGGACGGTGAGGCGCCCGGACTCGACATGGGCGGCGTTGACGCGCTTGGTCCGGTCGACGGCCGCCTCGGAGCGGTCGATGACCATCAGCTTGCCCTTGCCGAGCCTGCTCGCGACGAGGCCTGCCGCCTCGCCCGCTCCGCAGCCGATCTCCAGGACGTGATCGTCGGGCTGCACGTCGAGTACGTCGACAGCCCAGCGGATGCGCGCGGGGATGGTCTGGATGGACATGGGCACAAGAGTGCCAGTTGTCGTCCGCGAGGGCAGCAGGGACACCCTGTGATGTCTGCGTTGAAGTACGGTTGCGACCGTGGCTGAGTCGAAGATGAAGGTGGGCGTCCTCGGGGCGCGGGGCAAGGTCGGCGCCGAGATGTGCGCCGCTGTCGAGGCCGCAGCGGACCTGGAGCTGGTCGCCTCCATCGACGCGGGCGACGACATCAACGCCCTGGTCGAGTCGGGCACGCAGGTGGTCATCGACTTCACCCACCCCGACGTGGTCATGGGCAACCTCGAGTTCTGCATCAAGCACGGCATCCACGCTGTCGTCGGCACCACGGGCTTCGACGCCGGGCGCCTGGCGCAGCTGGAGGCGTGGCTCGCGGACTCGCCGCAGACCGGCGTGCTGATCGCCCCCAACTTCTCCATCGGCGCGATCCTGATGATGAAGTTCGCGACGATCGCCGCCCCGTTCTACGACTCCGTCGAGATCATCGAGCTGCACCACCCGACCAAGGCCGATGCCCCGTCGGGCACCGCGGCCCGCACGGCTGCGCTGGTCGCCGAGGCGCGCCGGGCGGCCGGTTCGCCGCCGTTCCCGGACGCCACCTCGCAGGAGATCGAGGGCGCGCGTGGCGCCGACGTCGACGGCGTGCGCGTCCACGCGCTGCGGATCCGCGGCATGATCGCCCACCAGGAGGTCGTCTGTGGTGGCCCCGGGGAGACGCTGACGATCCGCCACGACTCGATGGACCGCGCCTCGTTCGGACCCGGCGTCCTGACCGGCGTCCGCCAGATCGCGGCGCACCCCGGCCTCACCGTCGGACTCGAGCACTTCCTGGACCTCTGAGTCGACGTACCCGGTCGACGACGAAGGCCCGCTCCCTCCGGGGAGCGGGCCTTCGTGGTGTCGGTGGGTCAGCGGTAGACGTCGGGAAGCTGCTGACCGATCTTCACCTGCGGCTTGGGCAGGCGCAGGATGCGCAGCTGGAGCGAGCGGACGATCGCGTAGTAGGACACGCCCTTGAGCGGCTTGTCGGGCAGGCGGCGGCGCACCTCGCGCCGGACCTTGAAGCGGATCCACAGGATGTCGCAGACGACGAGGACGACGGCCATCAGCCACATGCCCTGGCCGAGGACCGGGTTGATCGCGCTCGTGACCAGGATCAGCACCAGCAGGGGAGCGAAGAGCTCGGCGAAGCCGATGCGGGAGTCGACGACGTCGCGGACCAGCCGCTTCACCGGACCCTTGTCGCGCTCGGGGAGCTTCGACTCGTCGGCCGTGCGGTAGCCCTCGCGCAGGTCGGCCATCGCCGCCTTGCGCTGCGACTTCTGCGCGGTGCGGCGGGCCTTCGGGTCCGCGGCGTTGCGGGCGCGGGCACGCGCAGCGGCCTCGGCCTCCTTGCGCGACGGGGTCGGCCGACCCTTGCCTTCAGTACTGCTGTTGCTCACGTGGCCAGCCTACCGGCCTCGGTACGCTCGCCCGCGTGACGATCACCATCGAGGAGATCCAGGTCGGGGACGATGCCGCAGCCTGGGCAGCAGCGGGCTTCGCCGTCGTCGGAGACACCTGCCGCGTCGGCGGTGTCGATCTCCGCCTGGTCGGTGCCGCGGGGCAGCGTGGCGTCCACACGTGGGTGCTGGCCGGGGCTGACGACGCGGCCGCCGGTGCCTTCGCCCGGGCCGAAGGAGTCCCCACCGTGGTCGCCGCTGCACGGGCCCAGCGCCCCGCGGGCGAGCACCCGCTCGGCGTCGCCCAGGTCGATCACCTGGTCCTGATGACCCCCAACGTCGACCGCACCACTGCCTCGCTCGAAGCCCTCGGCCTGCCCGTACGCCGGGTGCGCGATGCGGAGCTGGCCGGTTCACCGGTGCGTCAGGTGTTCTTCCGGCTCGGCGAGGTCATCCTCGAGGTGATCGGCGCTCCGACCGGTACGGGCGCGGGGCCGGCGACGTTCTGGGGGATCACGCACACGGTGTCCGACATCGACGCCGCGGCGGCGTACCTCGGGGAGAGGTGCGGCCGGGTGAAGGAGGCGGTGCAGCCGGGGCGCCGGATCGCGACGGTCCGCACGCGCGACCTGGGCCTGTCGGTCGCCACCGCCCTGATCTCGCCGCAGCCGCCGCGGGAATGACGAGAGGGCCGTCCCGCGGTCGCGGACGGCCCTCTCCGGGTGGCTCAGGCCTTCTTGACGACCGAGCTCTTCAGCTGCATGCGTCCGAAGCCCTCGACGGTGGCGTCGATGTCGTGGTCTCCGACGCCGTCGGAGATGAGCCGGATGCCCTTGACCTTGGTGCCGACCTTGATGGTGCCGCCGCCGGCGCCCTTGACCTTGAGGTCCTTGGCGATCACGACGTCGTCGCCGTCACTGAGCACGTTGCCGTTGACGTCGCGCACGAGCGCGGCATCGGCGGCCTCGGCCGCCTCCGAGGGCGACCACTCGTGGGCGCACTCGGGGCAGACGATGAGCTCGCCCATCTCGTAGGTGTACTCGGAGCCGCACTGGGGGCAGGGAGGCAGGGTGTCGCTCATTCGCTTTCCGATCTGATCATGTCTTCAAGTGGAGTGCGTGAGAAAGCGCTCCGGCCGATGACCGGAGCGCTTCGCTCAGTCCTTGTGGCTGCGACCCGGGAGGTCGAGCATCCGCTGGAGGGCGATCTTCGCCCAGTGCTCGGTGTCGGCGTCGACCTCGATCACGTTGGGCACCTCGCCGTCGACCAGCGACTCGAGCGCCCACACGAGGTGCGGCAGGTCGATGCGGTTCATCGTCGAGCAGTAGCAGACGTTGCGGTCCAGGAAGACGATGGTGAGGTCCGGGCGCGCGTCGGCCAGCCGCTTGACGAGGTTGAGCTCGGTGCCGATCGCCCAGCTGGTGCCCGCGGGGGCGGCCTCGATCTGCTTGATGATGAACTCGGTCGAGCCGACGAGGTCGGCCTTGGTCACCACCTCGTACTGACACTCGGGGTGCACGATGACGTTGAGGTCGGGAATCTTGGCGCGGAGCTCGTCGATGACGTCGGGGGAGAAGCGGCCGTGGACGGAGCAGTGGCCCTTCCACAGGATCATCTTCGCGTCGCGCAGCTGCTCGACGGTGAGGCCACCGTTGGGCTGGCGCGGGTCCCAGACGACGCACTGGTCGAGGGTGTAGCCCAGCTTGAGCACGGCGGTGTTGCGGCCGAGGTGCTGGTCGGGGAAGAAGAGGACCTTGGTGTCCTCGCCCTTCTGTGCGAACGCCCACTCCAGCGCGACATCGGCGTTGGACGACGTGCAGACCGCGCCGTCGTGCTTGCCGCAGAAGGCCTTGATGTCGGCCGAGGAGTTCATGTACGTGATCGGGACGACGACGTCGGCGACACCGGCGTCCTCGAGAGCGGCCCAGGCGTCCTCGACCTGCGAGAGGCGGGCCATGTCGGCCATCGAGCAGCCGGCGGCCAGGTCCGGAAGGATCACCTTCTGGTCCGGCGTGGTCAGGATGTCGGCCGACTCCGCCATGAAGTGCACGCCGCAGAAGACGATGAACTCGGCCTCCGGGCGGGCGGCGGCGTCGCGGGCGAGCTTGAAGGAGTCGCCCGTGACGTCCGCGAACTGGATGACCTCGTCGCGCTGGTAGTGGTGACCGAGGACGAAGACCCGCTCACCGAGGGCTGCCTTGGCGGCGGTCGCCCGCGCGACCAGGTCCGGGTCGGAGGGAGCGGGCAGGTCGCCCGGGCACTCGACACCGCGCTCGGCGTCCAGGTCCTTGCCGCGCCCGAGCGGGAGCAGGGGGAGGTCGACAGTCGTCATGCGTCCATCCTAGTGACCGCGGCGCCCCTCGACCGGGGCGCGTCCGAGCGGGCAACCGCACCCTCGGTGAGGTTGTTCCCGGCAGGATGCCCGCATGCGGATCCTGATCGCGCCCGACAAGTACGCCGGCACCCTGACCTCGGGCCAGGCGGCCGCGGCCATCGCCGCGGGCTGGCTCCGTACGGCGCCGGCGGACGAGCTCGACCTGGCCCCGCTCTCCGACGGCGGGCCCGGATTCGTCGAGACCATGCACGAAGCACTCGGCGGGTGCCTCGAGGCGGTCACGGTGCGCGGTCCCCTCGGTGAGCCGGCACCGGCGGCGCTCCTCGTCGTCGGCTCGGTGGCGTACGTCGAGTCGGCCCAGGCCTGCGGTCTGGCGCTGACCGGGCGTGAGGGTCCCCGCCGCGCCACCACCCACGGTGTCGGAGAGCTGCTCCTGGCCGCGATCGACGCCGGCGCCACCGAGGTCGTGGTCGGTCTCGGCGGCAGCGGCACCACGGACGGCGGTGCGGGCCTGCTCGCCGCCCTCGGCGCGACGGCCGACCGCCCGCTGGACGCGGGCCCCGACGGGCTCGCCGGCGTGACGGAGGTCGACCTGACCGCAGCTCGTGCCGCCGTGGCCGGCATCTCGCTGGTGGCGGCGAGCGACGTGGACAACCCGTTGACCGGCCTCTTCGGGGCCGCGAAGGTCTTCGGTCCGCAGAAGGGCCTCGCGGACGCGGACCTGCCCGCGGTCGACGGCGCCCTGCAGGACCTGGCCGCGGCGACGGACCGCAAGGCGGCCGCGGGGAAGGGCGCCGGCGCTGCCGGCGGACTCGGCTTCGCCCTGGCACTCCTGGGGGCCGTCCGCCGGCCCGGCTTCGAGGTCGTCGCGGAGGCGACGGGTCTGGCCGGCCGGGCAGCTGTTGCCGACCTGGTGGTCACGGGGGAGGGGGCGTTCGACTTCACCAGCCGCGGAGGCAAGGTCCCGGCCGGTGTCGCGGCGCTCGCCGGCGAGCACGCCAGGCCGTGTGTCGTGCTCGCGGGGCGCGTCGAGGTCGGCAGCCGTGAGATGCGCGCGCTCGGCGTGGAGTCGGCGTACGCGATGGTGGACCGGGCGGGGAGCCGCGCCCTGGACGAGCCCGCCGCGGTCCTGGAGGAGCTCGCCGCCCACGTCGCGACCCAGTGGTCACGGTGACGCATCACATGTGGGGAATAACCGCGCGTGTGCGACCATTGAGGACGTCGAACAACGACCAAGACTTCAAGGAGTGACCATGGGCGACGCTTGCTGCGGCGGCGGTGGCGGACACAGCCACGGCGCGCCGGCCGCGACCCTCAACATCGAGGCTCCCCGCGACTTCGAGACGCGTGCCGACCAGATCAACCTGAGCCCGGTTGCCGCGGGCAAGGTGAAGAGCCTGCTCGAGCAGGAGGGTCGCGACGACCTCGCGCTCCGCATCTCGGTGCAGCCCGGTGGCTGCTCGGGCCTGCGCTACCAGCTCTTCTTCGACGAGCGCACCCTCGACGGTGACGTGACGACGGACTTCGACGGCGTGACCGTCGTCGTCGACCGGATGTCGGTCCCGTACCTCAACGGCGCGGTCATCGACTTCGTCGACACGATCGAGAAGCAGGGCTTCACGATCGACAACCCCAACGCCTCCGGCTCCTGCGCCTGCGGCGACTCGTTCCACTGAGCCGACCTCGTCGGACAGACGAAGGCCCCCGCACCGAGTCACGGTGCGGGGGCCTTCGTGCGTCGTGGGTCAGGCGCGGTCGAAGAAGGCGTCGGCCATCTTCGCCAGACGGTCGGAGACCGCGATCGCCGGCGCCTTCACGCGCACCGGCGTGGCGGCGGAGAGCGCGGTGGTGATCGCCTGGGCGCGACGCGGCAGGGGCACGCGCAGGTTGCGCTTGGCCTCCTCGCAGTCACCGTGCATCTCGGTCGGGGAGGTGGCGTCCTCGTAGGGCACGTGGTCGGGCTGCTTGATCGTCATGCCCCGACGCTAAGTACTACTCATCGGTACCTGAACCCCTACCCGACGGTAGTGTTCCGCGCATGTCGCTGCTGATCACCGGTTCCATCGCCACGGACCACCTGATGACCTTCCCGGGCAAGTTCGCCGACTCGCTCGTCGCCGAGAAGCTGGACAAGATCTCGGTCTCGTTCCTCGCCTCCGACCTCGAGGTACGCCGCGGCGGCGTCGCGGCCAACATCGCCTTCGCGCTGGCCCGCCTCGGCGAGCGCCCGGTGCTCGTGGGTGCCGTCGGCGAGGACTTCGCGGAGTACCACTCCTGGCTCGACCGCCACGGCGTCGACTGCTCGTCGGTGCACTACTCGGAGACGCAGCACACCGCGCGCTTCACGTGCACGACCGACACCGAGATGAACCAGATCGCCTCGTTCTATCCCGGTGCGATGGGCGAGGCCCGCGAGATCGAGCTGCTCCCGATCGTGGAGCGGGTCGGCCACCCGACGTACGTCCTGATCGGTGCCAACGACCCCGACGGCATGCTGCGGCACACCGAGGAGTGCAAGCAGCGCGGCTACACGTTCGTCGCGGACCCGTCGCAGCAGCTCGCGTTCGCCGGCGGCGACCTGATCCGTCCGCTCGTCGAGGGCGCCGACATCCTCATCTCCAACGAGTACGAGGCCGAGCTGATCGTCTCCAAGACGGGCTGGAGCACCGACGAGGTGCTCGCCCGGGTCGGCACGTGGGTCACCACCCTGGGCAAGGACGGCGTCCGGATCCAGGACAAGGACGGCCTGCTGATCGAGGTCGGCGTGCTCGACGGCGTGACCCCGGTCGAGCCCACGGGCGTCGGCGACGCCTTCCGGGGCGGCTTCCTCGCAGCGCTGAGCCGCGGCCTGGGCTGGGAGCGTGCGGCTCAGCTCGGCTGCACCATCGCGGCGTACGTCGTCGAGACGGTCGGCACGCAGGAGTACACCGCCACGCGCGACGAGATGCTGAGCCGCCTCGGCGCCACCTACGGCGACGTCGCGGAGAAGGAGATCCGGGAGGCCCTCTCCGCCTGACCCGAGGCCCGGCCCCGGCAAGACGCCCTACAGGAGGCGGCGCACCACGTAGACCGGTGTGCCGTCTTCTGCCATCTCCGCGGCGACGTACTCCTGGCCACGCATGCGGCACCAGGCCTGGACGTCGACCCGCGCGGCGACGTCCGTCGCAGCCACCGCGATCTCGTCGCCGACCTCCACGGTCGGCAGCGCCTTCGCGAGGGCGATCACCGGAGCGGGGCAGCGCAGGCCGCGGCAGTCGAGCTCGTGCCTCACAACCCGACCTCGGCCCGGATGCCGTGCACGACCTGGGGCAGCACCGCGAGGAAGGAGTCGACCTCGGCGGCGGTCGTGGTGCGCGTCAGCGACAGGCGCACGTTGCCGTGGGTGAGGACGCCCATCGCCTCCAGCACGTGGCTCGGCGTGAGGGTCGAGGCGGTGCAGGCAGAGCCCGAGGCCACGCCGAAGCCCTTCTGTGCCAGCCGGGTCACCAGTGCCTCGCCGTCGACGTACAGGCAGGAGAAGGTGACCAGGTGGGGCAGGCGCGCGTCGGGTGCGCCCACGACCTCGACGTCGGGGAGGGCCGCGACCGCCTCGCGGACCCGGGCGACCATCGCGTGCTGGCGCTGCGCGAGCTCGGTCTGCTCGGCGACGACGGCCTGGAGCGCCGCCGCGGCAGCGAGGGCCGCGGGCACGTTCTCGAAGCCGCAGCCGCGCTCGTCGGCGCGGTCGTCGACCGGGTACGGGTTGCGCCACGCCGAGCCCTTGCGCACGAGGAGCACGCCGACACCGGCCGGACCACCCCACTTGTGCGCCGAGCCGGCCGCCGCCGCCCACCCGCCGGGGAGGGGAACCCGGCCCAGCGATGCGCACGCGTCGACGAAGAGGGGCGTGCCCCTCTCGGCCGCTCGTGCGGCGATCTCCTCGAGCGGCTGGAGCGTGCCCACCTCGTGGTTGGCCGACTGCACCGCGAGCATGGCCGTGCCGGTCGTCGCGGCGAGCGCCTCGCGCACCGTGGCGGGGGAGAGCCGGCCCTCACGATCCACCGGCAGGGACTGCGCGCGCGTGTCGAGCATCGTCGCTGCCCACGCGGCGGCGTGCAGGACCGAGGAGTGCTCGACGGCCGAGTGGAGGAGCGTCGACCCGCGCCTGCGTCCACCGAGGAGCCCGAGGACGCCGCGGTGCACCGCGTCCGTGCCCGAGGAGGTGAAGGTCAGCTCGTCACGTCGTACGCCCAGGGCGGCGGCTGCGGCTTCCCGGGCGTTGTCCAGGATCAGGCGTGCGTTGCGTGCCTCGGCGTGCAGGCGGCGTGGGTCCGCCCAGCCCTTGTCGAGCGCTGCGAGCAGCGCGTCACGGGCGGCCGGATGGAGCGGCTCGGACGACGCGGCGTCCAGGTACCCGGCGTACGGGTCGGAGGGCAATCTCACACCGTGAATCTATCGGGCGGGCTGGGGCGCAAGTGGCCCCGGTGTTCCGCTAGAGTCCGGCGTATCCGTGAAGTCTTAGAGGAAGGCTCGTTGTGGGTCTGCACATGACCAGGCGCGCTCGCCGTACGGCGCTGGGTGCGCTCGTCGGCGCCAGCTTCCTTCTCCTCGGGGCCTGTGACCCCGAGACCGAGAAGCAGTGGCACCACTGGGCCATGCCCAGCAACTCCCCGGGCACCGTCCAGGGCCAGGACATCTTCGAGCTGTGGAAGGGCGCGTGGATCGCTGCCCTGATCACCGGCGGCATCACCTGGGCGCTGATCTTCTACGCGTCGTGGCGTTTCCGTCGCCGCAGCGACGACGAGATCCCCGTGCAGACGAGGTACAACCTGCCGCTCGAGATCTTCTACACGATCGCGCCGATCATGATGGTGATCGTGTTCTTCGCGCACACCGTCCGCGTGCAGGAGGCCGTCCTCAACGAGACGCCGGCACCGGACAACTGCGTGCAGGTCGTCGGCCAGCAGTGGTCGTGGACCTTCAACTACAACGAGTCCTGCGACAACGACAACGGCCCGGTCGTCTACACCGCCGGCACCGGCTCGCAGATCCCGACGCTCGTCCTCGAGGAGGGCAAGACGACGGAGTTCAAGCTGTCGTCGCCCGACGTCATCCACTCCTTCTGGATCACGGGCTTCCTCATGAAGATGGACATCATCCCGGGCCAGACCGGCGATGACCGCAACCACTTCTCCGTCACCCCCGACAAGGTGGGCGACTACCGGGGCAAGTGCACCGAGCTCTGCGGCGTCTACCACTCGCGCATGCTCTTCAACGTGAAGGTCATGGACTCCGCGGACTACGACGCGTACATGGCGAAGCTCAAGGCTGACCCGGAGCACGTGTCCGACCACCCGCTCCTGGGTGGCTCGCACGCATCCACCACCGCCGGCCTCGCGGCCGACGAGACCGAGACCGGAGGCAACGAGTGAGCGCGGCAACTGCGCCCCTGACCGCCAGCGGCCGCAAGCCGCTCGGCACGAACATCTTCCGTCTCCTGACGACCACCGACCACAAGCTGATCGGCAAGATGTACCTCGCGACGTCGTTCGCGTGGTTCATGTTCGGTGGCCTCCTGGCGCTGCTCATGCGCTCGGAGCTGGCCTTCCCGGGCACCCAGGTCGTCAGCGACGAGACGTTCAACCAGCTCTTCACCATGCACGGCACGATCATGCTGCTGCTCTTCGCGACGCCGCTGTTCTTCGGCTTCGGCAACGTCGTGATGCCGCTCCAGATCGGTGCTCCCGACGTCGCGTTCCCGCGACTGAACATGCTGAGCTACTGGCTCTACCTGTTCGGTGGCCTCATCGCCGGCGCCGGCTTCCTGACGCCCGAGGGCGCGGCCGACTTCGGCTGGTTCGCCTACACCCCGCTCTCCAGCGCCGTCCGCTCGCCGGGCGTCGGTGGCGACATGTGGATCATGGGCCTCTGGATGGGTGGTCTCGGCACCATCCTCGGTTCGGTCAACTTCATCACGACGATCATCTGCATGCGTGCCCCCGGCATGACCATGTTCCGGATGCCGATCTTCGTGTGGAACACCCTCATCACCTCGATGCTGGCGCTCCTGGTCTTCCCGATCCTCGCCGGTGCGCTGCTCTCGCTCGAGGCCGACCGTGCACTCGGTGCGCATGTCTTCGACACCAACCACGGTGGCGCCATCCTGTGGCAGCACCTGTTCTGGTTCTTCGGCCACCCGGAGGTCTACATCATCGCGCTGCCGTTCTTCGGCATCGTGACCGAGATCCTGCCGGTCTTCAGCCGCAAGCCGATCTTCGGCTACGTCGGCCTCGTCGGCGCCACGCTGGGCATCGCGATCCTGTCCGTCGCCGTGTGGGCCCACCACATGTTCGTCACCGGTGCGGTCAACCTGGCGTTCTTCTCCGGCATGACGTTCCTCATCGCGGTCCCGACCGGCGTGAAGTTCTTCAACTGGATCGGCACGATGTGGGGTGGCTCGATCAGCTTCGACACCCCGATGCTCTGGTCGGTCGGCTTCCTGACGACCTTCCTCTTCGGTGGTCTCACCGGCATCATCCTCGCGTCGCCGCCGCTCGACTTCCACCTGTCCGACTCGTACTTCGTGGTGGCGCACTTCCACTACGTCGTCTTCGGCACGGTCGTCTTCGCCATGTTCGCGGGCTTCTACTTCTGGTGGCCCAAGATGACCGGCAAGATGCTCAACGAGACGCTCGGCAAGGTCCACTTCTGGATCCTGTTCATCGGCTTCCACCTGACCTTCCTCGTGCAGCACTGGCTGGGTGTCGAGGGCATGCCGCGCCGCTACGCCGACTACCTGCCGAACGACGGCTTCGAGACCCTCAACCAGGTCTCGACGGTCGGTGCCTTCCTGCTGGCGTCCTCCACGATCCCGTTCATCCTCAACGTCTGGCTGACCCGCAAGTCCACGCCGGTCGAGGTCGATGACCCGTGGGGCTGGGGTCGCTCGCTCGAGTGGGCCACGAGCTGCCCGCCGCCGCGGCACAACTTCCACACGATCCCGCGGATCCGTTCGGAGTCCCCGGCGTTCGACCTGCACCACCCTGAGATCGCGGCCCTCGAGGTCGAGGCCATCGAGCGTGAGGAGCTCACCAAGTGAAGGCAGAGGCCTGGGTCTTCGGATCCGTCACCGCGTTCTGCGCGCTGGTGACCCCCGCGTACTGGATCATCACGGACAACTCCGCCAAGGGTGGTGACTGGACCGGCACGTCGGCCCTCACCATGACGACGCTGCTGTTCGCCATGTGCACGCTCTACCTCGGCTTCCACGCCTCGCGCATGGATCCGCGTCCCGAGGACCGCAAGGACGGCGAGATCGCCGACGGCGCCGGCGAGCTGGGCTTCTTCCCGCCCTACTCGTGGTGGCCGCTGTGGTGCTCGCTCACCCTCTCGGTGATCGTGCTCGGCGTCGTCCTGGCCTGGTGGCTGTTCGCCATCGGCGTGATCCTCGGCCTCCTGGCCGTGCAGGGCTGGATCTTCGAGTACTACCGTGGAGAGCACGCTCACTGAGCCTCCCGGCACTCTCGACGAGGGCCCCGTCCCGCGGTGACATGCGACACCGCCGGGATGGGGCCTTCGGCGTTCCCGGACAAGTAATCTGGCTCCTGCACATCTTCTGCGATCCGGAGCCTGCCCCATGACCGTTGGCCTCTCCCTGTCCGCCCGCGTGGCGACGGGTCTCGGCGCCCTCGCGCTGCTCACCGCATGCAACGCGGTCCCTTCGGCCCTGGGGGGTGGCTCCTCCGACTCGGCCTCGCCCAGCAAGGACGTGCCGGTGCCGACCCTCACCACCACCGTCAGCGGCAGCTCCGTCCCGCTGGACGCGCGGGTTGCGACGAAGGTCGCCGACGGCACGCTGACGAAGGTCCGCATGCAGGCACGCTCGGGCGAGACCAAGGGCGCCTTCGTCGCCGGAAGGCTCGCCGAGGACGGCACCGGCTGGCGCGCCACCGGTCCGCTCGAGCCGGCCACGACGTACGTCATCTTCGCGAAGGCGACCGACGAGGGTGGCACGACCGTGCCCGTCCGCAGTCGCTTCACCACCGTGGCGCTGGACGACGCCCACGAGGCGTTCCCGTCGATCGCGCCGCTGGCCGGCGAGACCGTGGGCATCGGCATGCCGGTGATCGTCTCGTTCGACGCCCCGGTGGAGGACAAGGCCGCGTTCGAGAAGCGCATGAAGGTCACCAGCTCGCCGGCGCAGGACGGCGCCTGGCGCTGGCTGAGTGACCGCGAGGTGCACTGGCGCCCCGCGAAGTACTGGAAGCCGGGCACGGACGTGCACGTCGACCTCGACCTCAACAGTGTGCCGGCCGGCAACGGCATCTACGGCCAGGAGTCGCGGACGATCGACTTCCACATCGGCGACGCGCACGTCTACAGGGTCAACGCGAAGACCGACCAGATGCAGGTCTACTCCAACGGCGCCCTCCTGCGGACGCTCCCGATCACGACCGGCATGCCGGGCTTCACGACGCGATCGGGCACGAAGGTGATCATCGAGAAGGCTGCGAAGCACACGATGGACTCCGAGACCGTCGGCATCGGCAAGGACAACCCGCTCTACTACCACGTCGACGACGTCCAGTGGACGATGCGTCTGACCTACTCGGGTGAGTTCATCCACGCAGCCCCGTGGTCGGTCGCCTCGCAGGGCCACGCCAACGTCTCGCACGGGTGCACCGGCATGTCGACGGCGAACGCCGAGTGGCTGTTCAACATGAGCCGCCGCGGCGACGTCGTCGAGACCACCGGCACTGACCGGCCGATGGAGCTGACGAACGGCTATGGCGACTGGAACCTCTCCTTCGTCGACTGGAAGGCCGGCTCGGCGCTGCGCTGACGACGCCGCGAGGCCCTGTGCTCCCCCATGGGGAGTACAGGGCCTCCGCGTTCTGCGCCGAGACGGGGCTTGTGCCGCTCCGGGCCGTGTGAGCCATACGAGCGCTGGGGCTGGCGCTCAGGCGGCGCTCGGGGCCGTGCGGCGACGCTGCGCCCGTCGGATGCCTCGCCGGAGGACGTGTTCCCAATCCTGGTGTGCGCCGAAGAGGTTGTCGCGACGGAGCACATCGATGATCCATCCGTCAGCCGCGAACCACGCGCGTCGTTCGGCGTCGTGCTCAGCCTGCTCCGGTCCGTGGAACTCGCTGCCGTCGTACTCAGCGCCGTACTTGATGCTCGGTACGCCGAGGTCCAGGAATCGGAGGCCGTCCGGCGTCGTGACCGCTACCTGTGGTGTGGGTGCGGGCAGGTCTGCGCAGTCCTGCCAGCGCAGCCTGAGGATGCTCTCGGGCGTCGACTGAGACCGGCTGTCGATGCGCGGGGCCAGGTCCCGTAGCTGCCGTACGCCGCGGAACCCGCGGTAGCGGGATGTCAGCGCCATGACCTGCGTCGGCGTCACCATTCGGCTGGTAGCCGCGAGGCTGTCCAGGACGGCCATGGCCTGCTCACGCGGCAGGAGCCTGCCGACGTCGCAGGCCGTCCGGAGAGCCGTCGTCACGTGCAGTCCATCGATCAGCATCACGTCGTCGGCGGCGAGGGTGCGTGCACCACTGTGGGTGACCTTGTTGGTCAGGCGTGCGTTTCGCGGCAGGAAGACATCGACGGGTGGGGGAGCCAGCTGGCCGTTCGGCGGCAGTGCCATCTCGGCGCCGTGGAGCCAGGCCGCGCTGCGGTCGCAGACCACTGCATCGCAGGGCACGACGAGGCGCAGTGTGGCGATGCGCATGGCGAGGCTGTCGGTCGAGGAGGCCATCCGGTAGACGGACCTGACGTCACTGACGAGGAGGCCACGACGGTGGAGAGTGCTGACCGCGTGCCGGCCGCCTAGGGCGTCGCGCGCCTCGGCGTACGTGAAGGGCCTGTCATGGGGGAGAGGCAGGTCCGACGGGAGGAGATGGTCCAGGAAGGCGGGATGCATGCTCCCTTCATGCCCGCTGGTGCCGGTCAGCCGCGACTCCGGGTTCGCGCAGCTGTGGAGAACGTGCGGCACGGGCCCCGTCTCGGCACGGGCCCCGTCTCGGCACGGGCCCCGTCTCGGCGTAGAGAAATGAGGAAGGGCCGCCGTTCCCGGTGGGGGAGCGGCGGCCCTTCGTCAGAGCAGTGCCTCAGTGGCGGAGGGTGTCACCCTCGACCTCGTGGCGGCCGTCGTACTGGTGGCCGTCGGCGGCGTGGTCCAGGCCGGCCTCGAGCTCGTGCTCGTGCTCGGCGTGGTGGTGCGCCTCCTCGAGCTCCTCGGCGGTCGGCTTCTGGACGTTGTCAGCGAACATCCAGGTGGAGAGCTTGGCGCGGACGTTGTCGGCGCGCTCGCCCTTCCCCTTGACGTCGCCGGCCTGCGGAGCCTCGACGACCTGGTCGCGCGGACGCGCCGTGAGCGCGTACGCCGTGTCGTTGCTGATCGGCAGGTGGCGCTCGGAGTAGCCGCCCTCGGGGGACCGCATGATGATGCCGGTCTCGTAGCCGTGGAGCAGCTTCTCGCTGTCGTGACGCTGGAGCGCGATGCACCAGCGCTTCGTGATGAGGAAGACCAGGACCGGCACGACGAAGACCGCGACGCGCATGAAGCGGGTGATCCACTCCATGTCCATCGAGAGCTGCGTGGCCAGGAGGTCGTTGCCACCGGCGGCCCAGAGGAGGCCGTAGAGCGAGATCATCGCGGCCAGGAACGCGGTGCGCGTCGGGGCGTTGCGCGGGCGGTCGAGGATGTGGTGCTCGTTCTTGTCACCGGTCACCCAGGCCTCGAGGAACGGCCACGCCATCATGATGCCGAGCAGCACCATCGGTGCGACCTCGCCGGGCAGGAAGATGTTCCACGACCACGTCGTGCCGAAGATGTGCCACTCGGTGAAGTGGCCCGGCATGATGCGGAGGAGACCCTCGGCGATACCCATGTACCAGTCAGGCTGCGAGCCAGCGGTGACCTTCGACGGGTCGTAGGGGCCGTACTTCCAGATCGGGTTGATCGACAGCAGGCCACCCATGAGGGCCGTGACGCCGAAGACGATGAAGAAGAAGCCACCGGCCTTGGCGGCGTACACCGGCATCATCGGGTAGCCGACGACGTTCTGCTCGGTGCGGCCCGGACCGGCCCACTGCGTGTGCTTGTGGTAGACGACGAGCAGCATGTGCGCGGCGATCAGGGCCAGGATGAGGCCCGGGACCAGGAGCACGTGCGCGATGTACAGGCGGGGGATGATCGCCTCGCCCGGGAACTCGCCGTCGAACATGAAGAACGACATCCAGGTGCCCACGACCGGCGTGGACTTGACCAGGCCGTCGGCGATGCGGAGACCCGTGCCGGACAGCAGGTCGTCGGGGAGCGAGTAGCCCGCGAAGCCCTCGACGACACCGAGCAGGATCAGCACGCCACCGATGAGCCAGTTGACCTCACGCGGCTTGCGGAAGGCGCCGGTCACGAAGACACGCATCATGTGCACGAGCATCGCGGCGATGAAGATCATCGCGGCCCAGTGGTGCATCTGGCGGAGGAGGAGACCACCGCGGATGTCGAAGGAGATGTCGAGCGCCGAGGCGTAGGCCTGGGACATCTCGACGCCACGCAGGTGGTCGTAGGAGCCCTGGTACTGGACCTCGGTCATCGACGGGACGAACCAGAGGGTCAGGAAGACACCGGTGATCAGCAGGACCACGAAGGACCACAGCGCGATCTCACCGAGCATGAACGACCAGTGGTCCGGGAAGACCTTCCGGATCATCTTCTTCTGCGAGGTGGCGAGACCGAGGCGGTCATCGGCCCACTTCACGAGGGCGGAACCCTTGGCTGCGGCGCCCGACCTGGGGGCAGCCGCAGGCGTGGTGCCGTTGGACTTGGCGACGTTGTCGGTCACTTGGAATCACGCTCCCAGTAGCTCGGGCCGACCGGCTCGAGGAAGTCGCTCTTGGCAACGAGGTAACCCTCGGCGTCCACCTCGATCGGCAGCTGCGGCAGCGGCCGGGCGGCGGGACCGAAGACGACGCGGCCCTTGTCGGCCAGGTCGAAGGTGGACTGGTGGCACGGGCAGAGCAGGTGGTGCGTCTGCTGCTCCCACAGCGCGATCGGGCACCCGACGTGCGTGCAGATCTTGGAGTAGACCGCGATGCCCTGGTGGGCCCACGCGGCGGTGGCGGAGGACATGTCCTTCGGCTCCATGCGCACGACGATGACGGCGGCCTTGGTCTTGGCGACCTGCAGCTCGGCACCGTGCGGGGCGGAGGCCTGGATCTTCTCCTGCTGCTCCGGGGTGGCACGCGGGTCGAACGCGTCGACGAGGCCCTCGGGCTCGGCGTTGACGAGCTGGCCGATCTCCATGTCGGAGGCCTTGATCCAGCGGCCGGTGACGTCGTTGACGACGCGGGTGCCGGCCTTCCAGAAGGTCTTCTCGAGCGTCTTCTTGATGTTCGACGGGGTCGCGTCAGGACCGAGGTCGTTGAGGGCGACGACCGCCGGGACGCCGAGGAAGCCGAGCGCACCCAGGAGCGTGTTGCGGACCAGCGGGCGGCGGCCGATGCCGGACTCCTCGAGACCGAGGGCCAGGTCCGCGAGGACCTTCTCGCGGTCCGACTCGTCGGAGGCAGCGGGGTGACGCAGCTCGGAGATCTCGTGGTCGACCATGAGCTTGCGGCTCCACTGGATGACGCCGACTCCGATGAGGAGCAGCGCGCCACCCAGGGTCAGGCCCAGGAAGAGGTTCGACGAACCGAAGCCGAGGAACGTGTCCCAGCTGTCCTTGATGTCGAACGTGTAGTAGCTGACCACGAAGAGCACGGCGCAGATCATCGAGGCGATGAAGAGCGAGGCCACCTGGCGCTCGGCACGGCGCTCGGCCTTCGGGTCGACGTCGGTCGGCCGCGGGAGGTGGGCGGGGATGCCCGGGTCCGCGATCGGCTCGGCCGGCACGGCCGGCGAGAGGTCGGTGTGGTCGGTCACGCGTCTTCCTTCTTGTGCGAGCGGGCAGTGTGGGCCGCGATCCAGTAGGCGAACGCCACCAGACCACCGATGCCGACGAGCCACGCGATGAGGCCCTCGGCGACCGGGCCGAGGCCCTTCATGCCGAAGCCGCCGTACGCCGGGGTCTGCTCACGGTCGTTGACCGAGTAGATGTAGGCGATGATGTCGCGCTTGTCCTCGGGGGTGAGGACGTTGTTGGAGAAGACCGGCATCTGCTGCGGGCCGGTGAGCATGGCCTCGTAGATGTGCTGCTTCGCGACGCCCTTGAGCGGCGGGGCGTAACGACCCCACGGCATGGCGCCGCCGGAGCCCTCGAAGTTGTGGCACGCGGTGCAGTTGGTCAGGAACAGCTTGCCGCCGCGCACGATCGCCTCGCGCTGCTCGTCGGCCGAGAGGCCCTTGACGGCGTTGAGGTCGTACTCGGTGACGGTCGGAGCGGACGGGCCCGGGGCGAGCGAGGCGACGTACGCCGCGAGGGCGTCGACCTCGTCCTGCGTGAAGGCCTCCGGCTTGCGCGGGGCCTGCTTGCCGGTCTGCACCATCGGCATGCGGCCGGTCTCGAGCTGGAAGTGGGCAGCAGCCGCACCGACGCCGACGAGGGACGGGCCGAGGTTGGACTTGCCGTCCTCGGCGACGACGCCCTCGCCGTTCTGGCCGTGGCAGGTGGCACAGGAGAGGAGGAAGAGCTTGCGGCCCGCCTCGATCTTCTCGGCCTGGGTGAGGCTGTCCGCGCTCTTCTCCGCCGTTGCGGAGGACGAGAAGGCGGCGAAGAGGCCGCCGGCCATCAGCAGTCCGAGCAGGATGACGAGCAGGCCGGCGACCGGACCGCGGCGGTGCCGCGACAGTCGACCTGCGGAGCGATTCAGGAGTCGCACGTGATTCAGTCCTAGATCTGTCAGGGAGCTACTGGGGACTACTTGATGAGGTAGATGGTGGCGAAGAGGCCGATCCACACCACGTCGACGAAGTGCCAGTAGTAGGACACGACGATTGCGCTGACGGCCTGCTCGTGGGTGAAGCGGCGTGCCAGGTAGGTGCGGCCGAGCACGAACAGGAAGGCGATCAGACCGCCCGTCACGTGGAGGCCGTGGAAGCCGGTGGTCAGGTAGAAGACCGTGCCGTAGGCGTCGGACGGGATGGTCAGGCCCTCGTGCACCAGCTTGGTGTACTCGAGCGCCTGGCCGCCGACGAAGATCGCGCCCATGACGTACGTGAGGATGAACCACTCACGCAGGCCCCAGCCCTTGACGTTGAGAACCGAGCCGGTGCGCCCGACCTGGCCGCGCTCGGCGGCGAAGACGCCGAGCTGGCAGGTCAGCGACGACGCCACGAGGATCGCGGTGTTGGCGCTGGAGAAGGGGACGTTGAGCAGGGCCGTCTTCACAGCCCACAGGTCCACCTCCTGTGCGCGGATCGTGAAGTACGACGCGAAGAGGGCCGCGAAGAACATCAGCTCGCTGGAGAGCCAGATGATCGTGCCCACCGAGACCATGCTCGGACGGTCGTGATGCCCGTGCAGACGGGATGCCGGAATCGCTGTTGCAGTCGCCACGGACGGGATTATGCCGGTCCGCGGGCCGGAGGGCACCCCGACCCCCGCATGTTGGGCGTCATAAAGTTCACAGCGTGTTCTTCCCCCACGGCGTCGCGGCGCTGACGACTGCCCCCGACCTGCCCCGCTTCACGCTCGGCAAGGTCTTCACCGCCTGGTCCCTGGACCCCCTCCTGACCGTGGTGACGGTCTGGGTTGCCGGCCTCTACCTCTGCGGTGTGCTGGTCCTGCGCAGCCGCGGCGACCACTGGCCGCTCGGCCGCACCTTCTCGTTCGTGGTGCTCGGCATGGGCTCCTTCTTCGTCGCCACCTCGTCGGGCATCTCGACGTACGACACGACGCTGCTGAGCGTGCACATGGTCCAGCACATGGTCCTGTCGATGTTCGTGCCGCTCGCGCTGGCGCTCGGGGCGCCGGTCACGCTCGCGCTGCGCACGCTTCCGGGCACGAGCACCCGCGGACCGCGGCGCTGGCTGCTCGCCGTGCTGCACTCGAAGGTGGTGGCGGTGCTCTCGTTCCCGCCGCTCACGCTCGCCCTCTACGTGATCTCGCCGTGGGCGCTCTACTTCTCGGGCTGGTATGACGCGTCGCTGCGGTCGGCGTACGTGCACGAGATGATGCACGTGCACCTCGTGCTCGTCGGCTCGCTCTTCTTCTGGCCGCTCATGGGCATCGACCCGGTGCCCGGCCGCGTCGGCTGGCCCTTCCGCCTGGTGATGGTCTTCCTCACGCTGCCGTTCCACGCGTTCCTCGGCGTCACGATCATGGCGCAGGACTCGATCATCGGCGCGTCGCACTACGCCGCGCTGCGCGCGGGGCCGATGGGCGCGTGGCTGCCCACCATGGCCAGTGACCAGAAGCTGGCCGGCGGGATCCTCTGGGGTGCGGGCGACCTGGTGGCGCTCGTCTTCTTCGCGGTGCTCTTCGCCCAGTGGGTGCGCGACTCGATGAAGGAGGCCGCCCGCGAGGACCGGCGTCTCGACATGCTCGAGCGACGCGAATCGCTCGAGGCGCTCCGGCAGGCACAGCAGCCGGAGTAGGGTGCCTGCGTGACCGAGAACACACTGCGGGTGCTCGTCTACTCCGACGACGCGACGGTGCGGCGGCAGGTGCTGCTCGCACTCGGCTCGCGGCCCCACCCGGACCTTCCCGAGATCGAGTACGTCGAGGTCGCGACCGAGCCGGTCGTGATCCAGCAGATGGACGGCGGGCAGATCGACCTGGCGGTGCTCGACGGCGAGGCCGTCCCCGCAGGGGGGATGGGCATCGCACGCCAGCTCACCGACGAGCTGGCGCAGTGCCCGCCGCTCGTGGTGCTCACCGGGCGGCCGCAGGACGCCTGGCTCGCGACGTGGTCGCGCGCCGACGCCGCGGTCCCGCAGCCGATCGACCCGATCCAGCTCGCCTCCGTGGTCACCGGCCTGCTCCGCTCCCGCGTGCCGGCGGGCTCGTGACGGGAGCCGGCTGATGGACGCCGCGGCGCTGCGGGAGGCGCAGTCCGGGGTCAAGGCGCGCTACCGCAACGACCCGGCGTCCGCGTCGACCACGATCTCCGCGGTCGGCGACTGGAGCGAGCCGGGCATCACCGCCACCATCGAGGGCTTCGCCGGTCCGGTGCGGGCCGGGCTCCACACGGCCACCGGCGGCGACGGGTCCGACGCGTGCAGCGGCGACATGCTCATGCAGGCGCTGCTCGGCTGTGCCGGTGTCACGATGCGCAGCGTCGCGACCGCCATGGGCATCGTCGTACGCCGGGCGGAGCTGGTCGCGGAGAGCTCGTTCGACGCGCGGGGCACGCTCGGGCTGGACCGCTCCGTCCCTGTGGGGATCGGCCCGGTGACGGTGACGGCCGTCCTCGACACCGACGCCGACGAGGCCCAGCTGGCCAAGCTCGCCGAGCTGACCGGCCGCTACTGCGTGGTCGGCCGCAGCCTGGTCCAGGAGCCGACCATCGAAATCCGCCGCGCGGGCAGGCGCGCTGCCCGATAGCCTGCGGGCCATGACGCACACGTGGCCCGACGTCCTGACCGCCCTGGTCACCCGCACCGACCTCACGGCGGAGCAGGCTGCGTGGGCGATGGGGGAGATCCTCGCGGGCTCCGCGACGTCGGCGCAGGTCGCCGGTTTCGCGGTGGGGCTGCGGACCAAGGGCGAGACGCTGGTCGAGATCGACGGCCTGCTCTCGGCGATGTACCAGCACGCGACGCCGCTGGAGATCGGCGGGCGCACGCTCGACATCGTCGGCACGGGCGGTGACCGCTCGCACTCGGTCAACATCTCGACGATGGCCGCGATCGTCGCCGCTGGCGCGGGTGCTCCGGTCGTCAAGCACGGCAACCGGTCGGCCTCGTCGAAGGCCGGCTCGGCCGACGTCCTCGAGGTGCTCGGTGTGCGCCTCGACCTGACGCCGGCGCAGGTCGCTGCGGTCTTCGACCAGGCCGGCATCACGTTCGCGTTCGCCCCGACGTTCCACGGCGCGATGCGTCACACCGCCGAGGCGCGCCGCGAGCTCGGGATCGGCACGGTCTTCAACTTCCTCGGCCCCCTGGCCAACCCGGCCCGGCCCGCCGCGCAGGCGATCGGCTGTGCCGACGCGCGGATGGCGCCGCTCATGGCCGGCGTCTTCGTCGAGCGCGGCGTGGACGCGTGGGTCTTCCGGGGCGAGGACGGCCTCGACGAGATCACCACGACCACGACCACGTCGGTCTACCGCGCCCATGACGGCTTCCTGCAGACCACGACGCTCGACCCCGTCGAGCTGGGCCTCCCGCTGGCGACGGCCGAGGACCTGCGGGGCGGCGACGCGGCGCACAACGCCGACGTCGTGCGCCGGCTGCTGGTGGGTGACACCGGGCCGGTCCGTGACGCGGTCGTGCTCAACGCCGGCGCGGCGCTCGCCATCCACGACACCGAGGGCGGCGAGATCCTCGCCAAGATCGAGGCCGGCATGAAGCGCGCTGCCGACGCGATCGACTCGGGCGCTGCCCGGGACACGCTCGACCGCTGGGTCGCCGCCTGCCAGTCCGTCTGACCGCGCCCGGATAAACCGACGGGACCGACCGGGTCAGGCGTCGAGGACCCAGCTGTCGCCCTCGCGACGGAAGCCGACGTTGCCGTAGTAGGCGTTCACCATGCGCGGCGAGGTGATGACGTGGCGCACGCCCTTGGTGGCGAGCATGCCGCTGCGGCGCCAGACGAACTCGCCGGGGGAGAAGTCGCGGTACTTGGGTGTGACGTAGTCCAGGCGCACCTCGGCGGTGTCGCCCTGGATCTCGAGCACGACGACGCCGACGGTCTCGTCCGCCTTCTGGACCAGGTAGATCACGCACCCCGACGTCTGGCCGAGGGTGCTCGGGTCGAAGTCGGGCTGGAACCGGGCGATGTCGGCCGCGTGGACCTCCAGCACGTGCGCCAGGTAGCTGTCGTCGTGCTGGACCGGGAAGACCTCGAACGCCGCGGAGTCGCTCATCTCGCGGACCAGCCGCGCCACGAACCAGGTGTTGACGACGACCAGCAGGAGGTTCAGCGCAGCCATCGGCCACACCTGCAGCGCCGTGTTGAACGCGACCAGCACGGCACAGGCGACCAGGTTCAGGACGCGGAACCGCAGGACGCGGTGCTGGAGCAGGGAGACGACGACGAGCGCCGATCCCACCCAGCCTGCGATGTCCCACGTGTCCACGGGCGAAGGCTACGGCCTCGGGTCACCCGACGCGTAGCGACCACGACGTCGTCGCGAGACGGTTGCCGGCACGATCCGTGATCGACGACGTCAGCGTCACCACGTAGGTGGCCCCGCGGCGGAGGTTGTCGGTCGGGTTGAGGACCGCCTGCCTGCCGTCGCTGCTCAGCGAGACCGCCGCGCGCAGGTACGTGCTGGTGCCGCTGCGCCGAACCTTGAACGTCGACGTGGTCACCCCGCGCACCGGCTCGCTGAACCTGGCGGTGAACGACGACGTGCTCACCGGTGACTTCGGGGTCAGCGACGTGACGGTCGGGGCGGTCGAGTCGACGGTGAACGTGCGCCACGCGGAGGTGCCGAGCACGGCGGCCGGTGTGCCCGCGTCGAGCGCGACCACGCGCCATCGTGAGGTGCCGTCCGGGACGCGGGAGACGGTGGCCCACGCCGTGGCCGGCGTGGTCTTCGGCGTACCGCTCAGGGAGGTGCCCGAGGGGGTCGTCACCTCCACGCGGTACGCGGCAGCGCCCGGAGCGGGGGACCAGGAGAACAGTGGCCCGTTGGCGGGCTGGGCGGCACCGTCGGCGGGGGCGAGCAGCGCCGGCGCAGCCCCGCCGGCGTGGAACCGGCCCCACGTCGACCAGGCGCCGGGGTACCTGCCGGTCGTCGCGTCGCGGCGACGCACCCGCCAGACGTAGTCGGCCGCCGCGGCGGGGAGTGGAGAGGACGGAACCCAGGCGGGCTGCTTCGTCGACGCGGCGAGCACGCGGTTCACGGTGCTCGCCGCGGTGTCGGCGTCCTTGTACACCTCGATGTCGTAGCTCCCGGTCCACGGCTGGGGCGTCCAGCGGAAGACGGGGGTCGCACCGGCGGACGGCAGCAGGGACGGCGCGGCCGCGAGCTTCGTGACGCTGCGCGGGGCAGACCAGGTCAGGCCGTTGCCCTCCGCATCGATGGCCTGGACCCGCCAGAACAGCACGCCGTCGGGGTAGGTCCGGTCGGCCGCGGTGTAGGTGGGCTGGTCGACGACCACCGAGTCGAGGGGAGAGGTGAACGTGCTGTCGTCGTCCACCTGGACCCGGTACGCCGTCGCCGACTGGTGCGGGTGCTCACCCGTCGTCGGCCAGGTGGCCGCCAGGTTGGTGTCGAGGTAGTCGTGCCACGACAGCCTCAGCTCCGGCGTGGCGACGCTGGCACCGGCGGCCGGGCTGGTCAGCGCGATCGCCGGCGAAGCCTTCCGGAACTTGTTGGTGGCTGCGCCCGCCTGCGACACCGGGTTGTCCCCGCAGACCGTCCTGCTCTTGCAGGGACGCACGAACCAGTAGTAGGCGCCGCCGGCCTGGCTGTCGGGAAGGGCTGCCCGCAGCGACGACATCGTCGGCGTGTAGCGGGTCGAGATGGTGGCGCCGACGGAGCGGACCGGCTCGACCAGGTTGCTGAAGGAGGCGTCCTCGGACACGTAGACGATGTAGAAGCTCGCGCCCTCGACCGGGTCCCAGTCGAAGACCGGGGTCGCCGGGACGGCGTCACAGATGTCGTCCGCGTCGCCGATGCGGTGCGTGCAGGGCTCGCCGCCGTCGAGCGACGCGCCGTCGAGCGCGAGCCGCTGGCCGGTGGCGGCCGGGAGGTTGGCGATCGCGAACGTCGCGATCGGCCCGCTGCCGAGCGTCGCGCCGGCGGCGTCGTACGCCCGGACGAACCAGTCGTAGCTGCCCGGGGTGAGGAACCGGCTGCCGGTGTCGGTCACGGCCGGATAGGGCAGGGCCTTGCCGAGCGACTCGTCGGACGTGGGGGTGAAGAAGGCGTCGGCACCGTGCGGGCGGGCGAAGAGCTGGTAGGTCTTCGCGCCGGGCATCGGCACCCAGCTGAGCGCAGGCGCCCGGGTCGTCGGCGTACGCGTGTCGTTGCCGGTCAGGGGAGTGAGCGCGACACCGTCGACCGCAGCAGGGCTCGCGGAGACCTGGAACGTGCCCTGGTGGGTGACCGACCCGACGCGGTCGTTGGCGGTGATGGCCGAGATCCGCCACGTGAACGGTCCGGCTGCCGGGCTCAGGGCGGTGACGTCCACCGGCGTGTACGACGTCGACGCGGTCGTGATGCCCGTCTTCACGGACTTGCCCGCGGCGTTGTAGATGCTCAGCGAGTACTTCACCGCGCCCGCGACCGGTGTCCAGCGCAGCGTCGGGATGTCGACGGTCTCGCCGTCGGCCGGCGACATGCCCGCGTCGGTGAGCACTGGGTCGTCGTAGACGAACGTCTGCGGCTCCGAGTACAGGCCCTCGATGGCCGTGCTGGTGCCGAGCCGGTCGAGCGGGCGCACGCGCCAGTGGTAGACGGTGCCGGGGACGAGCCAGCAGCCCTCGTTGGTGCGGATCGTGCTGGTGCCGGTGACGTGGTCGATCCCGAACTCGCCGGGGACGTAGGTGGTGCCGGCCACCTGGCAGTTGGTCGTCGTGCCGGGCGAGAAGTCGGCGTCCGTGCCGACCTGCAGCTCGTAGGAGCTGGCATGGGGGACCGGCGTCCACTGGAAGTAGGGGTCGCCGCTGATGTGGCGGATCCGGTCCGGATCGGTGCTGGTGAGGGGATGGACAGGGGACGGCCGGTCGTTCCAGACGCGGTCGAACTGGGCCTGGATCTGCGACCACGGCGCTGGCTGGCCGGCGGTGTCGACGGCGCGCACGCGCCAGTAGTACTGGTTGTTGTCGTACGTCGTCGCCGGTGAGTAGCGGGTGCCGTAGACGCGGGTCACCGTCGCCGTGGACCGGGCGGGGTCGACCAGGGTGTTGAAGTCGGTGTCGGTGGAGACCTGCAGCTCGTAGTAGGCCGCTCCGGCGAGCGGCTCCCACTGCAGGACCACGTCGGTGACGGGGAAGTCCGGGTCGTCGGCGGGCGAGGTGATGGTGACCGCCGGCAGCTCGTCGACGCCGAACGCGGCGGGCGCGGACCAGGCCGAGGTGACGCCGCTGGCGCGCGTGGCCTTGACCCGCCAGAAGTAGCTGCCCTTCGGCAGCGGCCCGGCGACGTACGACGTGAGGTGGGTGTCGGCGGTGGTCAGCGGACTGATGAAGTCGTCGGTCTCGTCGACCTGGACGGTGTACCCGCTGGCGCCGGCGACCGGCTGCCAGGTGAGGAGCGGCACGTCGGCAGGCGGCTCGAGCACGTCGCCGAGCGGCGCGACCGGGGTCGGGACCGTGACGGCCTCGACGTCGATCTCGGCGGTCGACCAGCTCGAGGCCGTGCCGCTGGAGGTCACCGACCGCACGCGCCACCAGTGCGTGCGCTGCGGGAGGACCTTGTCGGCCACGAAGCGGGTGTTGGTCGTGCGCGTGTTGATCACCGGTGAGCCGAAGGCGCTGTCGTCGTCGACCTGGATGTCGTAGGTGGCGGCTCCGGACGCCCGCGACCAGGCAAGCGTCGGGGTGTTCGAGGCCGGGCCTCCGGTCGGAGAGAGCCCGGTCGGCGCGGCGACCGCTGCCGACGCGGGTGCCGCGGGCAGCACCGTGAGCGGTGCCGTCAGCACCGCGAGAAGGACGGCGGCAGCTCCCGAGCCGCGGCGCACACGACGTGCAATGCTCATGACGGTCCCCTCCCAGGCAGTCGCCTCGAACCTAGGTGGCGGACCGGCCTCCACGGGGCGGGACGAGGCGATCTGGCCTGACCCGACCATGGGAATCGAACCGATCGGGGGACACGGTCACCGTGCCGGGCGGTGCACGACCGTCAGCTCTCGCCGCTCGTCGAAGGGGACGAGCGACTCGCGTGAGCGCTGGACGGCGTCGTGCACTGCGAGGTGGCGGCCCGCGCCCGCGATCGGACAGGTCCACTCGCCGGCGACGTCGATCAGCCGGATGCCGTCGGACTCGAGCCAGCGCAGGACCTGCTCGGACTCCTCGGCCGTCGCTGCCGGAGTTGGGCCGTGCCCGGGCAGCACGGTCTCCGCCGAGGCCTGGAGGCCGGAGACCCAGGTCTGGGCGTCGGCCCCGGGCGGGATCACCCCGGCCGCCGCGAGTCGGCCGTGGCGCACGACGTGGACCTCCCAGCGCCCCGCGTCGTCGCGTCGTGCGGCGACGACCTCCGGGCAGCGGGTCAGGGCGGAGAGCCGTTGCGTGCGTGCGGCGGCGCGGAGGAACCCGGCCAGGCGGTCGCGGTGGACGGCTGCCTCCTCGAAGCGCTCGTCGGCGACGAGCCGCTCCATCCGCTCGTTGATCGTCTCCACGACCTCGTCGGGGTTGCGGAGCAGGGAGTCGCGGAGCTGGGCGACGAGGGCTGCGTAGACCTCCGGGCCGGTCGTGCCGTCGCAGGGCGCCACGCAGCGCGCCATCTCGGCCAGCACGCAGGCGGCCTTGGCGGGCACCCGTGGGAGCCGGTCGTTGCACTGCCGGATCGGGAACGCCTCGTGCAGGGCCGCCAGCGACCGCTCGGCCACCTTCTTCGAGGAGAAGGGCCCGAGGTAGTCGGCGTCGTCGTCGAGGACCTGCTTGACGAGGGAGAGCCGCGGCCACGGCTCACGCGTCAGCTTCAGGAAGTGCACCTTCTCGGGGAACCGCGAACGCCGGTTGTAGCGGGGCTTGTGCTCCGCGATCAGGCGCAGCTCGCGGACCGCCGCCTCGAGCGGGGTGGCGCACTCGATGCCCTGCACAGCGGTGGCGATCCCGACCATCTCGCCCATCCGTGAGCGCGTCTCCGAGGCGGTGAAGTAGGACCGGACCCGGGCCCGGAGGTCCTTCGAGGTGCCGACGTAGAGGACCCGGGCCTGGTCGTCGCGGAACAGGTAGACCCCGGGCGCGTGGGGCAAGGTCTCGGCGAGGTGGCGCTTCTTGCGCTGCGCCGTGGTGACGCGGGAGGAGAAGGTCTGCAGCTCCTCCAGCGTGTGGACGCCGACCCCGCCGAGGCGCTCCATCAACCCGTGCAGGACGTCGACCGTGGCCCGGGCATCGGACAGGGCACGGTGGTTGGGCGTCGTGGTCGCGCCGAAGGCCTGGGCCAGCGAGGAGAGCTTGCAGTTGGGGGCGTCGTCGCGGGTGATCACGCGGCGGGCGAGCTTCGCGGTGTCGAGCACCTCGAACGCGGGCCAGGCCCGTCCCTGCTGCGCGTTGAAGTGCTGCAGGAAGCCGATGTCGAAGGGGGCGTTGTGCGCGACCAGGACACAGCCGGCGGCGAACTCGAGGAACGCCGGCAGGGCGGACTCGATCGGGGGAGCGGTGGCCACCATCGAGTCGGTGATGCCGGTCAGCACCGCGATGAACGCCGGGATGTGCGCCTGGGGGTTGACCAGCGTCTGGAACTCTCCGAGCACCTCGCCGCCCCGCACCTTGACCGCGCCGATCTCCGTGATCATCGATCCGGCGGCCGCCGAGCCGCCCGTGGTCTCGAGGTCGACGACGCAGAACGTGATGTCGCGCAGCGGTCGCCCGAGCTCGTCGAAGCTCCGCTGGGACTCCCAGCGCGACACGGCTGCGGAGCCCTCTCTCCGGTGTGGGCGGATCGCGGTGCTGCTCATGGGAGTGACGCTAGGCCGGACCACCGACACGACCCGGGCGGCACGCGCACTAAGGTGGTCCCCGCATTCTTCTTTGAGACACCAGGAGCGAGACGTGACCGCACCCCTTCCCGACGCGACCAACCGCTGGCGCTGCGGAGGCTGTGGCAACCTCACGCGCTTCGACGTGACCCGCACCCGTCGTACGACGGAGTTCTGGCACTTCGACCTCCAGGGCGAGGCGACGGTCGAGCAGACCGAGCTGCGCGCCGAGACCGTCGAGTCGGTCACCTGCCGCTGGTGCGGTCGCGACGACGCCATCGAGCTCGTCGACCGCAACGCCGTCGAGGCCTGAGCGGGCCGAGCGCAGCCCGGGCCGGCTCTGCGGAGGTGGCGGGAGGCGGCAGCGTGCAGCGCGGCTGCCTGGTCGAGGTGCCTTCCCGGCCATCCGAGGGTTTCGTCGGTGGTGCCTGTCATGGTGCCCGCATGACGACTCGCATCGACTGTGACACCTGCGTGGTGCGCGGGCTCGCGTGCCACGACTGCGTGGTGACCGTGCTGCTCGGCCCGCCCCCTGAGCTCTCCTTCGACGACGACGAGCGACGGGCCCTCGACGTGCTCGCCGGCTCCGGCCTGGTGCCCCCGTTGCGCCTGGTGACTCCCGTGACGCAGCCCACCGTCGAATCCGCCTGAGGGCGAGTGTCGGGTTTGCCGGTCACGTGAGGCCCCACGTACTCTGAGGGCCGCTCAGAGTCCGGCTCGCGATGGGGAAGTCACGACCGGACTTCGTCCATGCAAAGGGAGTCCCAACCGTCGTGCGCCTCGGCCAGAAGCGAATCCTGACCGCCCTGACCGGCACCTGTGCCGCTCTCACCGTGTCCGTCGTGCCGCTGAACCCCGCGTTCGCGAAGCCCGACCTCAAGGACGTCCAGGCCAAGGTCGACCGCCTCTACCAGCAGGCCGAGGTCGCCTCCGAGCGCTACAACGACGCCCGGATCCTGCGGGACAAGCTCACCGACGACCTCGCCGCAGTCAAGGCCGACGAGGCCGCGCAGCGCAAGGTCACCGACGGCATCGAGTCGGCGGTCAACCAGGGCATCGCCGCGCAGTACGAGGGCCAGGCCCTCTCCGCGACGGGCCAGATGGCCATCACCGACGACCCGGGCGCCTTCCTCACCCAGCTCACCACGCTCAGCGCCTACAACGACATCCAGTCGGACAACCTCTCGTCGTACGACCGTGCGCAGAAGGCCCTGGAGATCCGCCACGACGCCGTCGCCGAGCGCCAGACGGAGCTCGCCAGCGTCACCAAGCGCCTCGCCGCGGACAAGGCCGAGGTCGAGTCGAAGCTCGACGAGGCCAAGAAGGTCCTCGACGGCCTCAAGGCCGACGAGATGAAGAAGTACCTCGCCGCGGTCAACGCCGGCCAGAACATCCCGATCCCCGACGTCCCCGCCTCGGGCCGCGCGGGCCTCGCGGTCAAGTACGCGCTCGCCCAGATCGGTGACCCCTACGTGTGGGGCGCTGCCGGCCCCAACGCCTTCGACTGCTCGGGCCTGACCATGATGGCCTGGGCCGCCGCGGGCGTCGCGCTCCCGCACTCCTCGCGCGCGCAGTCCACGATGGGCACGCCGGTCAGCATCAGCCAGCTGCAGCCCGGCGACCTGGTCTTCTACTACAGCCCGGTCAGCCACGTCGCGATGTACATCGGCGGCGGCAAGATCGTGCACGCCCCGCACTCGGGCGCCAACGTGGAGATCGCGGACCTCAACCGGATGCCGATCACCACGGCCCGCCGCTTCGGCTGAGTCCGGCTTGCCCCGGCTGCCGGTCCTCCTCGCCACCCTGGCGGTCCTCGCCGGCTGCGGGTCGCAGCAGCCGGTCAGGCCGCCGACCGTCTCCGCTATCGGCGACGGCGCGGCCATCCAGGCGCTGGCCGACCTCTCCGCAGCGCTTGCCACCGGCGACACCGCCGGCGCAGCGGCGGCCGACCGCGCCGTCGCGGGCGCCGAGTCGATGGGCGTCACCGTGGACGACGTCCGCTTCGTCGACGACGACCCGTCACTGACCGCGACGCTCCCGCGCGGCCGTGTGGCGGTCGTCGCCGACATGACGTGGCGGGTCGACGGCTTCGACGCCGCCGACGCGCACGCCGAGGTCACGGTGCTCATGGAGCGCGCAGGTGACGGCGCCCGGATCGTCGGCTTCGGCGGGGGCAAGCGCCCCGAGCCCCTCTGGCTGACCGGCCCTCTCGTCGTCCGGCGTACGCCGGGGGTGCTGGTCGCCGGCGCCGACCCCGCCACGGTCACCCGGGTCGACCGGCTCGCGCGCACGGCGCAGACCGAGGTACGGGACGCGCTCGGCACCGTCACGCCGCTCGTGGTCGAGGTGCCCGCGAGCAGCGAGGCGCTCGACGCCACGCTCGGCGCCGAATCGGGCCAGTACGCCGCGATCGCCGCCGTGACGACCTTCGAGGGTGCCGACACGGGCCGCCGCACGCCGGTGCACGTCTTCGTGAACCCCGGGGTCCTCGGCCGCCTGAAGCAGGACGGGGCCCAGCTGGTGATGACCCACGAGGTCACCCACCTCGCCACCGACGCGGTGCACGCGAAGGCGCCGCTCTGGCTCCTCGAGGGGTACGCCGACCACGTGGCCCTGCTCCACACCGCGCTGCCGCTGCGGCGTACCGCGGGCCAGATCGCCGCCCAGGTCCGCAAGGACGGTGTGCCCACCGCGTTGCCCGGCGCGACCGACTTCGACGCGCACGCGACGCATCTCGGTGCGGTCTACGAGTCCGCGTGGCGGGTGGTGGAGGTGCTCGCTGCCGCGGGCGGCGAGTCCGCCTTGCACGAGCTGTACCGTCGGACCGCGGCGGGGGAGCCCGTCGGCACCGCGCTCCGCGCGCTCTACGGCTTCGGCGAGGAGGAGTTGACCCGCAGATGGCAGGCAGACCTCCGCAGGATCTCGCACCTGAGCCCGACCGCCGGCTGACCGACCGCACGGTCGGTGCGGCCCTCGTCGTCGCTGGGCTGGTGCTGCTCGCGTGGCTGCTCACCGCGGTCGTCCCGTGGCACCCCGTGCCGGGCGGCCGGCCGCAGCCGGTGCCCGCCGACAGTGTCTTCACGCCGCGCGAGATCGACCGGGCCGAGGCGTGGGCGCGCCTGGGCCGGCTGATCTCGTGGAGCTCGCTGGCGATCTCGCTGGCGGTCTCGTCGTGGCTCGGCTTCACCAGCCGAGGTGCCCGTCTGCTCGGCCGGTCCCGGATGCCGTGGTGGGCGTCGGTGATGGCCCTGACCTTCCTCGTCAGTGGCATCGGCCAGCTGGCCACGCTGCCGGTCACCCTGATGGCCTGGCAGCAGCGCACCCGGGTCGGCCTGACGGAGCAGTCGCTGGCCGGTGTCCTCCGGGACCAGGCGGTCGGCTTCGCCTACACCGTGGTGATCTCCTCGATCGCGCTGCTGGCGATCATCGGCATCGCGCGCCGGCTGCCGCGGGCGTGGCCGGCTGTCGTCGCGCTCGCCGGCAGCGTGCTGGTGGTCGGCTCGAGCTACCTCTGGCCGGTCCTGGTCGAGCCCGCGTTCAACCACTTCACCCCGCTGCAGGACCCGCTGCTCGAGCGCGGGATCCAGCAGCTGGCCCAGCGCGAGGGCGTCCACGTCGACGAGGTTCTCGTATCGGATGCGTCCCGGCGCACGACCACGCTCAACGCCTACGTCTCCGGGTTCGGGGACAGCCGTCGCGTCGTCCTCTACGACACGCTGCTGAAGGACCTCGACCGTCGCGAGGTCCTGTCCGTCGTCGGCCACGAGCTGGCCCACGCCCGCCACGGCGACGTGGAGGCCGGCACGGTCCTCGGGGTCGGCGGGACGGTGGTCGGGGTCGGGCTGCTCGCCCTCGTGATCGGCGCCCCCGGCGTACGACGGAGGGCGGGCGTGTACGGCATCGGCGACCCTCGGGTGGTGGCGCTGCTCCTGGCGCTGGGCGCGTGGGGGACGCTGGCGACGATGCCGCTGCAGAACGGGGTCAGCCGGCAGTTCGAGACGAGGGCGGACGTGGACGCACTGAAGGCCACCGGTGACCCGGTGGCCTTCGTGAGGATGCAGCGCGCCCTGGCGGTGACATCCCTGGCGGACCCGACGCCTCCCGCGTGGTCGCAGTGGTGGTTCGGCTCGCACCCGACGGTGCTGCAGCGCATCGCGCTGGCCGGCGTCCGCTGATCAGCAGAGCGGGCTCGGGTCCGCGCAGATCGCGCTGAACAGACCGCCGGTCGTGCTGCCGAGCACGATGACCGTGCCGATGATGACCGCTGCGATGAGAGCGACGAGCAGCCCGTACTCCACGCTGCTCGCGCCGCACTCCTCGCGGATGCCCCGTGCCTCCATCGCTACCCCTCCTGAGAATGGGCGATGGCCGCGGAGGTGAACCCCCGCGGCCATCGCTGATGCCTCTCGGCGCTGGATCAGAGCTGGCTCGAGACCGCCGTGAACGCGTCGTTGATCTGCTGGCCGAGGGTGACGACGATGCCGACGATGACGGCGGCGATCAGGGCGACGAGCAGGCCGTACTCGACGGCGGTGGCGCCCTTCTCCTCCTCGCGCGGCATGGTCATGAAGTTCACGAGGCGAACGAAGTACTCAGTCATGGTTTTCCCTCCCAGGAATTAGAGCCGGACCCCTCGGTCCGACTTCCGGTTCTGCCGGCCCACCTCCCTTGCGGGCCTGACGAGTTGAACTCTGTCACGACGTGGCGAGCGTCACTATCGGGCGTTGCGTCGGACCGTAGTAGTCCTTTCGGGCCATCCTGCGGGTGGTCGATCCGGCAGCCGCGCGAGCCGACCGGCGAGCCCCCCGCGCGGACGGGCCACGGGCACCCCCGGCGTCCGCACCGGGAACGCCGAAGGGGGTCGTGGGCAGCTGCCCACGACCCCCTCCGGGGAGCGTGCGGTCAGGCGGTGAGCAGGCTCATCCGCATGGCCGTGACCAGCGCCTGGGCGCGGTTGGTCGCGCCGAGCTTCTGGTAGATGCGCGCGATGTGGGTCTTGGCGGTCGACTCCGACACGTAGAGCTGGCCGGCGATCGCCGCGGTACCCATGCCGTCGGCGAGGAGGTCGAGCACCTCCTGCTCGCGGGCCGAGAGGCGCGGGCGCTGGGCCGTCTGTGTGGCCCGACGCATCATGGCCGCCGCCAGCGAGGAGCACAGGAACGTGCGTGGAGCGACCACGGCGTGCCGGGCGGCCCCCAGGACCTCCGACGACGGCGAGTCCTTGCCCACGAAGCCGGACGCGCCGGCCTCCATGGCGGCGAAGACGTGGTCGTCGCCGGCGTGCATGGTGAGCACCACGAGACCGGTCCTGTCGTCGTTCTGGCGGATCGAGCGGACGATGTCCAGGCCGGTGCCGTCCGGCAGCTGCAGGTCCGTCACGATGACGTCGGGCCGCAGGGCGTCGTAGGCGGCGAGGGCCTGGCTGACGGTGCCCGCCTGGCCGACGATCTCCATCTGCGGGTCGCGCTCGAAGGCGCGTGCCAGTCCCTGTCGGATCAGCTCGTGGTCGTCCACGAGCAGGACACGGGTCTTCGGTGCGTCGGTGTGGATGTTCATGATGCGAGTTCCTCCCTCTCGCCCGGCCCCTCCAGCCGGGTCATGTCCCCGAGGGCGACCAGGAGCTCTGCTCCGGGTCCGTCCTCGCGGTTGTGCAGCTGCAGGCCCGCGCCGATGCGGCGAGCCCGTTCCTTCATGATCCGCACGCCGTGCGAGTCGTCCCGGCCGGTCTGCAGGCCGCGGCCGTCGTCAGCGACCCGGACAGAGGCGTCCGGGGCCTGGACGACGACCTCGACCGTGATCCGGCGGGCGTCCGCGTGGCGTGCGGCGTTGTTCATCCCTTCCTGGGCGATGCGGAGCAGCTCCGCCTCGACCTCCGGCCGTAGCCGCTTGGACCCTTCGGTGACCTCGACCTCCACCGAGATCCCCGAACGGCTTGCGATGTGGGCTGCCAGCGCCTCCAGGCGCTGGCCGAGGGTCTTGCCCTCGCCCTCGTTGCGGAGCAGGAAGACCGAACGCCGGAGCTCGGCGACGACCCTGCTCAGCTCGCCGCGCAGTGCGCGGCCCTGCTCGACGACCTCGGCCTCCGTGGAGACGTCGGTGATCTCGTCGATCAGGTAACCCAGACCGGCCAGGTCCTGCGCGACACCGTCGTGCAGGTCCCGGGCCAGGCGACGGCGTTCCTCGGCCGTGGCCTCGTCACGCAGCGCCGCGAAGATGAGCGCGGTGTCGAGCTGCAGCGCCTCCCTGCGCAGCAGCCGGACCAGGTGCTCGAGCGTGTGGTGCAGCTGTGCCGGCGTGAGCCGGTGGGGGAGCAGTGCTCCCGTGATCGCCCCGGCGAGGCCGGCGTCGGTCACCAGGGGAACGGCGACCCACGGACCGTCCACGACGGGACGGCCGGTGCGGAAGACCTCGTCGAGGACGGCCCCGTTGTCCGCCCCCGCGTCGGTCACGTCGCCCTCCAGCAGCGGCGTGTAGCCGTTGGCGGTCTGCACGTACACGACGGCGCCGGTGAACGGCAGCTCCTCGCGCGCGGTGTCGAGGATGCCGTGGCTGATCCGGACCGGGTCGAGCCCGGCGACCAGGCTGCCCGAGAGGTCGTGCAGCTGCGTGAGCAGGGCCCGGGCGTCGCGGTAGGACGAGCTCGTGTCGGAGCGGCTCTCCCGGGACTCGTGGAAGAACGCCGTCACCGAGCCCAGCCCGACCCCGGCTGCGAGGGCGCCGAAGAGCTGGGCGCCGATGGTGTCGGTGACCGGGATCTCCGCGCTGGTGGCGACGACCGCGATGGTGATCACCAGCTCGGCGCCGATCGTCTCCAGGGTGCCGCGGACGCCGCGCACCATGCCCCCGATGAACGGCGGGATCACCAGGGCGGGCAGCAGGACGGGGGACTGCTCCAGGGTGAGCACGGCGATGAACGCCGTGAGCGAGGCCTCGACGGTCAGCGCCGGCATCGCGGCCACGCGGGGCATCCCGTCGGCGAGGACGCAGCCGATCCAGAGCGTGGCCAGCAGGATCACGTTGATGATCGCTGCGTAGTCCTGGCCCAGGGCGACCGACGGCGCCAGGCAGACGAGCGCGAAGGCGCGCGCCACCGCGGTGACCGTGGCGTACCGTGCGCGCCGGTCGGCCGGGCTCACTTGAACGACCTCATGATGCCGAGGGCCGCGGGGCCCATCACGATGAGGAAGAGGCACGGCAGGATGAAGAGCACGACCGGGACCATGATCTTCACCGGCACCTGGGCGGCCTTCTCCTCGGCGCGCTGACGGCGCTTGGTGCGCATCTCCCGCGACTGGACGCGCAGCACCTGGCCGATCGGGATGCCGAAGGAGTCCGCCTGCACCATGGCGCTGACGAAGCCGCGGATCTCCGGGATGCTCGTGCGCTCCCCGAGGCCGCGGAGGGCCTCGCTGCGGCCGCGTCCGATCTGCATCTCCTGGAGCACGCGGGCGAACTCCATGGCCAGGGGCCCCTCGGTGTTGCGCGCCACCTGCTGCAGGGCCGCGTCGAAGCCGAGGCCGGCCTCCACGGAGATGGTCAGCAGGTCGATGGAGTCGGCGATCTCGTTGCGCATGACCTCGTCGCGCTTGAGCGCGACGTTGTAGAGGTGGATCGCGGGGGCGTTCCACCCGAAGACGCCGAGTCCGACGACCATCAGGACGGTCACCATCGCCGAGCGGTCGAGCATCTGCGCGAAGAGGAAGCCGAAGACAACGCCGATGACGACGCCGAGGACCTTGCCGGTGGCGACGCGCTCCACCGACCAGCCGGCAGGGTTGCCTGCCTTGTCGAGACGCTGCCGGATCCGCTCGACCTGGTCGGCGCCGGTGATGCGCTGCCCGATCTTCTGCAGGCGCGCGTAGAGCGGGGCCAGCACACGGTCGGCGAAGGGCCGGTCGAGCTCACCCTTGAGCTCGTCGGGAGCCTCCGTCATGGCCTGCAGCACCGCCAGCGAGCGGGAGACGCCCGCACGCTCGGGGCTGAGGCCACCGGAGGCCGAGAAGGCCAGGAACAGGGCGCCGAAGATCAGCAGCGCGCCGAGGAAGAGCACCATCTCAGACCTCCACCTTCACGATCTTGCTCATGGTGACCCAGCCCAGGGTGAGCAGGACGATGCAGCCCGCGATCATCAGGTAGCCGAGCCCGGTCGTGTAGAGCGGCGCGAGGAAGCTGCGTCGGGTCAGGAACAGGTACGCCGCCATGGCGATCGGCAGGGCGATCAGGATGTACGCCGAGAGCCGGCCCTCGGCCGACAGCGTCTGCACCTGGCGGCGCAGGTAGTCCCGCTCGCGCAGGGTCGCGGCGACGGTGGTGAGCAGCTCGGCCAGGTTGCCGCCGACCTCCCGCTGGATCCGGATGGCCATGACGACCCAGGCGAAGTCGACGCTCTCGATCCGCTGCGCGATGCCCTCGAGCGCGATCTCGAGCGGCACGCCGAGGCGGCTCTCGATGAGGACCCGCTTGAACTCGCCCGCGATCGGCTCGTTGCCCTCGTTGACGACGGCGTCGATCGCCTGGGCCAGCGACATGCCCGCCGAGAGGCTGCCGGCGATGAGCTGCAGGGTGTCGGCGAGTCCGGAGTTGAACGCCTGGACCCGCTTCTTCTGCTTGCGTCCCAGCCACCACCAGGGGAGTGCGACACCGAGGCCGAGGCCGACCAGCAGCAGCAGGAGGCTCCCGCCGCCGAGCATGAGGCCGACGAGGCCGGCCAGCATGGCGATCACGCCGTGCAGCAGCAGCCACTCGGCCGGCTTGAGCGCCGAGCCGCCGGCCTCGAGCCGCTGCTCGATGCGGGCCTCCAGTCCCTTGTTGCGGTGGAGCATGGAGGCGGCTGCCTCCTTGGCCTGGTCGAGGTTGAAGGCGGACTCGCTCTTCGCCTGCACCTTGTGCAGCACCGCGCCGGGGCCGTAGGCGGCGATCCGCTGCTCGACGCTGCGCAGCCCGCGGTCGCCGCCGGCCATCGACAGGACGCCGGCCAGCAGGACCGCGATGCCGAGGCCGAACGCCGCCAGGCCGCCGTAGAGCACGCCCGGCGGGAGCTGGAGCGCGTGGGTCGCCTCCTTGAGCTGGTACGCCGCCTTCGTGGGCGTCACGCCGCGGTCCCGCACGACGGCGTACGTCGTCGCGTGCAGCGTGCTGCCGCCGGAGACCGGGAGCGCCACCGCGACGTCGGCCTCCGTGGCCGTCACCGACGCGGGGACCTTCACGGTGACCTGCACCTGGCGGGCGAGCACGGCCGCCTCGGCGGCGAACGCCTTCCCCACGGCGGCGGCGTCGGCCGGCACGAGCTGTCCCTTGCCCGCGTGCGTGAGTGCACGGAGGGCGCCCAGGTCGCTCGCGGACTGGTCGAGGGCGACCGCGTCGAGCGAGACCTTCGCCGCGGAGACGGCGGAGGTGACCGAGGAGAGCGTGGTCCGGTTGGTGTTCCTGCCGTCGGAGAGGAGCAGGACGGTGCGCTGGCCCTCCGTGCCGAGCTGCTTCACGGCGGCCTTGATGCCGTCGTAGAGCACCGTGCCGTGGGCCAGCTCGAGGCCGTCGACGGCCCGGTTCGCGGCTGCGCGGTCGGTGGTCGGGGCGAGCAGGGCGTGGACGGAACGGTCGAAGGTCACGATGCCCACCGCGACGTCGGCGGGCACCGACGCGAGGTAGCTCTTCGCGGCCGCCCGTGCCGCCGCGAAGCGTGCGCCCTTCATCGACTCGCTGGTGTCCATCGCGAGCACCGTCGTACGCCGGATGGTCACGGCCGATGCCGACCCGGCGAGGCTGGCCTCGGTGTCGGCTGCCGCGCCGTCGACCGTGACGCTGACGCCGGGGAGGTCGATGTGCGCGCCGGCCGGGACGGAGACCAGCAGGTCCAGCGTGCCGTCGTGCGCCTCGATGTGGCTGACCGTCGCCGGGGCGTCGGCCGCCCGGGCCTGCCCCGGGGCCAGCACGGCGCAGCACGCGAGCGTGGCCAGCAGCACGCGCCTCATGCCACACCGTCCCGGGCGAAGACGAGCGGGTCGACCCGCACGTTGGCGTGCTCCATCTTCTCGAGGAACTTGGGGCGGAGTCCGGTCGAGCGGAGGCCGCCGAGGCTCTTGCCGTCGGCGTCGAAGCCGCGCGAGTGGTCGTAGACGAAGATGTCCTGGAGGGTGATGATGTCGCCCTCCATGCGCTCCACCTCGGTCACGTGGGTGATCCGGCGGGAGCCGTCCCGCAGGCGGGCCTGGTGGACGATCACGTCGACCGCCGAGGCGACCTGCTCGCGGATGGCGCGGATCGGCAGGTCCATGCCGGCCATCAGCACCAGCGTCTCCATGCGGGCGAGCGTGTCGCGCGGGCCGTTGGAGTGCAGGGTGGTGATCGAGCCGTCGTGGCCGGTGTTCATCGCCTGCAGCATGTCGAGCGCGGAGGCGTCGCGGACCTCGCCGACGACGATCCGGTCGGGACGCATGCGGAGGCTGTTCTTGACCAGGTCGCGGATCGTGATCGCGCCCTTGCCCTCGATGTTCGGCGGGCGGGACTCCAGGCGGACGACGTGCTCCTGCTTGAGCTGCAGCTCGGCGGCGTCCTCGATGGTGACGATGCGCTCGTCGTTGGGGATGAAGCTGGAGAGCACGTTGAGCGTCGTGGTCTTCCCGGCGCCGGTGGAGCCCGAGACGATGATGTTGAGCTTGCCGCGGACGCAGGCCTCGAGGAAGTCCGCCGTGCGCTGCGAGAGCGACCCGAAGCTGATCAGGTCCTGCACCGTGAACGGGTCGGTCGCGAACTTGCGGATCGTCAGCGCGGAGCCGTCGATGGCCAGCGGCGGGATGACGGCGTTGACACGCGACCCGTCGGGGAGACGGGCGTCCACCATGGGGGAGGACTCGTCCACGCGGCGGCCGATGCGCGACACGATCTTGTCGATGATGCGGCGCAGGTGCTGGTCGTCGTCGAACTGGACCGGGGTCTTGGTGAGCTTGCCCGCGCGCTCGACGAAGACCATCTGCGGTCCGTTGACCATGACCTCGGTGACCTCCGGGTCGGCCAGCAGCGCCTCGATCGGCCCGTAGCCGAGGATGTCGTCGGTGATCTCCTTGGTCACCTGGGCACGGTCGGCCGTCGACAGCGGACGGTCCTGCGCCGCGAGGACGTCCTTGAGCGTCGCACGGACCTTGGCGCCCAGCTCCTCCGACGGGACGTCGGCCTCGTAGAGCTGCGGTCCGAGCTGCTTGAGCATCTCGGAGTGCACCGCGGCCTTCAGCTCGGCGAACTTGTCCGCACCGCCGACGGCGGCACGGCGGGTGGCGAGGTTCGCGACCTCCGCACCCGGCGTCTCCTCGGGCGCCCGGCGGTGCGACGGCGCCACGGGGGCCGGCGGCAGCGGCGGCTGGACCGCTGCAGCCGGCACGACCGGCACGATCGGCGCCGGCTGCACGGCCGGCGCAGGCGGGGCGAGGGGCGCGGGCGGGGCCGCGTCGACGACGGGCACGGTCTCGACGGCGTCGGCTGCGGGCAGGCCCGCATCGATCGTCTCCACCTCGGGGACACCCGCGACCGCGGCAGCGGCGGCGGCAGCGGCTGCCTCGGCGGCCGCGGCGTCCTGGGCCGCCCTCAGGCGATCGGCGAGACTCATGCGCCGGCCCTCCTCAGTCGCAGCTTGCGGACCCGGCCAGCGCCGTCGGAGCCCTCGCCGACGACCGGGTGGTCGGTGTCGCCCGCAGCGAGCGCCATGTGCCCGGCGAGCTGGCGGAAGGCCCGGCTCGCGGCGTGGTCGGGGCTCGAGAGGACGATCGGCTTGCCGGCGTTCGTCGCCGCGGCGATGTCCGTCGAGGACGGGATCGGCGTGGTGACCGGCAGGCCGAGGATCGCCTCGACCTTGTCGTTGTCGAGGCCGACGGCGTCGTCCGCGCGGTTGAGGACGAGGTGCCGGTGGCCCTGCGCGATGTTGAGCAGGTCGAGCGTCTCGAGCGCCACCTTGACGTTCTTCAGGGTCGGCACGTCGAGCGTCGCGATGACGATGCACTCGTCGGTCTCGTCGAGCGCCTGCAGCGTCTGCTCGTCGAAGTTCGGCGCGGTGTCGACCACGACGTAGTCGAACTGCTGGCGCAGCGTGCGGAGCATCCGCGAGACGAGGCGGGCGGTGACCCGGTCGCGGCCGTCGGGCAGGTTCGGCGCCGCCAGCACCATGAGGGACTCCTCGTGACGCGTCAGCAGCGACGCGACGAGGGCGGGGTCGATGCCGTCCTCGGAGCCGATCGCCTCCTCGATGGTGTGCGTCGGGAAGAGCTGCATCGTGATCGCGACGTCGCCGAAGGCGAGGTCGAGGTCGACCAGGCAGACCTTGCGCGAGCCTCCGTCGGCGAGGGCCAGCGCGAGGTTGACGGACGTCGTGGTCTTCCCGACGCCGCCCTTGGGGGCGAAGACGGTGATCAGCGAGCCGTGCGGGCCCGAAGCGCTCTGGCCGCTGAAGGCCTCCCAGAGCTGGTGGGCACGGGCGGCCGCGGCGCGGATGCCGTCGGCGTCCGCGGTGCGTACGACGTCGCGGCAGCCGGCCTGCATGGCGCGGTACAGGACGTCGGTGTCGACCTCGTGGCGGACCAGCACGACGCTGGTCGTGGGACGGGTCAGCCGGAGGCTCTCGCAGGTGGCGATCGCCTCGGTGAGGTCCAGGCCGGGCCCGAGCACGACGACGTACTCGTCGGTGCGGTGCAGGAGCCAGGCGTTCAGCGGGACGGTGCCGTCGACGGCGTGGGTGCCGGGCGGAAGTGCCCGGGCCAGTGCCTCGACGGTGCCCGCGTCGGTTTCGACGATGACGGGCATGACGGCCTCAGCTCGTGAGGTTCTTCTCGGTGACCCGGGGGGTCGTCGAGAGGTCGGTGGTGTCGGTGATCAGCGCGAGCGACAGGGTCCCGAAGTTGGTGCCCCACATGAGCTGCTCCGCCTGCTTCTGCGTGACGGCCAGCGTGACGAGGGTCTGCGGCACCGCGTCCGTGGTGGACTCGCCGTCCTTGGTGGTCTTCGTCTTCGTGACCGTCGAGGTGTCGCCGACGCCGAGGACGGTGACCTTCTGCAGCAGCGTGTTCGCGTAGTAGGTGTCGGCCTTCTGGTCGTCGACCGCGACCATGACGGCGACCTGCGAGCCGGGCCGGACGAAGCCGGCGAGGCGCTGCGGGTCGGTCAGGTTGACCGTCACCGCCATCTTGCCCTTGGGGATCGCGATCACCTTCGAGGTGACGTCGACGGCACTGGAGCCGCCCCACTTGGCGGAGATGATCTGCTCGCCGGCGTAGACGGTGGTCAGCGCGACCTCACCGTCGAGCGCGGAGAGGTCAGTCTGTGCCCCGGAGAGCACGACGTTGGCGGGAACCGCCTTCTTCTCGAACTTGCCGGCCTGCGATGCGGCAGCGAACGTCTCGCCCGGCGCGATGTCCTGCGTCGCGACGAGGACGTTGACAGTCTCGTACTGCGCCTGTGCGCGGCCGTCAGCGCCGCGTACGTAGAGCCAGACGAGCATGGTTCCCAGCGCGGCGATGACCGCTGCCAGGACAAGCAGGATCTTCCTACGGTCCATGACACCCTCGATGAAATAGGTGACCATGACCGGACGACTCGGTTTCCCTCCCAGAACCGTCCCGTCAGCAACTCCCTCCCGAGTTGCATGCATCACAATGCCTCATCTGGAGAGGTTCGGTGACCATCCGACCGACATATGACCCATTTGGACTAGGACTTTGGTCCCGCCGGATGGCATCAGCGCCCGTACAGGGCGGCGACGTCGCGCCGGAACTCGCGCATCACGACGGTGCGCTTGAGCTTCAGTGACGGCGTCAGCTGGCCGCCCTCCTCGGTCCAGTCCTCGGGGAGGATCGTGAACTTCCGGATCGCCTCGGCCTGGCTCACCGCGCTGTTGGTGGCGTCGACGGCGCGCTGCACCTCCGCGCGCAGGTCGGGGTCGTCGACCAGCGATGCGATGCTGCCCGACCTGCCGGTGCTCTCGGCCCACTGGGCGAAGGCGTCGGCGTCGATGGTGACGAGGGCGCCGATGAACGGCTCGCCGTCGCCGACCACCATGCACTGGCTGACGATCGGGTGCGACCGGAGCCGGTTCTCCAGGATCGCGGGGGCGACGTTCTTGCCCCCGGCGGTGACCAGCAGCTCCTTCTTGCGGCCCGTGATCCGGACGAAGCCCTCGTCGTCGACCTCGCCGACGTCGCCGGTGTGGAACCAGCCGCCCTCGCTCGCCGGCTCGAGCACCTCGGAGCTGGCCTCGGCGTTGTGCCAGTAGCCACGGAAGACCTGGGGGCCGCGGAAGAGCAGCTCGCCGTCGTCGGCGACCCTGACCGCCGTCCCGGGCAGCGGGCGACCGACCGAGCCGACCTTCTGCGCTGACGTCGAGTTCACGGTGAGCGCGCCGGAGGTCTCGGTGAGGCCGTAGGCCTCGAGCACCGGGATCCCGATGCCGCGGTAGAAGTGGCCCAGCCGCTCGCCGAGCGGTGCCCCGGCGGAGAAGGCCCACGTGCAGCGGCCCCCGAGCCGCTCGTGGATCCGCCCGTAGACGAGGCGGGCGAAGAGCGCGTGCTGCGCGCGCAGGCGGACCGGCACCCGGCCGTGGGTGTCCTGGGCGCGCGACCAGGCGATCGCGGTCTCGACGGCCCGGTCGAAGATCCGGCCCTTGCCGTCGGCGGCCGCCTGCTGGGAGGCGGCGTTGAAGAGCTTCTCGAAGATCCGTGGCACCCCGAAGACGAACGACGGCTCCAGCTCGCCGAGGTACGTCGCGAGCCCGCGGATGTCGGAGGAGTGGGCGATCTTCACCCGCGCGCGCATGCAGCCCAGCTGCACGACGCGGGCGAAGACGTGGGCGAGGGGGAGGAAGAGGAGCGTGGTGCCGGCGTCCTCGGCGAAGATGTCGGGGAGCTCGTGGGTGGCCAGCGTGATCTCGCTCATCAGCGAGCCGTGGGTGAGCATGCAGCCCTTCGGTCGGCCGGTGGTGCCCGAGGTGTAGACCAGCGTCGCGAGGTCGCCGGGCCCGGCCTGCGTGCGACGCTCCTCGAGGTCGGCGTCGGTCACACCGGCACCCTTCGCGGCGAGGTCGGCGAGCGCGCCGTCGTCGATGACCAGGACCTGTGCCGTGGACCCGGTGGCCGCCACGCGCTCCGCGTGCGCGGCGTGCTCCACGAGGACGACGGTGGCCCCGGAGTCCTCGAGGATCCACGTGAGCTGGTCGACGGAGGAGGTCTCGTAGACGGGGACGCTGACGCCGCCGGCGAACCAGATGGCGTAGTCGAGGACGGTCCACTCCCAGCGCGTGCGCGCGAGGATCGCCACCCGGTCACCGGGCTGGACGCCGGTCGCGACCAGTCCCTTCGCGGTCGCCGTGACCTCGGCCCGGAAGGCGGCCGCGGAGACCTCGGTCCAGGCCCCGGCGCCGTCGCGGCGGACCACGACGGCGGTCTCGCCGTGCGCGGTGGCATTGACGACGACGTCGTCGGTCAGGTTGCCGAGGTCGCCCGCCTGGGGAAGCGCAGGCGCCGGGGGAGTCGAGAACTCGCGCACGGGCGGCACGTTACCGGCGTCCGGCGTACCGCGGGTATCCGGTACGGTTGCCGGACCCGCCAGCCCCACGGAGGTTGTCCTGATGGCCGAACAGACCACGTCGTCGATCGTCGTCGACGCGTCGCCGGGCGAGGTCATGGCGGTCATCGCCGACTTCGCGGCGTACCCCGTCTGGGCCAAGGGCGTGATGGCCGCCGAGGTGGTCGCGGGCGAGCCCGGGCAGCGTGCCGAGAAGGTGCACTTCGAGCTCGACGTGCCGCCGATCCGCGACGCGTACACGCTGGCCTACACCTGGCACGACCTCGAGGTCTCCTGGACGCTCGCCGAGGGCCGCATGCTGCACCGTCTCGACGGCTCCTACGTGCTGAAGCCCGTCGAGGAGGGCACCGAGGTGACCTACAGCCTCACCGCGGAGCTCGCGATCCCGATGATCGGCATGATCAAGCGCAAGGGCGAGAAGATCCTCATCGACACCGCGCTCAAGGGGCTCAAGAAGCGCGTCGAGTCGCTCTGACACGGGGTCCTGGAGCAGTGCGCATCCTGCTGTTCACCGGCAAGGGCGGCGTGGGCAAGTCCACGACGGCCTCCTCGACCGCGGTCGCCTCGGCTGCGTCCGGACGCCGCACGCTGATCCTGTCCACCGATGCCGCGCACTCCCTGGCCGACGCCTTCGGGTGCGCGATCGGCCCGACCCCGACGCGTGTCGCCGAGAACCTCTACGTCGAGCAGGTGGACGCCCAGCGCCTCTTCGAGGAGTCCTGGGCCGACATCCAGCGCTACCTGCTCTCCGTGCTCGACGCGGCCGGCGTCGACCCGGTGGCAGCCGAGGAGCTCACGGTCATCCCGGGCGCCGAGGAGGTGCTGGCGCTGCTGCAGCTGCGGCGCCACGTGCTCTCCGGCGACTGGGAGACGGTCGTCGTCGACTGCGCCCCCACCGCGGAGACGCTGCGGCTGCTCGCGCTGCCCGAGGCCCTCGCCTGGTACATGGAGCGGGTCTTCCCGGTCGGTCGCAAGGCGATCAAGGCGTTCCGTCCGCTGCTCACCAAGGCCGTCGGCGTCCCGCTGCCGGAGGACAACACGTTCGACGCGATGG